>JAJYFA010000050.1:0-16609 GCA_021790995.1 Acidobacteriota bacterium
CCGAAACGTAAAGCCCTTCACTTTAAAACAGGCTTCAACACGCTGGCCCGGATTGCCTGTGAACTGCTCACAGGTGCGGATACGGCAGCCTTCCAGACTCAGTTCGACGATCCGCGCCTTCATAGGCAGGCCGCAATGCACCAACACCAGCAGAGAGTCTTCGTCGACAGGGTAGCGTGGATGTGTGCGTCTTTCTTCGCGCCGGCTCGCAAGATCCGCTCCGTCTTCGATCCCGCCCATCGTCTGCTCCGGAGCTCGGGCTGGTTATTGTTCCGGCAGGAGGAGCGGCTCGATCTCCGCCGCTGACCATCACACCATGCCTGCCATGCCCACCATGCTCGCCGCTCCCGGCCGCTGCTCGCCGCTCAGTGTCCGCCGGCCAGCTCCCAGGGCCGCGCGGGCGCCGGCTGCGCATCTTCACGGCCCATCAGCCGGTCGTAGCGATAAACATCGCTGGTTGTGCCCAGAGACTCGTTATATAGATCGACGGCGCCCGCCAATTGCTTTAACTCTTCGCTGAACGCATGGATCGCTTGCAATTGGCTGGCCGTGGCGGGGAGTTCGTATTGGGTAGTCTTCATAAATTTCTGAAAGCCCCGGTCGAGTAGCCGCGCCACCTCGCCCTTCACCATCGTTCCGGGGCGCAATGCGAAAGCAGCCGCGCTTTCCTCGCCTTTCGGCGCGGCCACCAGCACGGCTCCCACTCCGTGCTTGCTCACCAGGGCGCCTCCGGCAACCCCTGTGTATTGTGTTACTTCGAAGCCATTTGCGCGCAGCAATTCCAGCGTTTGATCGAAAGAAGGAGAGCCGGACTTTCGTTTCATGATGAGGCTCCAATCCGTGAAGATGAATCGAGAAAATAGAGCTTTTCTCTACCTCCAATCTCGCACACCCGCCCCGCACGCGCAATCTTCCACCGTGCCCCCACGACGACCGTGCGCACCGCCTGATCCCGCACAGGATTTGTGCCCTTCGCCCACGGCTTGAGCTTTTTACCGTCCCTGGCCTCGAATTTTCTTTACATTGCCGAAGCGCCTCGCGCATAATCGCTGTGCCTCGGAGCACTTGCACTTCCCTTTCACACTCCCCCTTCCCAGCACGTCTCCGGGTACGTCAAGGAGGATTCCCACAATGAAAATCATCAGCCCCGTTCTGTTGGGACTGTCCATCGCGGTCGCTGGCAGCGCATTCACCGCGGCGCAAAGCGATTCATCAACCTCAACTCTGCCGAAGGTTCTCCAGATCACCGTGGAATACACCAAGCCCTACAAGGGCGGCGCCGCGCACGACAAGACGGAAAGCGTCTTCGTGGCCGCGATGCGACGGGCCAAGTCTCCAGTTCATTACGTGGCAATGAACGCGCTCTCCGGCAAATCCAGGGAGCTGTTCGTAAGCCAATTCGATTCATTTGCGGAGATGGAGAAAGACTACAAGCTCATGGATAGCGACCCCACCCTCTCGGCGGAGATGGAGCGCGCCGGACTCGCCGATGGTGAACTGCTCGACGGCGTCATACAGTCGGTGTACACCTACGACGCCGATCTGAGCTTCCACCCGCACACCGACCTCGACAAGCATCGCGTCTACCAGATTTTTGTCATCCACATTCGCCCCGGGAAAAGCAAGGAATGGCGCGATGTGGTCAAGATGGTGAAGGACGCGCATGAGAAGGCTGAAACCAGCGCTCACTGGGGCATGTACGAAGCTGCCTTCGGCGCGCTGGACGGCACATTTATCGCGGTCACCGGTGATCCATCCATGTCGGCCATCGACCAGGCATTCTCAGAGGACAAGAAGTTCAGGGATGCCATCGGCGGCGATGAAGGCATGAGCAAACTCGATGCAATGTTCGGCGATGCGGTCGAGTCATCGCGCAGTGAGCTTTTCTACGTGAATCCCAAAGAGAGCTATGTGAGCGACGACTGGATCAAGGCAGATCCCAGCTTCTGGATGCCGAAGCCGCCGGCTGCGAAGCCCGTCGCCAAGGCCAAGAAACCAGCGTAATAGCCCGCACTGCGGAATTGTTGCGATCGGCTCCGCCGGGCGGGGCCGATCGCCCTCTTATCCCGTCACACGACAGTCTTGCGGCTGTCCGTCATGGCGCATAATGGAGGGATGCACGACCATTCCGTTTTACCTAAATTTATCTGTCTTATCGGACTGGCTGCCGCGCTGTCTTGTCTTGCACAATCGGTCTCGCCGGTCACGGATTCGACCATGCTTTTCCGTGATCCAGCCTTCGGTGTCAGTTTCAGCTTTCCTACCGGCTGGAGCTTTTCGCGGATTCGTCCCGGCGCCAACGCCAACGGCCTGAACCTCTCCATCGCTTACATTGACGACCGCTCCGTCCTGACCGGCCTGCGCGGCCTGGTCACAAATGAGACACTCCGCGGCATCCACTCCTGGCCCAAAACCGTCTTCAGCAGCGTCGAGTTTGGCTACGATGCGCGCCACGTCGCTTCGGCTGCGGCTTGCCACGACCTTGTCCGCGATATCTGGAAGCAGGAGTCCGATCCCGTCACGATCAACGGCATTGCCTACTGGCATGGCACCGCAAGTGGCGCCGGCGTAAGCACGGAAGTGAAAGAAGACATCTACGCCACCTATGTGGCGGCGTCACAATCCTGCGTTCGCTTCGACCTTGCCGTGGCCACCTCGCACGTGCCGGGCCGACACTATCCTCGCGAGCTGACCACACGCGAAAAGGCGCTGGTCCACACGAGCCTCAGCAGCATCTTGAACTCCGTCAAGATCGCGCCGCCGGCCCGGTAAGCCGGGTGTTGGATACTGGAAACGCGACTTTTGAGCCCTTCGTTCTCGTGGGCGCGCAGGTGCGGCTTGAACCGCTGTCCTTGAGCCATCTCAACGGCTGGTGGCCGCGGGGAGTGCCGTGCCCTTTGCTGCGATTCGCGTCGCGGATGGAGCCGCCATCGAGCGCATCGGCGGCTGATTTGAAGGTGTCCTGCGTGCGCACCGCATGGCCTCGGACTTTACGCCCAGAGACTCCTGTCGCTACTCGATCCTTGCGGCGGAGTGGCCGGAGCTGAAGCAGCGGCTTGCCGGGCGTTTGCGGGCCGTTTGACGCATCTACATCATCTCTTCGGCCTGTTTGCCCATCTCTTCCATCTTGCCGAAGATCATCTTGCCGCTGGCGGTTTGCAGTACGCTGGTCACAGAGATCTGCACCGAGCGGCCGATCAGCTTGCGTGCGTGGTCCACGACCACCATCGTGCCATCGTCCAGGTAGCCGACGCCCTGGTTATATTCCTTGCCTTCCTTCAGAATCGTCACGTTCATCCGCTCGCCGGGCAGAACCACGGGCTTCAGGGCGTTGGCCAGGTCGTTGATGTTGAGCACTTCCACGTGATGCAGGTGGGCGACCTTGTTCAGGTTGAAGTCGTTGGTCACCACCTTGGCTCCCCACTTCTTGGCCAGCTCCAGCAGCTTCAGGTCAACCTCGCGGATCGACGGGAAATCGTCCGGCACAATCTGCACCTGGATCTTGTCGTTCGACTGCATGCGCTGGAGCATATCGAGGCCGCGCCGTCCGCGCTGGCGCTTGGAGCCGTCGGTCGAGTCGGCCACCACCTGCAGCTCGCGCAGCACAAACTCGGGAACCACCAGGGTGCCGTCGACAAAGCCCGCCTCTGCGATATCGGCGATGCGGCCATCGATGATGACGCTCGTGTCCAGCACCTTGACGTTACGGTGGGTCTGCTTGTCGCCGGAGAACACTGTTCCCAGCGCCGCCGGATTCAGCAGATCGCCCTTGCTCGCGCCCACCAGCAGGCCGACGTAGGTCATCAGCAGCAGCACAAAGATCTGCAGCACCGCCGAGTCGGAGCTGGAGATCGGCGCCGTGCGCAGCACCAGGCAGAAAAGCGCTGCGCCGATAATGCCAAGCACACTACCAGCCACCGCTCCGATCAGCCGCCGCAGCGTGAGCGCGCGCACGCGCAGCTCGAAAACGATCACCGCGCCAGCCGCAGCCGCTCCGATCGCTGCGCTCACCCATCCTTGCTGTATTCCGAACGGGCGGAGAAAATAGCAAACTGTAGCGATCAGAATGACAAAAAGAAGACGCAATACAGCCAGGTCCATTTGGGCCTACTTTCAACCGGAGGCAGATCGTCACCGCCAGTCTTGGGGCATGAACGCGAGTATGCGCATTGCACCGCGCGGTCGTCAAGTGGGGAGGAACAGAGGCGGGAATCGGAGGCGTGCCGGACAGCAACCTCATGTCCAATGCGATCCTTTACGATGGGCGGAAAGGCTGAAATTCGTGCGCTGCCAACCTCGCTGCCGGGAGCCCTGCGTCCTGAGATCTATGCTGAGCATCAGAGATGCACTACGCGCCATAGGGGTACCGGTAAAAGATCGGGTTGAAGTCTGTTATCCCATGGAGCATGTCCCGCAAGGCTGAGAAACTATCGCTCGGGGAGATGCTATCTCTCGCGTAGATTGGCGGCATGGCAATCTCTGCTCTTGTGCTTGGTCCCTGCTCTTACGAGGCGGCCGCCAGTTCGGTCATGTGCGTGACTCGTTGCGCGCCTTTGCGTGGGCCGCGTTTGCGCGCGCTCATCACCTTGATACGTTCCAGCAGCTCCTGCGTCGAGCAGTTTTTCCGGGCGATCATGGCGTCGGCCATGTGAATCTCGCTGTGCGCCGCCTGCGCATCGGCCAGCAGAATCATGGGGACATGGCCTCTGATGCGTTTCAGCCGCTCCACCAGCTGGCTTCCGCTCATGTGCGGCATCGTTGTATCGCACAGTACCAGATCGATCTGGGGCTCCGTGGCAAAGAGGGCAATAGCTTCCTGACCGTTTGCGGCCGCCAGCGCGCGATAGCCGTTGGTCGCCAGCATGAACTTCAGTACGGAGAGCTCTTGTTCGTTGTCGTCTACACAGAGGATGACTTTCTTCGGGCGCATGGTGTGGTGATTCTCTCCTTACAGCAGATTTCAGGGTTCGTTCAAGGCAACACAATTCCCTTGCCGCGCAGGCCGCGGGTTGACGTTGCCGCCGGTTGGACCGATGGCCGCAATCAGGCAGTCTGAATCGCTTTGGATCGTGCTTCGCAGATCGCCTTGCACATGAACAGCACCCTGTAGGTGCATTCACCTGCTCTTGCGGCAACCGGCTCGCGCTCCTCGGCGTGTCAGCGCTCTTTCACGGTCGAATGCTCAACATTGTGGCGCATACGATGAGTTCTTATCTACGCGCCGTTGAAATGTCTTCAATGAATCGAAAGAGTACGGTCCGCGGCGATTTGTGGGAAGAGGGAAAGAGAGGCGAAAATCTTGATGTAAATGCACCTGTAACAAGTGGAAAACCGCTAGAGCCAACACTCAACGCAACTTGCAATGATGAATTTCTGTTGAAAGCATGTGCATCGCGGCAGGAAAAGCCGTCCATTTGCCACAGGAACAGTGCTATCACCGGAACGTACTTCCCCGATCCTCGCGGAATCCTTCTCGTAGAAAAATTTTTGAAGACCACCCAGAGCACGAAAATGCCGAGCGGTTTGGTGTGAGCTGAGTGAGCGCAGCAAGCCCCCTGCGGAGGTGGCCACGTTTTGTGGGCAGGGCGGAGACGCCGAAGGGATTGGGACGCTGCAAAGCTGCAAGTTGCTCAGAAATCGTTGAATAACAGAGGCGGAAGGCTGGCGTCCGCTGCTGTGGACGTGGCAAGCTGGCAAGTTGGCGACGTCATGTACGGTGGAGCGGATGCCATGCGGGGGCTAACACTGAACCGCCCGTTCACAGTTGGATCAGCGGCCTTGGCATACGGGGCCGTGCGCGATCCAGGAAGATTCGCATGCGCAGGGCCTCGGAACGTTGCGCTGTCACCAGCCGCATCTGACGGCGGATGTGATCGATGTCGTCGAGCCGTTCGATCTGCGATTCGTCGTAAGCGGCATCCCGCTCCAGCCGCGCGATGCGCTCTTCCACGGTCTGACGGAACCGCGGGCTGATCTCGAAGCCTTCCTGAGCTGAGCATTGGGTCGTCATGGTGGGCGCCTCGTAGCGGAATGACCGAGGTGCGGAATTTTTACGATCCGCGCCTCAAGTTTTCTCGTACGCTGCCGATACTAACGAAAGCTGCCGCTTTGCGCCAGATTACGGCTGCCCGCTACTTCGGTAACGGAGTGTCTGAAAAAGAGACAGTTGTCAGGGGGTCAGTTTCCCGCCGACGGCGCATAGTATCCCTTGCGCACCTGCGCCTTCAGGTTGTCGCCCTGGTCGCCGTGGCACTCCACACTCACTCGGCGGAAGGTGCCGTCTGCCTTGGCGTTGCTCGGCGTGTAGCTGGCCAGGTATTGCGTGCGCAGCTCGTCCTCGATCTGCTGGAACGCGGCTTCGAGCTTCTTGCCGTTGTTACCTACGTCGATCAGCCGCCCGCCGGTTTCGTCGGCGATACGCTTCGCGGCGCCGTAGCCGAAGTAGCCCATGCCCTGGCCCCAGTACATCTCCCGGTCAGCCAGCAGGATGATGTAGACAATCACGTTATTTCTTTCGGCTGCGGCAATGGCGTCGCCGATCTTCATGCGGCTGCCCTCGTCCTCGCCGTCGGTCAGGACAATCATGGCCTTGCGCCCGGTCTCCTGGTCCAACTTCTGGTTTGCTGCCATGTAGAGGGCGTCGTAGAGCAATGTGCCTTTGGGGTCGCCGACCGTGGGCACCGGCCCGCCGCCAAGACCGGGAATGCCCGAACCATTGCCGCCGGCGGTGTTGATCTGCGCCTTATACAAGGCATGTGACAGCAGCCGCGGGCTGTTGGTGTAGTCCTGCAGCAGATCGACATTTACGTCGAAGGAGAGCAGGAAGGCTTCATCCTTGGCGCGCAAGACCTGACGGATGAACTCGCTTGCCGCATCCTGCTCCATAGGCAGCAGGCGCTGCTGGCTGCCCGACGTATCGAGCAAAATGCCCAAAGTCAGCGGCTGGTCGGTTTCGGCCACAAAGTTCTTGAGCTTCTGCGGCACTTTGTCTTCCAGTACGGTGCAGTTCTGCTGATTCAGATGCGGAACGAGGTTCCCGTTCTTGTCCTTGACGGTAAAGAACAGGTCCACAAGGTTCACGTTCACCTTAAAGGTAGCGATAGGCGTCTCGTCCTGCGGCATGGCGGGAGCATTGCTTACCGGGGACGCGTCGGGAGAAGGAGCAAGCTGGCCCCAGGCACCCACAGCAAATGTGGGCAGGCCAACGAACAGAGTAAAAATCACATTCCTCAGTCGCATGCTGATTCGTTAGACGAAGGCGGCGTCTCACGGGATGCATCGGCCGATCGATTTGGAGCCACAGGGCAACCTACGGCAGCCGGATGCGTCTGATACTCTGTGAGATGTGGCTTGGATGGCGCTCACTCGCGTCGGCAGGCAGGCTTTAACGGAGGATGAAACACCTGTGAACAGTCGGAAGAGAGCCCTTGCGGTGGCAGCGTTCCTTGGTGTTGGGCTGGCTATGGGGTCTGCTGTTCTGGCCCAGCAGCAGACATCCGTGCCCAATGCGCCCACCCCGCAAGAGCCTGCGGCATTGCCGGGTACAGAGGGTCCGATTACGCCTGGAATCGGCGCAGGAGATGCGACGAACAACACCGGCGGAACCTCCTCGACCGGGAGCCAGCAGCAACCGGAGCAGCCCACACCACCACATCAGGTTAGCCAGCCTCAGGCGCCAGCAGCGCCCCAGGCCGCTCAGCAGCCCGCGCCGGAACAAGGCATTGCCGCTTTAAATGCCACCATTGTTTCGCAGGTGACAGAAGTCGTAGTTCCGGTGACGGTGAAGGATAACAAAGGCAACCCGGTGGCCGGCCTCACCTGGCGGGATTTCTCGGTGTACGAGAACAACGCCCGCGTCCCGCTGCGCGTATTCAGCGTTGATCCGAGACCGATCTCGGTTGCGTTTGTCATCGACCAGACTCTGCCCGCAAACTACATGGATGAGGTGAATAAATCGCTGGGCGCCATTCAGGGCGCGCTCACGCCTTACGACGAAGCCGCGATCTTCACTTACACCAACGGCGCCAAGGAATGGACCGGATTCACAGGCGCGCAGGGCAAGCGTCTGCCGGCAGTGCTCGCGCTGGCGCAGGCCACGGGCAGCGATCCCATGGTGCCCATCACCAGTGGTCCGCTTGCCGGCTGCAACATTTATCAGAACGGCAACTGCGTCGATCCCAACCTGCAGCCTGGCCGCTCGACGGCCATGAACGGCTACATCGGCCTTCCCAAGGAGATTCACACCCTCAACGACGCCATCCTGCGCGCGGCCAAGGAGCTCTCCACGCGTCCCAAGGAGCGGCTGCGCGTGATCTACGTGATCTCGGACGGCAAGGAGTACGGCAGCAAAGCCTCCTGGAAAGAGGTGGTGCGCTACCTGCAAACCAATAACATCGCCGTCTATGCCACGCTGGTGGGCCAGTCGGCCCGCTGGGGAGAGGGCTGGTTGGACCGCTTCCATCTGCCCTTCGAGGCGTACGACAACATCCTCTACAAGTACGTGGCCGCAACCGGAGGCGACATGTTCGCCGAGCGCGGCGTGAACAGCATCGAGCAGAGCTACGCCAAGATCGCCGACGAAGCACGCAACCAGTACACACTGGTCTACGCCAGCCACGAGTCGATCTACGACGGCAAGTACCGGTCCATCGACGTGCGTGTTGACCGGCCTAACGTGGTGGTCACGGCCAAGCCCGGCTACTATCCCTCGGCGCAGGAATACAAATAAGCCAGAGGCACGCGGCAACTTTCAAACAGCCATCAAGGCTGGCCTGAAAAACTATGGTCTGTGCAATTGCACAGACCATTCCTCTTTCTGATATTTTGCCCCGCTTGAGCGGGCCGCGCACGGCACAAGAAGCCTTTGAGGCCGCGTGCTCTCGTACAGACGGTGTTACTTCTGCTCGGTCGGCGCGTTCGACGCAGGCGGTTGCGTGTTCTGTTGCTGAGTCGGTTGCGCGGGCGGGGCGGCCGGGGGCGGATCTGTGATACCACGAATGCCCTCACGGAAACCCTTCAATCCTTCGCCCAATCCCTTACCCAGCTCTGGCAGCCGTTTGGCGCCAAACAACAGAAAAGCAACGATCGCCAGCAGAATCAGATGCCATGGCTGAATTAGATCGCCCATCGATAGTTCCTCCGCACGCTCACAGTACTTCGTTGCGCGCTCTCAAGTCTTTATTGTCGCACACAATGTGCTGACGGCGCTGAAGCAGATCGCGTTGCCTGCCGAACTGCTGCGAGCGCGGCTCAAATCCCCCTCGCCCCAACCTCTTCCAAGTCTTATCGACGGATTGCGGTGCGTGAACGCCGCTTGACGTTTCCCTGGCGGCATGGCGCCCAATCGGGGAGAGGCTGGACTCCTGATCGCCAGCAAGCCTGCGAAAATGGACAGAGACGAAGGTAAGCCGCAATAGGACGATGTGATCGCCTGGCGAAGCTGGAGCGGCAATTCAATTGAGGTGGTAAAACAAGAACATGATGTGCCTGGCAGCAGAGGGAATGAGAAGACTTGGGCGCGCCTTCGTGTGCATGACGCTTGCCGCGGCTCTCGCCGCGGGCGCGCAAACGGCGCCCGCAAAGGCAAAAGCGGAAACAAAGAGCGCGTCGCCGTCAGCGAGCGAGCTGAACTGGTGGAAGAACGCGGTCATCTACGAGGTCTACCCGCGCAGCTTTCAGGATACGAACGGCGACGGAGTCGGCGACCTGAACGGAATCACCCGGCGGCTGGACTACCTGAAGCAGCTCGGCGTTGACGCGATCTGGCTGACGCCGGTCTATCCCTCGCCGCAAGTCGACTTCGGCTACGACATCTCTGACTACCGCAACATCGATCCCCAGTACGGAACCCTCGCCGATTTCAATCGTCTCGTAGCCGAGGCGAACAAGCGTCATATTCGCGTCATCATGGACATGGTGATGAACCACACTTCGGATCAGCATCCGTGGTTCCTGGCCTCACGGTCTTCGCGCGACAATCCCTACCGCAATTGGTACGTGTGGCACGACGGCAAGGGCGAGACGGCAACCAGCAAAGGCGAGCCGCCCAACAACTGGCAATCGCTCTTCGGCCACTCTGCCTGGCAGTGGGACCCCAGGACACGGCAGTACTACTATCACAAGTTCTACATCCAGCAGCCGGACCTGAACTGGCGCAATCCCGCGGTCCTTCAGGCGTTCAAAGACATCCTTGACTTCTGGCTCCAGCGCGGCGTGGGTGGCTTCCGCTTCGACGCGATTACCGCGCTCTTTGAAGATCCCAGCCTCGCCGACGAGGGCGTCGTGCGCGACAAGAATGGCAAGCCGGTGATTAATGCCTACGGCGATCCCAAACTCGACGGCTCGAAGACCGACAATCAGCCCGGCGTCAACGCAGTGGTGGCGGAGATGCGCGCCACGGCCGACCAATTTGCGTCGACCAGGTTCCCGGGCACGCGCGTGCTCATCGGCGAAACCTATCTGCCGAATATCGCCGAGCTCAGGAAGATGTACGGTACGCCGGCCAAACCCGAGTTCGAGCTGCCCATGGATACGCAGGTCGGCTTCATCGACAAGCTCGATGTGGCTGCGTTCCGCGCCCGGCTCACCGACGCCGAGTCGCGGCTCGGCGGCAATGTGCCGCTGCTGCTCTTTGACAACCACGACAATCCCCGCATCGACATGCGCTACGGCGACGGCGTGCACAACGCCGGCATCGAGCGCGCGCTTGCCGCCGTCCTGCTCGCCAGCCGCGGCGCTGCGCTCGTCTACTACGGCGATGAGATCGGGATGAAAACCACGCCGCCCAGGCGCAAACAGGATGTAAAAGATCCCATCGGCATCACCGGATGGCCCAAGGAAAAAGGCCGTGACGGCGAACGTACACCGATGCAGTGGAACGCGAGCGCCAATGCCGGCTTTACCACGGGCAAGCCCTGGCTGCCGGTGCCGCCCAGCGTGGCCACAATCAATGTGCAGGCCGAGCAGGACAACCCAAACTCCATGCTCGCGTGGTACAAATCGCTGATCCGGCTCAGAAAGACCGTGCCCGCCTTTGAGCGCGGCTCCGACATCATGCTCGACACGGAAAACACAAAAGTGCTGAGCTGGATGCGGCAAGCCAGCGGAGCGCCGCCGGCGATCGTCAGTGTGAACTTTACCGCCGAACCTCAGACGGTGAACCTCGCCGCCGCTGGCGCCGGAGCCGGCCTGAAAAAGTTGAAGACGCTGCTGAAGACGCCCGGCGCAGTGGACCCCACGGCCTCGGATCGCATCGTGCTCGGACCCTATGGCGTCTATATAGGCCAGGTTCAATGAAAATCAGTTCAAGCGGAACGGCTGCCAGTGGCTCAGGCGACGGCGACCGACTCGACCAGGCGGTTCATTTTCTCTTCCTGCTGCTCGATTGATTCAACCAGCTTGAATTGCGTGCGGCTGCGGTCCAGGTTGTGGCCTTCGCGGTGAATCTTGAAGTAGGTGTCGCCATTCAGGTAGTCGGTGAGAAAGCGGATGCCGATCTCGAAAGTGATGAGCTTGCCGGAGAAGGCGAGGAACTGCCGCTCCGCCGCGGTAAGAAATGCGCGCGTCGAGTCGATATAGCCGCGCACCAGCGATTCAAAGAGCGGAAACTGCATCGTAACCTTGCTCAGGTCGCGCTCGTCCTCTTCGGCGGGACTGGTGGTGGTGCGCACCATGTCGCCGAAGTCATAGAGCACCAGTCCCGGCATCACGGTGTCGAGGTCCACGACACAGACGCCCTCGCCCGATGCGTCGTCGAGCAGCACGTTGTTGAATTTGGTGTCATTGTGCGTGATGCGCTCGGGCAGGTTGGCTTCGATCAGGACGCCGGTAATGGATTGGCGCGCCAGGGCAAATTCGATCTCCGGCCGGGCCAGTCTTGCGCGGTTCATGGGGTCGGCGGCGATGGCCCGCTCCAGGGCGGCAAAACGCTTTGGGGTGTGATGAAAATCTGGAATCGTCTCATGCAGGCGCGGCGCCGGCAGAGACGAAACCAGATGTTGAAAGCGGCCGAAGGCGTGCGCGGCCTGGTAGGCCTGTTCGGCAGAGGTAGCCGTTTCGTGTCCGTGGGCGTCTTCCACGAAGGGATAAGCGCGCCAGGTCTCCCCTTGCCCATCGACGTGCCAGTTCTTGCCGTCGCGCGCGGGAATCAGAGTAAGCGCCCGGCGGGCGCCGTCCGGCGTTCCGGCAAGCTGCCTGCCCAGATGAGCCGTAACCCGCTCGATGTTCTGCATCACGATCGCCGGCGAGGGAAAAACGCTGCGATTGATGTTCTGCAGAATGTAATGCGCGGGCGCGGCTCCCGTCCTGCAAGTCACCAGGAGGGTGTCGTTGATGTGGCCGTTACCATAAGGCTCCAAGGCGACGACTTCACCCTGGAACTGGAAATGGCTCGCCGCAGCTCGAGGATCGCGTGCTTCGTTCACGGCCACAGCTTCTCGGGATAGGCGCCTGCGGCGATCAAAGCGCGAATGCTTTCAACAACGCGCGGGCGGTCTTCGCGATAGGTGACTCCGAACCAGGAGTCTTCCGAGGTAAGCACTCTCACGCGCGCCTTCCCCGCCGACACCAGATCGTTCACCGTGGTCGGAATCAGGCATTCGCGCTTGAGATCGGAGCCATTCTGCTCCAGAAATGTTTCAAAGGCCGCGCGTAGTTGATCGAAGATGGCCGGAGTGAATCCCCAGAAGTTCATCGAAACCGGCTCGCTGCCGGTGAGGTTCGTGACCTTGCCAAGCGCGTCCACGTTTTTCGCTGCGCCGCCATCGCGCTCAATCGCCAGATATTCGACGATGCTCTTCAGACAACCACTGTCGTCAAGCTCGCAGACGCCGCGCGCAACGGTTCCGAAGTCGGAAAGCGTCTTGCGCAGGATGAAACCCACCATGGCGTAATCGGACGAGCCGGAGGTGAGGTGGCCGGCCAGCACGCGGAAGCTCTCCGATCCATAAAAGTCATCGGCATTGATGGCCGCGAAAGGCTCATGCACTACGCCGGCGCCGGCCAGAATGGCCTGCGTCGTGCCCCAGGGCTTGGTGCGTCCAGCGGGAACAGTAAAACGCCGTGGAATGTCTTCGAGCGACTGGAAGACGTAGTCGACCGCCACGCGCTTCTCAAAGCGTGCGCCCACAGTCTCGCGAAAGGCGGCTTCGATGTCCTTGCGGATGACAAAGACGACTTTGCCGAATCCGGCGCGGAGGGCGTCGAAGATCGAGTAATCGATGATGGTTTCGCCAGCAGGCCCGACGGGGTCGATTTGCTTCAGGCCGCCGTAACGGCTGCCCATGCCGGCGGCGAGAACAAGAAGGGTCGGCGAAGATGCAGAAGTCATATGTAAAAGCCCTTGTAAAAATTGGTATGCAATCCAATCGCATAGTACAACATGGGACCATGCTGCCGCGGTGAAATGCGCCGCAGGCCCCGAGCAAACGCATTGGAATTTGCAGCTTGGAGCAGGAGAGGCGATGAAGGAGCACGGCTTGATTCGTGCCCCTTCACAGCAAGGTCTTTCCATATCTTAAGCCGCTTGCAAAATCCGCCTCTCTGCTTTGCCGATTATTTCCCGCCCTCGGCGCATACTCTTCTCACGGCACTTGAACCCGACCGGAGTGCGCATTTGTTTGCACGGACCCCTGTCCTCTGTCATTTGCCCCTAACCCCAATGCCATCAGGATTCTGGCCGCAAACCACTGAAAGGAGAGAACTTGTCTTATTTTGCCATCGCCAAAGCCATGAAAACAAAGGGCTTATTTACAGAAACCGTAAGGGGGGCGCCCTATGCCACAAACCCGCCGAAATGGACCATGTAAATCCCTAAATTCGCGCTGTCGGTTCCTTTTGCACAGAATCCAGTGCGGAAATCCCTCGCGCCGCCTCGTTTTTTGTCGCAAAAATGCGCATCCGATGCACGCTTTCGCTTTGCCTTGTAGCGGCCTTCGGTTGCAGCCCATTCGTTCTGAGTAACCGAATTCCGCGGCAAACAATTCTGCAAGTGGCGCTCTTGAAATGCGGTCGCACGATGAGGGGCAAGTTTTTCTTGTACTGTCTGACTAGACTGCCTATACTTATAGGTAGATACGGAGGATTCTATGGCGCGCTGGCAGGTTCAGGAAGCAAAGATGCGTCTCAGCCTGTTGATCGAGGAAGCGCAATCCAAAGGCCCGCAGACCATTACCAGGCATGGCGTGGATCGCGCCGTGGTCCTTTCGATCGACGATTTCCGCTCTCTGGCCGCGAGTAAACCCGACCTGCGCGCCTACCTTCTGGGTGGACCCAAGGTGGACGAATTTGAGATTGAGCCGGACCGTGATACCGGCCGCGAGATCGTGCTGTGACGGCCGGAACCGCGTACCTTCTCGACACCAACGTCCTGAGCGAGACGCGCAGAAAGAAGGCCGATCCCGGCGTGATGGCGTTTCTTGAGGCCATCGACTCTTCTGCGCTCTATGTGAGCGTGTTGACCCTGGGCGAGCTGCGCAAGGGCATCGCTGCCAAGCGCCGCACCGATCTGACGGCGGCGCGTTCTCTGGCCGGCTGGCTGGAGGGGCTGGAATTCGGTTTTGCCGATCGCATTCTGAGCGTCGACGCGGCCGTGGCGCGGTTGTGGGGCGAGTGGTCGGCTGACCGCCCGAGGCCAGTGATCGATACGCTGCTCGCAGCCACCGCCGCCAAACACGGCTTGACCTTCGTGACGCGCAACACACGCGACATCAGCGGGCTGCCGGTGAAGGTGCACTGTCCGTGGACTGCGTAGCGCCTCCTCGCTGCCGCGAACTCGTGATCCAGCAAATCGGGACGAAGCTTGGTCCCCTCGGAGATCTCTACGCGCCTTGCCGCCCTCGCGCCTCGCATGATTGACTGGTTGCCGGAAGGAACAAGGGGTATATGGCGTACGTATTGGCGCTGGATCAGGGGACGACGAGTTCAAGGGCGATTCTGTTCAACGAAGCGGGCGCGATTGCCGCCGTGGCGCAGAAGGAGTTTCAGCAGTTCTATCCGCAGGCGGGCTGGGTGGAGCACGACCCGGAGGAGATTCTTTCAAGCCAGATGAGCTGCGCCGTGGAGGCTCTGGCGAAGGTTGGCGCGCGGCCGCGTGATGTGGTCGCCATCGGCATCACCAACCAGCGCGAGACGGTGATCGTGTGGGATCGCGCGACGGGCAAGCCGATTCATCCTGCCATCGTGTGGCAGGATCGCAGGACGGCGGCATTCTGCAAGGAGCTTGAAGCGGGCGGCGCGGGCGAGACGATCTCGTCGAAGACCGGCCTCGTGATTGACCCCTATTTCTCCGCCACCAAGGTACGCTGGATTCTGGACCACGTGGAGGGTGCGCGGGCGCGGGCCGAGCGCGGCGAGCTGGCCTTCGGCACCGTGGATAGCTGGCTCGTCTGGCGCCTGACCGGCGGCCGCAGGCATGTAACCGACGTGACCAACGCCTCGCGCACTCTGCTCTACAACATCGTGAAGGGTGAGTGGGACGCGGATCTGCTCAGGCTCTTCGGAATCCCCGCCAGCATGTTGCCGGAGGTTGCGTGGTCGAGCGAGCGCGTGGGAGAGGCAACAGCAGAGGGACTGGGCGGCGTGCCCATCGCGGGCATCGCCGGCGATCAGCAGGCCGCGCTCTTCGGCCAGTTGTGCTGGAGCACGGGCGAGGCCAAGAACACCTACGGCACGGGCTGCTTCCTGCTTGAAAATATCGGCGCCCAGTTCATGCGCTCGCAGGCGCGGCTGATTACGACCGTCGCCGCCAGCGCGCAAAAGCGACTGGAGTACGCGCTCGAAGGCAGCATCTTTATCGGCGGCGCGGTGGTGCAGTGGCTGCGCGACAATCTGAAGCTGATCGGCTCTTCGGCCGATGTCGAAGCGCTCGCCGCAAGTGTCCCCGACACAAACGGCGTGGTCTTTGTGCCGGCGTTTGTGGGGCTGGGCGCGCCGCACTGGGACGCGCACGCAGCCGGCATGTTGATCGGCCTGCGCCGCGACACCGGCCACGGCCACATCGCGCGCGCGGCTCTGGAAGCCATCGCCTATCAGGTGGCCGACGTGCTCGACGCGGTAGGCAGAGACACCGGCGCGCCGCTGCGTGAACTGCGTGTCGACGGCGGCGCAGCGGTGAACGATTTATTGATGCAGTTCCAGGCCGACGTGCTAGGTGTGCCGGTCGTGCGTCCGCGCGTCACGGAGACCACGGCGCTGGGCGCGGCATATCTTGCCGGTCTTGCGACGGGCTTCTGGGCCAATCCCGAGGCCTTGCGCGCCGAGCGCAAGGGCGACGTGCGCTTCGAGCCAGGAATGAGCGTGACAGAACGCACCGAACGCCGCGCCCGCTGGAAAAAGGCGGTGGAGCGCGCGAAAGAGTGGGCGTAAAAACAGGGAACAGGGGTCAGGGGTCTTGACCCTCCGCTTGAAACTTCGTTCACCCCGCGCTGTCATCCCGAACGAAGTGAGGGATCTGCGTTTGTCTTTCGCGGCGCAGACTCCAGGCTAATATTCGTGTCCCATCCTTTCGCCCGCTCTTTGGACGAAAGGATGGGATAGCACGTATGGTCAGAACTGGTACGAGATCGTGCCGTAGATCGCACGCGGCGCGCCGGGGTAGGCGTTGATGTAATTG
>JAJYFA010000050.1:16619-24044 GCA_021790995.1 Acidobacteriota bacterium
GGCGTTGGGGTTCAACGCGCTAAAGTAGCCGCCGCTCGAGATGTACTCGTTCTCGTTGTACTGCGAGTTGGCCAGGTTCATCATGTCCACCTGCAGATTGACCGACTGCTTCTCGAAAAATCTGAGCGGCGCAATGAACGACATATTCACAGTGGTGTATGCGGGCTCGGTCTGCTTGTCCGGGCCGCCTGTATTGTTGTTCCACATGTGCTGCGAACCCATGCTCTCGATCCAGAGACGCGGCTCCAGCAGCTCGTTGTGGTGGTGCTGGATGCCGTAATAGATCCCGGTGTTCAGCGTGTAGTTCGGAACATACGAAACCGGAAGGTCGTTGTAGAACGTGCAGCCTGAAGCCGGGTTTGCGACCGTGCCGCACTGCGCCAGCGTGCCTCCCAGAACATAGCTGGTGAAGTTCGCCGTCTCCCCGGCGAAGTTCAGGAAGAAGTGGATGTTGCTCTTGGGGTCGGCGTCGAAGAAGATGTCCACGCCCTTGTAGGCGGAGTTGCCGCCATCGGTGCCGGTCACGCCCGTCGCCGTCTCGTAGTCGAGCTCCTGATTCGTGTAATCCAGATGGAAGAAATCGGCTCCGGCAATGAAGTTCCCGAGTCCCGGCGCGTGGGTGAAGTGCACCTTGGCGCCGCCCTGGGCGTATTTGCCCTCCGCCAGAATGTAGTAGGTAGGGTCCGTGGACTGGAACATGCCGCCGCCACCGCCGAGCGCGGGCGCGCGGTAGGAGGTGTCGTACCCGCCGTAGATCGTGAGCCAGTCGACCGGTGTCACGGAGGCATCAATCGACGGTTCGACGACTGAGCTCTTTGCGCTTTCGCCGCACATCGAACCCTGGTCCTTGGCGTTGGTGGTGGCATTCGGATTCAGCGTACCGTCTGCGTTGAAGCGGTTGGGACTGAAGATGTCGAAGAACGGATCGTTCAGGTTGGTGGGATTATCCGAATACAGCGAACAGTGCGTTGAAGGGATAACCCCCTTGGGAATCGTGAAGTCGCGGTAGGCCACGTTGTTGTAGTCGGTGTTGAAGGCGTTCACGCGCAGTCCGGGAATGATATGAAGGCGCGCAACGGGATGGAAGTCGTCCTGTACGTAGAACGCGGCGTTGTCTTCCGTGAAGATGCCGTCGCGGAACTTGGAGCCGGGGCTGACGATCTCGTATTTTCCGCTGCCGCCGCTTGTGGGATCAAAGAAGATGTTCCGCGTGTTGTAGCGCTCGTGCATGTAGTAGCCGCCAAAGTGAATGGTGTTGAGGGGCAGCACTACGGAGTAGTCCAACTGGTCGCCCAGCATGTCGCTGTGCGGGTTGTTCCACTCATTTACCTGACTGCCCAGGTTGAGGGTATCCTCGTTGCGGCGGTGGAAGCGCCGAATATAGTTGAACCAGATGGAGTTCTGCAGCGTCATCGTCGGGGTGAGAAAGAAGTTCTGACGCGCGTAAGTCAGGAACATCTCGTTCGTGTCGTACTTGTTGTAAGCGGCATAGGGCAGCGAGCTGTAGAAGCCGCTCGTCGCCTGGCTGTAACTGACGTTTGTCCCCGGTTCGATCAGGCCCTGATCCGTCGTGGGGATTACCTGCGCGCGATAGCCGCCGGACTTGGCGTAGAAGGCGCTGAAGGCCAGGCTGCCGCTCGAAAAGTCTCTCAGGGTTTTGCCATAGGCCGAGCCGTCCTGGGCGGGGTTGCCGAAGCCGTCCGGACCGGGACGGTAGTCGTCGCCGCGGCCCAGGCCGCCGCCAAAGACCGTCGACCAGCCGTGGAACCGGCCGGTATTGCCCACAAACGCAAAGTCCTGCTGGCCGTAGGGGCCGTCCGAGACTTCAACACTGAGGTGACGATCCACAGTGGGCTGGATGGGCGTGAACTCGATCGATCCCCCGATGTCGTTATAGAAACGATCCATCGGCTGGCCGGGGCCGTAGGTCACCTCCAGGTTTTGCATCACCAGGTTCTGCGGCATCGTCGCCGATTGCCACAGGCCCGTTGCCATGTCCGCCACCGGAATCCCGTCGAATGTAACGCCCAGCGAACCGGCTCCCGTAAATCCGGTATTCTCGCCCGCCCATCCCTGCTGGATTCCGTTCAGCAGCACCGTGAACTTCGTGGCGCCGGTCTCACCGTAGCCGACCACGTTGGCGCCAGGAGTCGACTGAATCATCTGCGCGCCGCCCGCCATCGGGCCCGCCGTGTCCAACTGCTTCCGGTCCAGAACGCGTACCGTGTCCGGCACCAGCATGACGTCCTCGCGCGAGGGCACGGGCCTGGCTTCAGGGTCGACGGTGCCGCGCACAACCACGCTATTCGCCATGGCCGCCACCTTCAGCGTGATATTGACCGGGGTGGACCCGGTTTGTGCCGAGGGTACGATTTTTTCGCTGAAGGGCTGGAACCCGGACTTGTCGACCGAGATCATCTGCGGGTGGTACGCCACTTCTTCGAAGGAGAACTGGCCGTCCTGACCCGTTGTGGCGTGCACCGCGATGTTGGTGGTCAGGTCAGTCATGGTCACGGCTGCGCGAGGGATCGCCGCGCCACTTGCGTCTGTTACCTTGCCGTTGACCTGGGTTGGTTTCTGGCCTCCGGCAGCAGGTGCGCTCATCGCGAAGGTGCTGCAGGAAAAGAGGAAAAAGAAAATACAGGCTGTTGAGAAAAATCTTTTCATCAGTTCACTCCATGGGTGAATCGAAGTAGTCGGTGCAAAGTGCAGGCCCAGAGTTATTGCCGCCAGCGCCTCGGAAAACGAAGCGATTACAGCCTTGGAAGACAGATAAGACATCGAAGTGATGCTCTCCTCCGGTTAATCCAGACAGAGCGAAAACTTCGATTGGAAGCCCCGGTCAAACAACATCACGAACAGCGCCGGCGCCGATCGGTCCTCGCACGCGGCGCATCGTACAGGCGGATTGCATTGGCATGAACATGGGGATGACCCCGAAGAGTGGAGATACCCTTTTCGCTATTCGACATAGCTCGCGCAAAAATACGTTCAATGTGCGGTAAAAGTATGGTGAATCGGTTGCGCGGACGCGCGGATGAGATGCGGGGATTCAAGGAGATGGCGGGAGCAGGCAACAGACAGAAGCGCGTCGTGCGGGTGCAGACGCTTCTCCGGACCACACAACTCTCGGGCAGTTTCCGGTGCGATGGATGGAGTCAGCGAGTCTTATTGCGCGTGAGCGCCAGGCAGAGATTCTTTTGCCGCCGCAAGAAGGATCAACAGGTCGTTGAGCGATTTGCGCCGTTCATCCGTGCCGAGCTGCCGAGGCCTCGGCATGAGACCGGCGAGAAAACGCACTCTGCGAGGCCGCAGTTTGCGGCAGTCATGGATTTCCTGGTCCGCGCGGGAGCGCGAACTCTACAAAATTCCCTGATCCCAGTGCTCCAGCACGTTCTTGAATTCGCTCATAAACTTGCCGGCGTCGGCGCCATCGATCAAGCGGTGGTCGAAGCCCAGGCAGAAATACTGCATGGATCGAATCGCAATGGAGTCGTTGCCTTCGGCGTCGGTGACGACCGCCGGCTCCTTGCGCAGGCCGCCGATGGCGAGGATCGCCGATTCGGGTTGGTTGATGATCGGCATCCCGAACTCGCCGCCAAACGCACCGGCGTTGGTGAGCGTGAAGGTGGATCCGCCAACCTCGTCGGGAGAAAGCTTTTTCGTGCGCGCGCGCTGGGCAAGATCGGCGATGGCGTGCGCGAGCGCGGCAAAGCTTTGCTGCTCGGCCTGGCGCACGACAGGTACAATCAGGCCCCACTCGAGCGCCACGGCGATACCGAGATGAATGTTGCGGTGGTAGCGGATGGCGAGCGAGTCCTTCGTGCCTTCGAGTGAAGCGTTGACGATCGGGAAGCGGCCGAGCGCGGCCACGGCTGCGGCGGCGATGAACGGCATGTAAGTGAGCTTGATACTGTGCCGTTCGTCGAAGGCGGCGCGGTGCTGCTCGCGCAGACGCGCGATGCGCGTCATGTCGACCTTGTAGACCGAATAGACGTGAGGACTCGTGCGCACACTCTCCACCATGCGGTCTGCAATGATGGCCCTCATGCGCGTCAGCGGGACCAGTTCGGTGGGCAGATCGGTCAGGTTGATCGACGGCGCCTGCGGCGCCTGCGGTGCGGCAGCCCTTTGGATTGGCGTTTGTGTGAGCGCACGCAGCACATCCTCCTTACCAATGCGCCCGCCGGTGCCCGTGCCGGCAACGCGGCTCAGGTCGATGCCGTGCTCTTTGGCGATGCGCCGGGCAAGCGGCGACGAGCGAATGCGTCCCTGCGCTTGCGCTACCTGCGGTGCAGCAGCCTCTTGCACAAGTTCCTGCGGTGCGGCAGCCTTTGGGGTAGATCTCTGTGGCAAGGACTCCGCAGCGGGCGCCGCAATCGCCGACCCAACCTCGCCGATCAACGCGACTACGGTGTTCACCTCGACGGTGGCGCCTTCGCCAATGCGAATCTCAATGAGCACTCCGGCCTCGGGTGAGGGAATCTCCGCGTCGACCTTATCGGTCGAAATCTCGAAGAGCGGCTCGTCCTTCTCGACCGCGTCACCGGCCTTCTTGAGCCATTTGGTGATCGTGCCTTCGACGATCGATTCGCCCATCTGGGGCATGATGACTTGGGTTGGCATTCGTCCCTCTTTCGGCGGTTTGGGTGCGCGGGGAGCGCGTGGTTCCTGCCGGATTATAAATCGCGGGTGCGGCTGTCCGTCAGGCCGGAATAGGCCGGCTCTTGCTCCCGCGCAGCCGCTCGATGGCGGGCGGAACCTGAAGCGGCGTGTCCTCGGCCGGAAACTCCTGGGCTGGCGGGCCGCAGGCAGGTTGTGTCCGCGCGCCGTCGTGAGCGGCTTGCGCTTTCGCCCGGAGCGCGGCCAGGCTTTCCACCCTCTCGGCCGGTTCGCCGAAGACTGCGCCAAACTCGCGCGCCGCACAGTACGCAAGAGCTTCGAGGCTGGGCAAGGCTGCTGCGTCCTGAACCTCGCGAGCGAGGCTCGTCACCGGACGGTCCGTGATGCCGCAAGGGTTGATGAGGCGGAAATCGTCGAGATTGGTGGTGACGTTGAAGGCGAATCCGTGCGAGGTAATGCCGCGCGAAACGTGAATCCCGATGGCGGCGATCTTGCGTTCGCGTCCTGGGGGCGGCAATTTTTGGGACGAGAGCTGCGGCTGGGCGGAATTTGGTTCGCCATGCGCTGAGATCGTCGTTAGCCCTACCCAGGCGCCTGTCAAACCGCTGATGCGCCCAGCCGCCACGCCAAACTCGCCGCAGAGCCGGATCAGCGCCTCTTCCATCATGCGGACAAATTCGACCGGACCGAGGCGCGCGCCTTTGGTGTTGTGCAGACTGCGCAGGTCGAAGATTGGGTAGCCTATCAGTTGTCCCGGACCGTGATAGGTCACATCGCCGCCGCGATTGATCTCGTGGACCGTGACACCCCGCAAGGCAAGCATCTCATCGGATGCAAGAATGTTCGTGCGCCGGGCGTTACGGCCCAGTGTAAGCACGGGCGGGTGCTCGAGCAGCAGCAGCACATTGCCGATGCGGTCCGCGGCGCGCAGCGCCACTATCTCCTCTTGCAGGCGCAGCGCATCGCCATAATCCATGCGGTCAAGATAAAGATACTCAATCATCTGCTCACTCGATTGTAGCGAGCGGCGTGGAGCCGCTGAGTTCACACGGCTCTTCCTGCCGCGTCCACACGAGGTAATAGACGGTCTTCAGGATCTCAATCGCGTTCTGATAGGCCGTCGTCCCTCCGCTCGCAAGACCCAGCGCCGGGGCCGCGTGCACCCGCCACTTCATCGGCAGGCGGCTCAGGATCAGGCCCGCGCGCGGCAGATGGTAGGCACTCGAAATCACTTCGGCAGACTCCCATCCGTGGCTGCGCATGATTCGCAACGCGTCGCACGTGTTCTCGACCGTGCTCCGCGCCTTGGGATCCTCGAAGACTGCCGATGCCGGAATCCCTTGTGCCTCCGCGATGCGCCCCATCACCTTCGCTTCCACGAAGCGGTTCTTCACCGCGCCGCCGGTCACAATGACGTGCGAGGCCACGCCCCGCTCGTACTCATGCACGGCTTCGGTGACGCGCGCCAGCTCGCGCGGACTTGGATTTCCGTCGCCGTCCACAGGCGCGCCGAGTACGATCAGTGCATCGAAGGTTGTCTGCGAGGTATTTTCCGTGGGCGCCAGCGCCCGCTCCGCCGCGCCCCAGGCAATCAAGCCCAGAAGCACGGCCGTACCCGCCAGCACACCGCGCCCTATCCATCCCAGGCTCCTGCGCTTCTTCGGCGCGTGCCTGCTGCTGGCCCGGCGGCTTGCCGTCCGTGCGCCGCTTCGCCGCTGTGATTTCGTGGAGTTCAAAAGGCTCGTGCCTCCAACCTCCACTCTACAGCCGGAGGCGAGTCAGCACATGAGTCGAGCACAGCCGCCTGCACGAGCTTTCATCCAGCATTCCCTTGTCCTGGAATTCTCAGGCTCCTATGCTGACTCGCTGATCCGCTGCCTTGCCCACTTGTTGCTTTCAGATTCCCGCCGCTTTATCCCACTCGGAAAAGACGATCTCATCGAGAGGTTTGCGGGCGCGCGCCGCGGTCTCGCTTTTGATCAGGCCAGCATCGCCCAACGCCGTCGGTTCGCCTAGGTAGCCCAGAGCGATCACGGTGCCGATCAGATACTCGGCGGGAACTCCAAACGCTTTGCGCGCCGCCTCCGGGTCGAAGCCTGCCATCTGGTGCGCTGCCAGACCCAGCGCCGCGGCTTCCAGCGTCAAATAGGAGCTTGCCGCGCCCAGATCGTACAGCGCGTGGCGATTTTCTGTCCCGTTGTGGCTGAAGCGGGTGTGGGCAGCGGTCAGAATCAGCACCGGCGCGGTCTTTGCCCAGTTCTTGTTGAATTCGCCGAGTGCGGCAAAGATCTTCTCCCACGTACCGTCGCCGCGGAGCCCGACGATGAACCGCCATGGCTGCTCGTTATACGACGAAGCCGTCCAGCGCGCCGCCTCGAACAGCTTCTTCAGCGCCTCCGCGCTCACCTCGCGCGCGGCAAACGAACGCGGGCTCCATCGCTCGTGAAACGCAGGCAACACGCCCTCCATCGAAGGCGCCTTTTTCAACGCATGAACTTCATGGGCTGTCAGACTCATCTGGTTTTTGCTCCTCGGGAATCGAATCTCTTCACCCTTTTCGATTCGCCGATGCGCCCGGAGGATTCGTCTTGCAGCAAAATACTCGTTGCAACAGTAAAACAGCAAACTGCGAGCGACTTTTGGCGAGTTACTGTTCGCTGTCTGCTGTTCGCCGCCTCATGGGTACATGCGGTACAGCATCCGCGGAAACGGAATCGTCTCGCGCACGTGGTCAAGCGAGCAGATCCACGAGACCATGCGTTCGATGCCCATGCCGAAGCCCGCGTGCGGCACCGAGCCGTA
>JAJYFA010000220.1 GCA_021790995.1 Acidobacteriota bacterium
AATCGGTTTCCACACAAGGACCGCGGCCCAGGACTTTCCTCATATTTTGTACGACTCCCAGGCCAGCAGCAGGTCTAGTTGCAAATTGGGGGGCGACTCGGCCTCTGAGCTGGGGCGGGAGCCGATCAGAGCCGTGCGGATACCGTCGGCCAAGGCGTAGAATCGGAACGGCGGGATGCCGAAGAAGCGCCGGGAGATGATCAGCAGTTTCTCGCACAGGATTTTCAGCTTCAATTTTTGCCCCAGGAAGGTGGCGGCAAAGTACGCCGCCGCCGTCACCAACACCACCAGATTCTTTAGCCGTTGATAGCGCAGAACTCGAATGTCTTCCACCTGATAGCTTTGTTTGACGAAGCGAAAAGTCTCCTCAATTTTCCACCGCGTGAGATAAATCCGCACGATCCACCATAGCGATTGCGAGTCCCGCGCTCCCGCCAGATTGGTCAGCAGCAACATGGGCTCCTGCCCCCAACCGGCCACGACTACCAGGAGCAACCGGTCTTCCCGTCCCGGTAACCGGATCGGTTCGGCCCCGTAGCGCAGCTCCAAAACTTTTTCCTGGCCGTCTTCGATCTTCACCACGCGCGCTTGATAGCGTAGCCGGCAGCGCCCGCCCAGGGCGTGAATGGCAAGCTTGCGGCCCTGGCGGTCGATCACCGAACGCAGTCCGGTCGAGCGAATCACGAAACGTTCTGCCCGCTCCAGCAGCGGCTCCAAGAGCTTCTTGCGGTCGCCGCCCCGGTCCATCGCCCAGATGCCCCGCCTGTGCGTGTGCGCCCGAACCCGATCCACGCTTTCCAAAATCTCCGCGTTCTCGCTGACAAAATCTTTCGCCCGCGCGCTGAACAGCTTCTGGCCGAGCGGCGTGATCTCGCTCGCTTCGACTTCGGCCGCCGTCACGCTCAGCAGCCAATAGCCCTGCTGTACCTCGCCCTCGCTCCCGTCCCAAACCTCGTCCAGATACTCCATCTTCTTTGCGTACTCTTTGCGCACGTCGCTCAGGTCGAGGCACAGCACCGTGTTCTGCTCCACGCGCCGAGCGCCCATCCCCACCAGCCGCTCGCTCAGATGCTCTGCTTTCAGGTTGCGCGACAGCCGATCCTCGGTCTTGATGAGGGGAATTCCCTCATCCAGGCTCCGCGCAATCTGGCTCAGCTTCACATCCTGGCTGGCCTGAATGCCAAACAACATCTCGCCCACGAACGCCCGCAGCGGCTTGCTCAGACCTGCGGAAAGCTCAGCGGTGAATTTCGTCAGTTGCGCTTTCAGGCGGGAACGAACTTTGCTACTCTGCATGGGGGACGCCTCCGCGGTGGTTTGGATTTCTCGCAAAACCCTTCTACCACGGATTTCGTCCCCTCCCACTTCTCAAAATCGCTAACCCCTTGCAGTCCTATCGCTTCTCCAACGCAGCGAACAAAAAATGAGGAAAGTCCTGGCAAAATTGTCCGTAAGTAACGCATTTTGCGTTTGTCGTGCCGGACTTTTGGCCCGGCACACCCCCAAATGTCCCCCGGAAGGCCGGCGCCGGGGGAAACTCCGCCACAGCTTAAAAGCCGATCTGATTGACCTTCCTTCCATCCGGTTGATAAGATGGGTCAAGTAAAGCTAGAAGGAGAACTAGTGGATCGATACACGCGGCATCAGCTTAAGCATGACGAATTTCAAGACACGGTCGAGACGGTGCAGATCTATGTCAGCGAGCACCTCCGGCAAATCATCGTTGTGGCAGCGGCGGTAATCATTGTTGTCGGTGGAGCGCTTTGGCTGAAGAGTTACTCCGCTCAGCAAGAGGCGGCAGCCAACAACCAGTTGCAGATTGCCGTCGGGACCTTTGACGCTGGCGTCGGAACGCCCGATCCGAACAATCCCGCGCAGGCCGGGCCGATGTTTCCCACCTCGAAGGCCAAGTACGAGATGGCCCTCCAGCAGTTCGGGCAAATCGCCAAGCTCTATCCGCGAACCAAAGCCGCGGCATACGCGGAAGTGCACATGGGTATTTGCCAGGCGCGTCTGGGCAATGACGCGGTGGCAATCAAGACGCTGCGTGAAGCCAGCCAGAAATCGGGCAAAGAAGTCGCCGCGCTGGCGCAATTTGCCTTGGCAGGTGAATTGCTGAAGACCGGGAAGCTTGATGACGCGACGAAAATTTACCAGAGCCTTGCCAATCATCCCACGCTGACAGTGCCGCGGGCCACAGCCCTGCTGGCCATGGCGGATGCCTACCGCGCGACCCAGCCCAACCGCGCTCGCGATATTTACATCCAGATTCAAAAAGAATTTGGCTCGGATGAGGTCATCGCGGAGGTCCTGAAACAACAAATCGCCAGCCTGCCCGCCAAGTAAAATCCTGCGGCAGCGGCTTCCGGCCTTCGCGGTGTCACGCGGTTTCCATCATTCCATTCGCGTCTCCTGGCCCGATCTTTCTCTGGAATTCATAGGGTTCGGGGCAAAGGGCGCGCACAGGGCGCTTGTCAAACGGAGGGCTGGCTCAGATGCCGGAAGTTCAAAGAGAAACGCTCGACGCGGACGTGGTCATTGTGGGAGCAGGCCCCGCAGGACTCAGCTGCGGACTGCGACTGGCGCAGCTTATTCAAGTTCACAACGCCAAACCCGGCAATGGCAGAGCCCCAGGCGCATCTCTTTCGCCTGAAAACATCTACGTTCTTGAAAAAGCCGGCGAGATCGGCGCCCATTCGCTTTCAGGCGCCATTCTTGATCCGCGCGCTCTCAGTGAACTGGTACCGGACTTCGCATCCAAAGGAGCGCCGCTCGAATCTCCAGTCACGGACGACGCGGTCTATTTCCTCACCCGGACGAACCAATGGAAGTTGCCTATTGTTCCTCCCTTTCTGCAAAACCACGGGAACTCGATCGTCTCTGTTAACAGGCTGGTCAAATGGCTGGGAGAACTGGTGGAAGCTTCCGGCATCAGTTTGTTCCCGGGCATTAGCGGCTCTGAAATTCTCTATGACGGTGAGCAAGTCGCGGGCGTCCGCACGGATGACAAGGGCGTCGGAAAGTCCGGAAATCCCAAACCCAATTTCCAGCCGGGATACGACCTGCGAGCAAAAGTGGTGGTGTTTGCCGAAGGCTCGCGCGGGTCTCTTACCAAGCAACTGATCCGGCGCCTCGGCCTCGACAGCGAATCGAACCCGCAAGCGTACTCTTTGGGGATCAAGGAGCTCTGGGACATTCCCGCAGGGCGCCTTCGCCGGGGACAGGTGATTCACACCGCCGGATGGCCGCTCAGTTCCCGGCAGTTCGGCGGCGGGTTCATTTATGCAATCGCAGATACACAGGCATCTATCGGCTTTGTGGCCGGCCTTGACAGCGAAGATCCGCGGTTTGACGTTCACGCAAGCTTCAACCAATTCAAAATGCACCCTTCGGTAAAGAAGCTCCTCGAAGGCGGCGAGATGCTGCGCTACGGCGCAAAGACCATCCCCGAAGGCGGCTATTTTTCGCTTCCTTCGACGGCCGCAGCCGGCGCGCTGATCGTGGGCGACGGGGCCGGCTTCCTGAACGCCCAGCGGCTCAAGGGCATTCATCTGGCGATGAAAACAGGCATGCTGGCAGCAGAAACGGTCTTTGAAGCTTTGCTGGCGGACAGCTTTTCCGCAGCGGCGCTCGGCGCCTTTGACGCCAAATGGCGCTCCAGTTGGGCTTACGATGAACTCTGGAAAGTTCGCAACTACCGACAGGGTTTCGCGCACGGCTTCTGGCAGGGAGCGTTCCATGCAGGCCTGCAATTTTGCACAGGCGGTCGAGGCTTGCACGGGCGCTACCGCATACGCAAAGACCATGAACACATGAAGCGGATGGAAAACTTTGCCGACCAGCCGACTGAAAAGGTCAAACCGGACGGAAAGCTCGTCTTCGATAAGGTCTCGGATGTCTACCGTTCAGGCACACATCATGAGGAAGACCAGCCGTCCCACCTGCGCATCGCCGATTTTGACATATGCAACAACCGGTGCACGCGCGAGTACGCCAATCCCTGCCAGCACTTCTGCCCAGCAGGGGTTTATGAAATAGAGGATAATGCCGACGGGTCCGGCAAGCACCTGAAGATTAACGCGTCAAACTGTGTTCACTGCAAAACGTGCGACATCGCAGACCCATATGAGATTATTACCTGGGCGTGCCCTGAAGGGGGCGGCGGGCCGCGTTACGAACGAATGTGAGGCGAGTGGGCTGGGGATAAGAAGTGACAGGCAAACGAAAACCCTGGAGCACAGAAAGCGCAGAGGCAATCCCATCACAGAGGCTACGGAGACAAACCCACGGCTAACCCAAGCCGCCGGTTGACCGCTGCCACCCGGCGGCTTCTGTGTTAAAAACGCAGCCGCTATCATGAGCGGTTTAGGGACCAGATTGCTGTATGGCTGATGCACCCCAAAGAATCGCGGACGAGGTAGGCGCTCAGGCGGATGTCAACGGTCGGGACAAGCACATCAAGCTGGGACAGAATCCCCGCCAGTTCACGTTCTGGCAGCGCCTGCAGATAGTGCTTGCCGCCTGGGCAGGCTATCTTGCAGTGCTTACGATCGGCCGCACGCTGCGCTGGCACGTCGAGGGATGGGAAAATTGGGAAGCCGCGAACAAGGCCGGGAAAGGCATGATCTATACGTTCTGGCATCGCGAGATTTTCTCCGCCACCTGGTTCTGGAGAAAGCGCGGCATTGTGGTGATGACCAGCCAGAACTTTGACGGCGAGTACATCGCGCGTATCATCCAGAAACACGGCTACGGAGCGGCGCGGGGTTCGAGCAGCCGGGGAGCTATGCGGGCGCTCGCAGAAATGGCGCGGGCGCTGCGCGCGGGGCGAGACGCAGCCTTCACCATCGACGGTCCGCGCGGCCCCAGGTTCGTGGCCAAGCGCGGTTCGGTATTGCTGGCCCGGTCGACGGGAGCGGCAGTTCTTTGCTTCCATATCTCCCTCGCCAAGGCTTTCGTCTTCCCTCAG
>JAJYFA010000221.1 GCA_021790995.1 Acidobacteriota bacterium
GGGAGCCTATAGCTGTCATAAACGGTCTACTAACCTCCATAGTAGGCTCGGCAGATTTCCAAAGCGGACACTCGCCAGCGTAGTAGGCGTGCGTAAGCGTCACGTGATAGCCACTTGCAAAATTCACCATGCTGGTTGTGAAGGGGTACGGCTTTAGCCGTGCCTTAAGCCGTTCAGAATCAGTGAGGCTTTATCCCTAGAGGGACCGTCAAATCTGGACTTTTATGAATTTCGCAAGTGGCTCGTGACAGAACGCAACGTGGAAGGTGCGCGCCTGCTCTGTGGTTGAACCATTGATACCGGCCGAGATCGTATACCATTTGGATGACTCCTAAGTATCAGCCTGTGAAGCTTCACACTTCGCGTCCCTACTTTTATAAAAAGGATTCTCAGGGGGGCAGATGGCTCTTGTGAATTCGTCAGGTGTAATGGGTATACGAATCTCAACCTGCGAGGTGAATGAGTGCTCGATGCACTAAGAAAATGGATGGTGCAACGGCATCGCATGAAGTCCGAAGCGCAAAGGGAGCGAATCAAGCACCTGCTTCTGGAATTCCAAATGGGGCGATGGAGCTGGATCGCTGACCTGCCGAGCAGGCTTTTCTTCGGTACCGATCTAAAGATGCTGGCGACGATTTACGGCACCGACAAGTGGAACCGCCACTGGTATGCGCAACACTACGAGGAAGTGCTTCATCGATTTCGGCGCAGACAGACGAACCTGCTCGAAATTGGGATCGGCGGAGGCGAGGCACCAAGAAAAGGCGGTAATTCGCTGCGCATGTGGCGGGCATATTTCCCAAAAGGACACATCTTCGGCATCGACATCTACGATAAGAGCGCACACGATGGAAGAAGAATCCGAACTTTCCGCGGCAGCCAGGCCGATCCCGAGTTTCTGAACTCGGTGGTGAACGAGATCGGCAGGATCGATGTGATCATCGATGATGGAAGCCATATGAATGCGCACATAACCACCACCTTTCAGCATCTTTTTCCCAGTCTGGCGGACGGTGGAATTTATGCGATCGAGGACACGCAGACATCGTATTGGGCGGAATACGGGGGGAATGAGATTGACCATAATGACAATGCGACGGCTATGGGATTCTTCAAATCGCTTGCCGACGGTATGAACTGGAGCGAGTTCAGAAATGGATATAAGCCGAACTATCTCGACCTGCATATCGAGTCAATCGCGTTTTACCACAACCTGATTGTGATCCGGAAGCGGCTCCACGAAGAGCCGCCCCCGTTTGCGAATGAAGCCGCTTCAGAAGCCTGAGCGTGGGCAACGAAAATTCACTTCTGAACCTCCTGCAACCACCCGCTGCTCTGTTTCTTGTTACTCCCCCACCGGCGCAGATTCATAGCGACCCTTGCCTGATGTCCGGCTCAGGCGCACTTCTCCTATCCCGGCGGACGCGGGCTCTGCCGGGGATCGGCTTCAAAGGACGTATTGAAAATTTCGCCGCTTTACTGGTTACTGCGAGGAAGGCTGCGGCTACCGAGCGAGAGGACTTGAAGGTCGACCTTGGCCAGTCCATCCCAGGTCATGCCGAGCTTCTCCGCCGCGCCATACGAAAGGTCGATGACGCGCCCTTTCTTCGCAATGTCGCCGCGGTCCGTAATGCGCACGATCACGGAGCGGTGATTCGACAGGTCCACGACCCGAACGATCGAGCCGAAGGGCAGCGTTGGATGGCAGGCGGTCATGGCATACATGTTGAAGACCTCTCCGCTGGCCGTCGTGCGTCCATTGAAGACGCCTCCATACCAGGAGGCAATGCCGTGGATCTTGCTCCGCCACCTGCGCGCCGCGCGGGATGGGCCATTGGGGGGAACCGTCGGCTCGGTATAAGTCAGCGAAGCCGGGGTCGCGTCAGCGGCGCCACTTGTATGCGCAGCGTTCCCCACCCTGGAAAGGATGGCATCTGCCTGCACAGCCCGCGCTGAAATCAGCACCACAAGCGACACCAGCGCTGCGGCTGAGACTCCCGCCGCAAGATATATCCACAGCGGAGTTCGTCGCTTTAACTTACGTGTTTTCCTTGTGATAAGCATTCCTATATTTTACTAAGCCAGCCATGATGAAGCCTGTTCCCTGTCAAGATCGCGGGCACGAATTTTGTTGAAATCGCCCGGATTCCGAAGCGCTTCCGATAAGGCGTTTTGCATGTGAGGGTTACGAACGTCACGATGGCGACGCATTTGTCCCATTTTGGGCCAAACTCGCCTGCAAACATCGCGAATCTCCAGAAGGCGCAACTCCGAGCCCCGGATCTTAGGTCATAAGCGCATGAAAATAAAAAACTTGCTCTTTCGGGCAGGATTCCTCCGGCATTATTCGCAGCCCGATGTTTGAACCGGCCAGACTGCCGGAATTTTGCCGATTAATTCCCCCCACCCTGCTAATGTCACCCCAGGGCCTGTCGAAGGGAACTTCGCCGGGCCATTTGTGTTTCTGGCCGGACTCCGGCTGAAGGGTTTGCTTATGCAACTGAGCGCGCAGGGGTTGGACCTGATCAAGCGGTTCGAAGGGTTTCGCAGTCATGCTTACACTGACGTGGCCGGGCTCTCGACCATCGGCTATGGCCATCGCATCGTGCCGCCCGAGTCGTTCCCGAACGGTGTCACCGAGCCGCAGGCTGACGCAATTCTGGCCAGCGATGTCTCTGATGTTGAGCGGTCCGTTAACCAGTTGGTCAGGGTCGCGCTCACCCAGGGGCAATACGACGCGCTGGTAGACTTCTGCTTCAATCTTGGGGCGGGACGGCTGGCCGGCTCTACCCTGCTGCGGGAGCTTAATGCCGGCCGCTACAACGACGCAGCAGAGCAGCTACTCCTGTGGGACCACGTTGGAGGCAAGATCAACTTGGGGTTGAAGGCGCGCAGAGAGGCCGATCTCAGGCTTTGGAGATTGGAAGCGCAAGCGCCGCGGACCGCCTCATAAAGGCAAGGCATAGAGCAAGCAGCCGCCGTCCATCATCTGCTCTTTGCCCGTGGGTGTCCTTTGCCTCTTTCCTGAGGCCCGGCAGCCGTTTGTTCAAAACTCACTTGTTCTCTGTCAATGCCAGACGTTCTCCGGCCTTCAGGTAGCCTTTGCGCCGGAACCAGTCCTCCATCGCGCTGTGCAGCCGATCGAGCGGCACGCGATGGCCGATCTCCAGCAGTCCATCTCCGGCGGGAAAGGTATCGTCGAAGACCGCATCGGCAGTGAAGTTCCGCATGGCAAAGTTGTCGATCTGGCGGATGAGACAGGGGTGGCGTGCGTCGGCGGCGTCGATACGTTCGACAGTGATGCGTCGCGCAAACATGATTCCACTGTATATCGAGCCAGAGCGGGAGGCGACAGGCCAGAAATTTACCGGCCAGCGATGTTGCGCACAAAAAAGGCGCATCGCTAAGGTAAACTCAGGAGACTACGGAGTTCGCTGCCTGGCGTGCGGCTCCGAAGAGAGTTCAGCGGGGCTTTGCCATGACGATTCTGGTGCAATGGTTCCTTTACGCGCTCGCGCTCCTGATTGTTTCCAGGATCGTGCCGGGTTTTCACGTTTCGGGGTTGTGGCCTGCGCTCATTGCCGCGCTGGTGATCGGCCTGCTCAACGCCACGGTCGGTCTGTTTCTCAAGATCGTAACGTTTCCGCTCACCATCCTCACGCTCGGCCTCTTCCTGCTGGTCATTAACGGCCTGATGATCCTGCTGGCCTCGAACATCGTGCGAGGCTTCACCGTGCGTGGATTCTTTCCGGCATTCTGGGGTGCGGCGGTGCTGGCGTTGCTGGGAATGCTCATCAAGGCTGTGACGAAGTAGGCGCAGACTTTGGGGTCACGGCCGGATCCGGTGCGGTCTGGCTTCCCGGACGCAGCGTCACAGTACCTTGAGCGCGCAACTGCTTCTTTGGCGCCTCGGGTTTTTTCGCCGCCGGCTTTACTGTCGGTCCTGGCAGTGTCTGGGGAGTTCGGATGGCTCCCGCACCAGAAAATCCCCCTGAAGCCGGTGTCTGCACAGGCATGACAAATACCTTGGCTGGCTGATTCTGTTCGACCCGGCTGTAAACGCCCCATCCGCCGCCCACAACCACAAAGACAATCGCTGCCGCCGCCGTGGCGCGAACCCAGTCATGATCGGGTGCGATTCTGGCGCGGAACCGCGCGGGCCAGGTGAGAACGCGACCGCTCCGGGGCGCTCTGCGCAGCACCTCATGCACGCGCTCTTCGAGTCCTTCAGGGGCGGGAAGGCTGGCAATCAGCCGCAGCGTCTCTTCTCCGGAACCGCTATGCGGCACGGAACTCATCGGATGGTGAGGGTTCGAATTCATCGCAAACTCCTCTCATGATCGAGCAGCTCGGCCATCAGGTTGCGCGCCCGAAAGAGGCGCGACCGCACGCTCGACTCCGTAATGCCCAGAACTGCTGCAATCTCCACGCTCGAGAGATCCTCGAAGGCCGAGAGCTGCAAAACCTCGCGCTCCTTGGATGGAAGCTTATCCACGCAGGCAAGCACGTGCGCATGATGCTGCGCGGCGGCTGCCAATTCTTCCTGAGAAAGTCCCGCCGAAGGCAGAACCCGTGCGAGTTCCGTCACATCGTCAGTCTCCGGACGAGTCTTGGCCCTGCGTTTGCGGTCCAGCACAATGTTCCAGACGATACGGATGAGCCACACGCGGTGGTCGCGCACTTCGGCAAGGGTGTGCCGGTGCTTCAAAACCCGCAGGAACGCCTCCTGCACGGCGTCTTCAGCGTCAGAGGAATTGCGCAGGACTGAATAGGCGACGCGATAGAGGGCTCCGGCGTAATCGTCGACCAGCGTCGAGATCGCCGCGTCTTCCGCGCGCTTGCGCGCTTCGTCATTCACCGCGCTCGTGGGAATCTTCATCCATCCTGCGGTTATGGCCGGGCTGGTGCTCATCACTCACCAGACGCAGGCAGCCGGG
>JAJYFA010000051.1 GCA_021790995.1 Acidobacteriota bacterium
CCACGGATAGAAAATTCCATATCCGCCACGGATTACGGTGTCGCGAAAAGCTGCCCAACTGAATCCAACCCGTGGCTGCCAGTCACGCCAGTGAACCGAGAAGGGAGAGCTTGGTGCGCCATTGACACCGGCGAATTGCCAGCCGCCAAGAAGCGGGTTTGGCAGTCCGGAAGCCTTTGAGTAATTGATCTGGCTGGTGTAGGGATTGGTGCAGGTGAGGCAGAAGCCGGCATTGATCCGATCGTGGCGATCGCGAGGCGACATGTTCACATCCCAGCGAACACCAAGGTTCAACGACAAGCTGGGGAGAACCTTGTAATCGTCCTGAATAAACAGGCCGTAATAATGCTGGGTTATAAAAGTAGGCGTAATCCACGTGACGCTCCCTGAAGCTGGATAGCCGAGAAGAATATCGGCGACCTCATTGCCTTGACCGGTGACAGCCTTAAAAGGGTTTTCCTGGGTATACGCCGAATTGAAAGCAAAGGTGCCGTTGGGATCTCCTAGCACTCCCGTAGGCGCTGACTGAACATCCATGAACTCGGCTCCATAGTGGAGGTTGTGGGGGCCGAGAACCTGCGTCACGCTCCCGGAAAAATCTGCGTCAGCGTTCGCACCGCCGTTTCCCGTATTACCAAAAAGAGGCGCCATGCTGGCGACCGATATGGAGGGAACAATATTTTGGTGCGATGTGGTGTCAACCGCCGGCATGGTCAGCCCCAGTTTGCTGGCCAAGAAGTTTTCCTGGAGCGCAACCCCTGTTGGTGCGAGCGAAGAGGAGTGCCCATAAGATGCCTTGAGGTCGAGCACCATGGATGGGGAAAAGATATGCGTCAAATCTGTAATGATGTTGTAATTGTCGCTGGTCGGGTTGGTCGATGTAATAGCGGCATTAGGAAAGTCGTTGCCCGCAGTGTACTCCTGGTCATGGTTATGCGTGAACAGGCCATAGATAGTCGTCTTTTCCGAAAGGTTTTGATCGATCCGAATAATATATTGCTTATACCCGTAAGTAACCGGCTCCGTGACAAAGTAATTGCTGATGTTGGTAGATACCTGCGGTGCAGGGTACATGGCGAGAATTGCCTGTCCGATCGCGCTCATCCGCGACGCTGGAATTACATCGTTGGGGAATGGTTTTCTCGCATACGCGGTGCAGCCTCCCGATGAGTTTTTCGTCGCACAGTAGGTCGACAGTGGATCGTAAATCGTATAGCCCGAACCTGCAAAATTTCCGGTCCGCCAGGCGGTAGGTGGCACGGTCTCCGTTTCCGGCGTCGGCTCATGCTGCGTGAAACCTTCGAAGCTGGTAAAGAAGAAGGTTTTGTTTTTTCGGATTGGCCCGCCAACGTCTGCCCCGTAGGTACTGCGAATATTGATTGGCTTGCGGATGCCATGAAGATCCGAAATCCAGGTATTCGCATTCAAAGCCTGATTGCCGTAATACTCGTAGACCGATCCGTGGAGGTCGTTGGTGCCGTTCTTTACGTTCGCATTGATGGCTCCGCCCCCAATCCTCCCGTACTGCGCATCGTAGGGCATGGCGCTGACTTGCACCTGCGATGTAGCCTGCTCGCTGGGGACAAAGTGCCAAGTTCCACTGTCGCTCACCGGGGCCCCGTTGACATAGTACGAATTCTCATCTGTTTGCGCTCCGGACACGGTATAGAAGGTTCCCGTGGCCCGGGGTGTCACGTTAAAGGGATTGGCAAACACGTCCCGTACACCTTGAACAAACAGAACGTCATCGAAGATCAACAAGCCCGCTGAGGGCATGTTCTCCACCTTCATGCGATCGATTACGCCTTCCGTTGATGCTGAAACGGTGTCGAGGTCGACACGGCCTGCCGTAACTACAACTTGCTGCGTGGCGCTGCCTGGTTTCAGAGTTATGTTCATTCCTAGCTTTTGCGCAGATTGCAGAGCTACATTGTTGTAGATCGCCTGCTGAAAATTTGCGGCCGTGACCGTGACTGTATATGTGCCAGGGAGAAGATAAAGTAGCGAATACTGACCCTGCTTGTCAGTCTTCGTGGAATACGATACTTTCGTGTCCGCGTTGACCGCTGTGATGGAGGCGCTCGAAAGCGCGGCACCAGTTGAGTCCGTCACCTGGCCGGTGATGTTTGCGCGGAATTCCTGTGCGTGCAAAGAGCGGGAGAGGACGCATATGGAGAGAACGAGCGCCAGCCCCAGCAATGTCCGTGGCCAACTGGGATGAGGCGCTGTTCTTTGATGAGGGGATGGCAACGCGGCGTCGGTGCGGGCTTTGCTGCGCTGCATGCCCCTGAGAGCCGATTTTGCCCTGGTTAGCGAGGACGAGATGTGTGACAGAGTACGCGATTCATTCGATGTGCGATGTAGCATATGGCCCCTCCTGGCTGCAGAATTCCAGCTTCCTGCGAATTCGCTTGCCTTCGTTTTGACTCGTTATTGTTTTTTCCCCGCAGATTTCAGACACACGCAACTCCTATCTCGGATTTTCGGCACAGGTTCAGGAAGGCTTTGCAGAACGCAGCACACGCCGACGCCGCGAGGATTCTGCGGCCAGGCGAAAATGCGCAGTAATGCCTTCCCTGCCAGGCTTCTTCTCAAAACTCACATTCGGGTCTTACCGGCTGATCGATTGAAAACGGAACGATCTTTCTCGATTCCAATCGATGGCGATCATATTTAATTGACGACAACCTCTCTGTCAAGCTATTTTTGTAAATTGTTTCGTATTTGCACGAGAACTTGGGATGGGTCTAAGGGAAAAGCAAGTTGCAGCTCTCCCCGGCATTTCGCCTCTGACGCTACTTCCTCAACTCGATGGTGGTTACTATTTCTATGGAAAAGAATGTGTTATCGTCGAAATTCCCTGTAAGGCAAAGGACTCTCGGACAACGGAGCAGACTGATATGCCGTGGCTGGTGCGCCACGTTTGCCAGGATGTTTGCACTGCTTTTCGTGGCCGGCATTTTTTCACTTGCCTGGGCGCAGAGCACTTCCTCAGCAGCCAAAGCTCAGAAACTCCCAGTCTCCGAGCAGCACATTAACGATCTCATCCACAAGATGACTCTTGAGGAGAAGGTCAGGATGTGTTTTGGCGGCACAAAGCCGGGAATCGTGGAATTTATGGGTGTGCCGCGTCTGAAAATCCCCACGATGCGTGGCAGCGATGGGCCGCGTGGAGTGGTCGCGGCGCAGGACACATCCTTTCCTTCAGGCGTGGGCATGGCGGCCAGTTGGGACACCGCACTTTTTGAGAAGGTGGGCGCCATTATGGGCAAGGAAGCGCGCGCCGCTGGAGTGACAATTCTCTCCGCGCCGGCCATCAATATCGAGCGCGATCCATTGGACGGGCGGTTCTTCGAATATCTGTCAGAGGATCCCTACCTGAGCGGCCAGCTTGGGGTCGGAATGATCCGGGGGCTCCAGAGCCGGAAGGTGGCTGCGTGCGTGAAGCACTTCACCGCCAACAACCGCGAAGAAAACCGCAACTGGTACATGTCGAACATCGATGAACGGACGCTGCATGAGATTTATTTTCCCGCCTTCAAGGCAGCCGTGCAGCAGGGCGGCGCATGGGCGGTCATGACTGCGGCCAATGGCGTGAACGGCCAGTATGCCGCCAACAGCAAGTATCTCATTACGGAGGTTCTGAAGGAGGATTGGGGCTTTAAGGGCCTGGTGCGCAGCGACGGCAACCAGGCACGCAACACGGTAGCCGGCGCTCTTGCGGGTCTGGATGTCGGCATGCCGTGGGGCAACTGGGACACCACACCGTTCGGCAAGCCGCTGATGGAAGCCGTGGAGAATGGCACTGTTCCGGAGTCAATCGTCGACGATAAGGTCCGTCGCGTCCTCAGGGTCATGGACTTTGCCGGACTGCTCAGCGGCGTCAACCCGCACACTGGCGGAGCAGCCAACACGCGGGAGTCACATGCCGTAGCTCTTCAGGCCGCAGAAGAGAGTCTCGTTCTGCTCAAGAATGACAACCATCTTCTGCCTCTTGATGCGCATCGGCTGCGGCGCGTGATCGTGCTAGGTCCCAATGCCACGCGCCACCAATGCGGGGCTGGTATCGGAGGGAGTTCCGGAGTCGGTCCTCCGTATGAGGTGACGCCTCTTGAAGGGATTCAAAAGCTGCTGGCCAAAAAGGTAAAGGTTGAGTACATCGACATCCCCGAGGCCGGAGTTTTTGAGACGATTGGCCAGCAGTATTGGCAGCCCGTGCATGGTAAGAAAGGTCTGGCAGCGCAGTATTTTAATAACGGCGACACCGCGCCGGCCCTTGAGCGGGTTGAGCCGGCGCTGGATTTCGCATGGGTGATGCGCTCGCCGGATCCCGCGACGCTCCACTCCGAAAAGTTTCACGCCAACTACGATGGAAGGCTCATTCCCGACCAGTCAGGCTATTACACCTTCCGCCTGTCTGCTGAGGATCAGGCCCGACTGCGTGTTAATCACCTGCCAGTGATCTACGTGAGCGGCAAAGGAACGGTCAATACGCAGACGGCGACCGTTTACCTGAAAGCAGGCCAAGTCTATCCTATCCAAGTTAGTTACAATCACCAGTTTCAGGACGACGCCTCGCTGCGGCTGGAGTGGGCGCATCCAGCGGCCAAGGATCAGGCCGAAAAGGTGTTGAAGACAGTAGCCGACAAACTGCGCGCCGCCGATGCCGTGATCTTTGTGGGTGGCTGGGATAATGCTCTCGACACGGAGGGAGAAGATCGCCTGAACATGGACTTTCCCTCCGCACAGCAAGACATCATTGAGCGGTTGAGCGCCTACAATCCGAAGACCGTGGTAGTGCTGGTCCATGGATCGCCTTTCACGATGGACTGGCTCGGCGGCGTTCCCGCGGTGCTGGATGCCTTTTATCCGGGGATGGAGGGCGGAACGGCGATTGCTGAGGCGCTGTTTGGCGACGTGAATCCATCGGGCAAGCTCACGTTTTCCTGGCCGAAGCGCCTCCAGGACGCTCCCTCGCGCGCGATCGGCACGCAAGATCTGAATAACGTGAACTATAAAGAGGGCGTTTTCGTCGGCTATCGCTACTACGACACATTTCATGTCGAGCCGGAGTTTCCGTTCGGATACGGTCTCAGCTACTCAACGTTTCGTTATCGTGATTTGCAGGTCAGTGAGGCAGGCGATCAGGTGCAGATTTCCCTGCGAGTGACAAATACGTCAGAGCGGCCCGGCGCCGAGATCGTGCAGATTTATGTCTCCCCGCCTCCATCTGCCGTGAAGCGTCCAGTTCGGGAGCTGAAGGCATTCGCGCGGGTCAAGCTCGGGCCAGGAGAGACGCGCAACCTGCAGATGACCGTAGATCGGTCCAGCCTTGGCTATTGGGATATAGAAGAGCACGGATTCAAGGTGGTCGCCGGGCTTTATCGTTTTGAAGCAGGCGCCTCTTCGCGCGATATCCGCCTGTCAAAGTCGATCGATATCAGGGAGTAAGCAAACATCCTTCTCGCAGCGGTGGTCATTGCAGTCTTGCGTACTCGGCTTTGGCCTGGTTCAAGATGGGGATGTCTGGGTCGGCGTCTTTCCAGAGGCCGAAAAAGTCCTTGTAAGCCGTGAGCGCGTGAAGGCGGGCGGCGTTGCCATCGGGTCCTTGCAGGGTTTTGGACTCCAAAGCATACGCTCGCGCCAGGCCCAGATGCGCCAGCGCTCCCGTCCAGCAGTTCCACACGATGCCGCTGTGATTCAGAATCTTCTGGAACTCCGCGGCCGCGGCATTTCCATTACCCGCGGCAAGATATTCCTGGCCGCGCTCGTAGACAGAGTTCAGGCAGGAGATATTGGCTGCGGACTGTATCGCCGCCATGTCCATGGCCGCGGCCGCATTGAGTTGATTCAGTGCGGCGCGAGGGTTCCTGCGATTAAGCGTTAATTGGGACTGAATGGTGGGCAACCACAGAGAATGGGTTTGAGTGTCGACAGGGAAGCGATGGTTCAGGTCCAGAGCCAGAACCGTGGCGCGCTCGCTTTCGCCGATCATGGCAAGTGAGAGCGCGCTTTCGCTTTCTACTGTCTGGCTCGCCTGATTCAGCTTCAACGCTTCGCCCGCGAAATGCCTCGACTCCCCTACGTTGCCGAAAGCTGCTTCACGCAGGGCCGCATTGGCCAGCCACATTGCAGCATTCTCGTTGTGGCTGTCGCGGAGAGCCGAGTCCACGGCTTGCGCAGTGAGTTCACGCGCCCTTCGCAGATGACCAAAGTAGGCCTCGGTGTCGGATTCGAGAGAGAGGCCCGAATTCTCTACCGCAGACTTGCCGGTGAACCACGCGGCTTGCTGCCGCATGGAGCCAGGATCGTTGCTGAGGAAAGCAAGCGCATAGAGAACCTGCCGGGCGACAAAATCGTCAAGCTTTCGGGCAGTGGCCTGCTCGATTGTCTGGCGGGCTTCCTGAAGTTGCTGAAGGGCAATCAAGTCGTAGGCAAGAATACCGTAAGATGCCGCGTCGTTCGGGGTCAGTTGGATTGCCTGGCGCGCCATGCCCGCAGCGGCCTCGTACTCTCCCATCTGTCCGTACACGATGGCCAGTCCCAAATATGCCTTCGCGTCACGCGGATAGCTGGCGATCTGCTCTTTGTATGCCTGCTCAGCTTTGTCCAGTTCTCCGGTAACGCTCTGGTAGTAAGCGGCGGCGATAGTGAGCTTTTCGCGCTCGCTGATATCCGTACTCAACTGGAAGGCCTTTTTGAAATACTGGTTTGCCTGCGCTACCTCGCCGAGAATGAAGTAGTCGTAGCCAACCGCAAAGTATCCCATGGCAAAGTCTGGATCGAGCTGGATGGCCTTTTGGTCATAGATAAGGGCCACGCGCGTACCTTGCTCGGCCGACTCCCTGCGGCCCACGCTATAGGCTCGCAGCGCATCCAAAGAGGCGGTGGTTGCCTGTTCAAGCGGGACGTCGAATTCCTTGACCGTCGCGAGCGACTCGCCCAGTTGTGTACGGAGCTTTGTGGCCGCCGCGTCAAGCGATTTCAGAACGCTTTCCTTGGTGGGAGCCGTGGCCTGTTCCAGCGCCAGGGTGTCCCCGCTGCGGCAATCTACGGCTTTCAGCCCCAAGACGTACTGTGCGCCAAGGCTGACAATGGAGCCGCTAATGTAGACCTGGCCGCCGGCGCGCTGGCAAAGTTCACGAGACAGATCGGGAGTGAGCGACTCGCCTTCCGAACGGCCCATCATGCGCAGGGTTGCATCGATCCTGTTTTCCGAAAGAATATTCAGAAACGGTGACTGATTCAGGGATACGGCAAGTGCTTGCTGCAACGTGCCGTCAAAGACAGGGTCGCCAGTCGCATTCAGGAAATCGACAACCAGAACTGTGTCGGGCGCAGTCTTTGATGCCGGTGGCACCCGATGATGGATAAAGCGGTAGGTCACCAGCACAGCCGTGAGCAGAATGGCCGCCACTGTAACAAGGACTGGGAAGATGCCTCGCAACGAACCTTTGCCTGGGTAATGGGGCGACTGGGAGTTTGCCTGATTGGGGTGGATCTCAGGTTCTTCCGCGGGAATCTCGTAAACTGGCTCTGAAAAGCGATAGCCACTGCCTGGGACAGTGACAATGTAGCCCCGGTTTTGGGCGGTCTGCCCCAAAGCCTTGCGAACCATCGAGATATGCTTGGCGAGGTTCACCTCCTCGACGAAGGTGTCCGGCCAAAGCGACGCCATGAGCTGCTCCTTGGACATTACCTGTCCGCTGCTTTCCACGAGGACGAGCAGTGTATGGAAGGCTTTGGAAGTTAAGGGAATCGGCGTGTCGCCATGCAGAAGAACCTCCCGCACAGGGTCCATGCGGAAGGCGCCAAATGCGTAGAGCTTCTGCCTGCGATCGTTCATAGCGGCATTTCAAAAGATTTCAAAGCAGCTTTCAAGACATTTCAATACCACTCAAAAGAAAATGCAAGTCTCCAGTGCGGCGGGCTGGTAGTGGACGCCGGGTGCATCTCGAAGCCTAGCACAAAGGGCTTAGGACTGAACTCATGTGGACCATCTGCACCGGCCTGTCGCTCTGGTTGAGAGGCAGAGACTGTGCCCGGGACGTAAACAAGCAGAGAATGAGCATTCGATACGGGAGTCTCTGTGATGAGCGATGCCGCTCCAATAGCCGGGAAGAAGCCGTTTGCAGGCCGGCTTATCATGAGCTGGCGCTGGCTAGCCGCAGGCTCAGCGATTCTCGCGCTATGCGATCTGACGCTGGGAGTGGCCCGTCTGAATTCGATGATTCCGCAGTTTTTGAACTTCAGTGCACTGGCAATCGTGTGGTTTTTGCCCATCATCGTCTGTATGTTGCGAGCGCACGGCGACGCGACGCACGGGAACCGGACGCACATCGACATTATGGTTCTGTATCTTGCTGTTGCGCTCACCTGGCTGGCGCTTCTTCCGCTGGCCCTGATTCTTGTGCCGAACAATGCGTTCTCCCAGAGGGGCTCCAGGTTTCTGGCCCTGGGTTTTCTGCGAAGCACCTGGAAGAGCGATGTTGGGCCGGCAGTGGTTGAAAAGGAGCCTCAAATGTGTCAGGTCATTGAGCTGCGAGGCAGAAGCAGCTCCGGCAGCGCAAGCAGGGAAGCTCCCGTCGCGCCGGTCTCCAGAATGGCTGTTGTGCATGCCTTCAGCCCCGCGCATCCACGTAGCGTGACGAGATTTTCTTCGCCCTGTGAGCCGCACTCCGGCATGTATGACCGCGAAGCAAAGTCGGCGCAGGATCTGGCATTGCGCAGGGCCATTCTCAATCGTTTACGCGATAAGTACCTTGTGTCGGATAAAGCAGGAAAGCCTTGCAATTTCGATGCTGCCAAGGATGCGCGCAGCAAGGTAAGGCAGCGGATCAAGCTGCTGGACAGGGATGAAGGTAAAGGACGAGCGGCTGCGCCAAACAGGCTGATTTTGATACTCCGGAAACCGTCACCCGATAACAAAGTTGCAAGTAGTCCCCGAACGCCAGGAAGCAAAATGAGCAGATTGGCGCTAGTAACCGCCGGCAATTCCGCCGCCTCGCCCGAAACTGTTCGATCATGCGGGCGATTTTCCGCAAGCCCCAGCAACGGAGGGGGGCAAAGATGCTGAAGACTCGGTATACCATCGCATTGATCTCCGCCGCGCTTGCAGCCGTATTCTACGCCGCACCGCTGCCAGCCCAGGAAGAGCAACCGCAACAGCCGCAGGAAGCACAACCGGCCCAGGCTCAGCCGGCACAGGCTGAACAGGCACAGGCTAAACCGACGCCGACCGAACCGCAGGCCGAACCAGCACAGGCCGAACCAGCACAGGCCGAACCAGCACAGACTGAACCGGCACAGGCAGAACCAGCGCCGGAGCCTGCAGCTGAACCACCACGAAACAACGTGCGCAATCTCTGGATTGCCAAGTACGAAAGTGAAGTCAAGGCTGCTGCAGCAGTGGCGTCCGTTCAGGCCGCCACTGTCAATGCAATGAAATACAGCAACCTTTTCGCGACCGTGAAGACCTTCGAGTCGGAGGCGGTGCAACCGGAGGGCGCCTGGACCCTGACTGCAAAGGAGATCGAGTTCAGTGGTGGCAGCGCCGCCAAGCGTGCCCTTGTCGGCTTTGGCTCCGGCCGCTCTAAAGTCACCATGGAGTACACCCTCTACAACCCATCCAGAAAGCCCGTCTGGACAAAGAAGATTACTACGAAGGCCAACTTCTGGGGCGCGGCTACTCTTGGCGCAGCTCAGGATCAGAGCAAGGCTATGGATGAGCAGGGACAGAAGCTCACCGACGCGCTTGCCGAATTTTTTACCGGCGGCAAGACTCAGTAATCTTCCTGCCCAAAAACAAGGCAGGGAGCTCGTACAGCATTTCGCTGTTCGTCGATCTATCGATCGAAAGCGATGCGGTTCGCCATGCGGCAGGGCGGCCTCCAGGCGGTGGCGATCCGGCTGAGTGTTCAGCTCCGATCAATAACGGCCGCCACCGCTGTTGGCGATTATTGATTTCTTTTGCGATTTGCGCGATGATTCATATCTCGGTGAGTCCGGATGCCCGCCGCTGTTGAAGGCATCATTCCTGCGGTTCTGAATCGCGTCACGCGGAATTTATGCGACGCAGAAACGGAGTCGGCAATGACCACGGCAGGCTTGGGAACCGCATACATTGGAGTTGATGCCGGAGCGGAGACTCTGAAGCTGGTTGAACTTGAGCGCGTAGATGGGCGATTGCAGATAAGGCGCGCCTGCCGCGTCGAGCATGGCAAGAACCCTGGCTCGCTCCTCGATCGCATGTACCGGGAATGGAACGGCGCTACGCTGTCGGGGGCCGCGTCGACCGGCCGGCTCAGCAAGCAGTTCCAACTTGAGCGAGTACCGAATCAGCAGGCGCAGTCGCGGGCATTCCGCTTTCTTTATCCCGAGACGGCAGGCACTCTGATTTCCATTGGCAGTCAGGGCTTTTCTGTCCTTGAGTTGCACGCGGACGGTCGCGAGTCCTTTCGTGAAAACAGCCGTTGTTCGCAAGGAACCGGAAACTTCCTGCGGCAATTGACCGGCCGTTTCTCTCTTTCGGTGGAGGATGCAAGCGCGCTCTGCACCGGCGTTGAACATCCTGCGATGCTCTCCGGCCGCTGCCCGGTGATTCTCAAGAGCGACATGACGCACCTGGCCAACAAGGGCGAGAGCCGCGCCGAGATCCTTGCCGGGTTATTTGATGCTGTCTGCGAAAACGTCTTGAACCTGGTGAAGCCGGGACGCGCTCCCAATCCCATGCTGCTGATTGGCGGCGTAAGCCAGTCGCTGCGTGTGCAGAAGACCATCCAGTCGCGTCTGCACAAGCTCGGCTATCAGTTGCTCCTGCCCGGCGAAGAGGCGCTCTATTGGGAGGCGCTGGGCGCGGCGCTCATTGCCGCCGAAGAGGGATTGCAGGCCCCCGATCCCGAGCATCTTCTGGCGGCTGCACAGATCGAGGATCTGGAGCGAACGCCCGCATTCGCTGGCTATTTGAGCCGGGTTCACCGCATGCCCGCTGCCGCGTGGGAGCAATGTAACGGCTGCTCGCGCGATCTGATCTTTGGCCTCGATATCGGCTCTACCGGCTCCAAGGCGGTTGCATTCAATCCGGTCTCGCAGCGCACGGTGTGGGATGCCTATTGCCAGACGCAGGGCAGGCCGATTGAGGCCGCGCAATCGCTCTGGCGCAGCTTTCTTGACAGTCAGGCAGGCAAAGAGCGAGTCCGCGGCGTGTGCGTCACGGGAAGTGGACGCGAAATTGTCGGCTCCCTGCTGACGAAGTGCTATGGCCCCCAGGCAATCTTCATCCAGAATGAAATCGCGGCCCATGCCGCCGGAGCCTGCCACTATGATCCGCGCGTCGATACGATCTTTGAAATAGGCGGTCAGGATTCGAAGTACATACGTCTGGAGCAAGGCCGCGTCATCGACTCTGCAATGAACGAAGCTTGCAGCGCCGGGACCGGTTCATTCATTGAGGAGCAAGGCCGCAAATTCGCCGGCATCGAGCATATTGAGCAGCTCGGCGAAGCAGCCTTGCTGGCCGAAGAGGGGGTTTCGCTCGGTCAGCACTGCTCGGTCTTCATGGCGGAAATCATCGATGAGGCCGTTGCGGCGGGATTGCAGCAGAACACGATCATCGCAGGGCTCTACGATTCAATCATCCAGAACTATCTGAATCGCGTAAAAGGCAATCGGACCGTGGGCCAGGTGATCTTTTGCCAGGGGATGCCTTTTTCCGCAGATGCGCTGGCCGCCGCTGTCGCGCGCCAGACAGGGAGCGAGGTGATCGTGCCGCCGAACCCTGGCACCGTTGGTGCTCTCGGCATTGCATTGCTGGGGAGCGCAGATCTCGCATGGAAACAGAATTCCCCCCTCGACCTGCACACGTTTCTCAACGCTCAGGTTGAGCAGAGGACAACCTTCATCTGCAATGCCACCGTCGGCTGTGGATCTCCGGGTAATCACTGCCGCATTGAGTGCCTCAAAACTTGCGTGGAGGGGACATCGGGAATTTTCACGTGGGGCGGCGCCTGCTCGCTGCACGAGAGGATTTCCCGCCGCAAGAAGCTGCCAGACATGGCTCCGCAACCTTTTCGCGAGCGCGAACAGCTTGTGGCCGGTCTCCTGGAGCAACTTGCCCCGATCCCCAATGCGCCCGCCGTGGCGTTGAGCGATGAGTTCATGCTCAAGGAATTGCTGCCATTCTTCGCCACGTTTCTCCATGCGCTCGGGTTCAACCTCAAGCTGTTCAAGGGGACCGATCCGGCGCTGCTGAAGCGAGGCATTCAACAGACCAATGCGCCTTTTTGCGCACCGATGCAACTGTTTCATGGCGTTGCGTCGCTCATGCGCGAATCGAATTCGGACTTCGTCTTCACGCCCATCCTCCGCAGCACCTTGCGCTCGGCTCAAGAGGAGCACGCCAAAACCTGCCCTATCGTTCAGTCTGCGCCGTACCTGCTTCGATATGATTTGGAGCGCAAAGGATCTTCGCGATGGCTCTCGCCTGAGATTGAGGTTGGTCCGCGAGGGTTTGAATCCGGCGAGTTTCGCGCCAATTGCGCTCAGATCGCACAATCTCTCGGCGTTGAAAATCTGTGGGAGCCAGCGTATCAGGCCGGGGTTTCGGCGCAGCTCCGATTTGGGGAAGCGTGCGAATCCATTGGCAGACATGCGCTCGAGTTCTGCCGCGAAAACAACGTCACGCCAGTGGTGGTGCTGGGCCGTCCTTACACAATCTACAATCCAATTCTCAACTCCAGTGTGCCGACGATACTCCGCGAACAGGGCACGCTTGCCATTCCCATCGATTGCTACCCCATTCCCGGCGACGCACCTTTCATGAACCGAATCTATTGGGGATACGCACAGCGAATTCTGAGAGCCGCGCATGTCATCCGCAGAAGCTCCGATGTGTACAGCGTCTATTGCAGCAACTACTCCTGCGGTCCTGACAGTCTGAATCTGCACTTCTTCAGTTACGTGATGCGTGGCAAACCCTTCGCCGTGATCGAGACGGATGGACATAGTGGCGACGCCGGTACCAAAACCCGCATCGAAGCCTTTCTGCATTGCGTGACACAGGATCGCGCTGCATCGGGCAGCAAGATGGAACCTCTGAACCTTCCCGCGGTGACAAGAGACTCTTGCGACTTCTCCACAATTGATAAGAACGCGGATACCGTTCTTGTCCCATGGATGGGGCCCGGCTCCCGGGTTGGCGTCGCGTGCCTGCGCGCCGCTGGTTTTCAGGCAGAGGAGTTGCCGCAATGCGACCGCCATGCTCTCCTTACGGGAAGGCGCTACACCTCCGGCAAGGAGTGCGTGCCCGTGGTGATAACACTTGGCCGCCTGATCGAAAAGTTGAGATCCGATCCCAATGGCCACTTTGCCTTCATGATGCCGCGCACAAACGGACCATGCCGTCTCGGTCTTTATCATCTGATACAGAAAATTGTGGTCGAGCAACTGTCCATGGGCGATCGTTGCCGTTTTGTTGTGCCCAGTGAGACGGACTACTTCGCGGGCATGCCGCCGGGATTCACGACACTCTTCATTGCAGGAGTCATTGCCCACGATCTTCTGCAAGCCGCGCTTCTTATGGTCCGGCCAGACGAGAACATTCAGGGAGCCGCCGGCTGGATTTACGAACGCCGCCTGGAGGAATTGTGCCAGATTCTCTCTGCGCAGCAGAGGATCATTCAATCGCGTACACGCACATTCAATGAAGTGCTCTCGGGGCGCCTGTTCGGAGTTCGCGACCTGCTGCGCAACGCCGCACAGGATTTTGCCGCCATTTATCCGCAGGACGCGATGAAGGATGCGGGCGATTCCAGGAACTCAGAATGCGGCCGCCGGCCGGTGGTTCTGCTGGTTGGAGAGATCTATGTCCGCAATGACTCGTTTGCCAACGACGATATCATCAGGCGGCTCGAAGCACGGGGAATGCGCGTACGGTTTGCGTCCTTGAACGGCTGGTTCCAGTATGTCGACTATCAGAACAGCAGAACGGAATCGCTGACCGCTGTGGATTGTGCGATCGATTTTCTGAAGCGCCGCATGGAGCGGATTGCGTGGGACGCGATCGGCAAAAGACTGCCGATCGGCGAGCCGGCAGAGATTGGCGAATTGGTGGAAGCCGCATCGGACTATCTTGCCGGCGATGCCGGAGGTGAGGCGGTGTTAACACTGGGCGAGGCGCTTCACAGTTGGCATGGCGGCGAAATGGATGCCGTGGTGAACGTTGGGCCTCATGAGTGCATGCCGACGCGCATCGTTGAGTCTCAACTCTTCCACATGGGAGTGCGGGAAGGTTTGCCAAGCCTGACGCTCACGTTTAACGGGGATCCAATGCCGGAAGATGCGCTGGACAACTTCGCCTTCGAAGTGCACAAGCGTTACCGGCAGCGAGTCAACAAAAATGTCAGGCCCGGCGATGAGAGCAGTTCCGTGCGCATTACGGGAGATTGTTGGGGACCTCGCTGAAGAGCATGGCGGTTCATTTCACATTTAAAGGCTGGGACGCCGCGACCAGAGAAGCGGTTCCGCGTAATGATCGAGGGCGGCGTAAAAACCAACAGGATTTCGTCCTAGAAATGCAAAAATAAACAGAGTCCGATTTGTCTTCGATCGAACATGCTGCGGTGATGATGTGCGCCGATGCAGGACGGGCGCCTTTGATCAATGTCTCGATAGGCAGTTCGTGAGCTTGCTGTGTGGAAGTGGCTCAGAGGGTGATGAAAATGCCTTCCGAGCAAAAACAGGCGCAGTCGGGCGCGGGTAAGCGTTGTGTTGCTACGCCATGCGTGGAGTCCCTCGCCAAAGGAGCTGTTCGAGTGTACGACAAGCAACCCTATATTCCGGTCTCCTCTTCGGGCGAGGAATGCACTCGCGGATGGGCGGCCATCGGGCGCGTGTTGCGAGATTCGGTTGACCGCCAAAGGCGCGTGATCTGTATCGAATGCTATCCCGGCGTTTTAGTGGAAGGAGTTCGTTCGGAACTGATGGCGCAACTGCAGCCCGCGCTGGTGATTTCCGCAGAGGACTTTTTGCAGCCCGCAGAGACGCTTAACCGGAAGTTCGCACCACTTTTGACCGGCGACCCTGTCTTCGGCGTGATGAGCGAGATCGAAATCGAGGACTATTTCGACAGGGAAAAGCTGCTGCAAGCGCGACATTCGCTGGCACAAGCTACAGGAACCATTCTGGTGATTGGCACGGGAGCGGTTCTTGTATGTGGGCAGCCCGACGTCCTGGTCTACGCCGACATGGCGCGCTGGGAGATCCAGCAGCGGCAGCGCCGCAACGAGATTGGCAACCTTGGCGCCAATAACCTGGATGAGAGGCCTTCGGAAAAGTACAAGCGTGGTTTCTTTCTCGACTGGCGCGCGGCCGACAGGCTGAAACGGCAGATCTGGAATCGGATCGAATACATGCTCGATACCAACGATCGGCTATCGCCAAACATGATTTCTGGCGAGTCGATGCGCAGGGGGCTCAGCATCGCGACTTGCCGGCCCTTTCGCGTTGTTCCATTCTTCGATCCGGGCCCATGGGGTGGACATTGGATGGAAGAGGTCTGCGATCTTCGTCAGGATGCGGCGAATCACGCGTGGTGTTTCGACTGCGTGCCCGAGGAGAACAGCCTGTTAATGGGTTTTGGCGATGCGCGTGTCGAGATTCCCGCAATCAACCTGGTTTTTGCTCATCCTCGCGAACTTCTCGGCGACTTCATTTTTTCTCGCTTGGGCGCGGAGTTTCCCATTCGCTTTGATTTTCTCGACACCATGGGAGGAGGGAACCTGTCGCTTCAGGTTCATCCACTTACTAGCTATATCCGCGAAAGGTTCGGGATGGCCTATACGCAGGATGAAAGCTATTACATGCTTGACGCCGGGGACGATGCCTGCGTCTACCTTGGCCTGAAAGAGTCAATCGGTCCTCAGGCAATGCTGAGAGATCTTGCCGCCGCGCAGGAGGGTGGTCCGGCCTTCAATGCCGAATCGTATGTCAATATGTGGCCGGCCAAAAAGCACGATCACTTCCTGATTCCTGCGGGAACGGTGCACTGTTCCGGGCGGAATAGCATGGTGCTTGAAATCAGCGCGACGCCCTATATCTTTACCTTCAAACTGTGGGACTGGGGGCGTCTGGGCCTTGACGGGCGGCCGAGGCCGATTCATCTCGAACACGGCGCCGCGAATATTCAGTGGGATCGCACGACTTCCTGGGTTAGACGCTGCCTGATCAATCGTGTTGTGGAGGTTGCGAAAGGGGACGGGTGGCGCGAGGAACGCACCGGCCTGCATGAACTGGAGTTTATTGAGACGCGGCGCCACTGGTTCACTGGCGCTGTGCCCCACCATACCGGCGGTACGGTGAATGTTCTGAATCTGGTTGAGGGCGAAGAAGCCATTATTGAAAGTCCGCAGGGAGCATTTGCGCCTTTCGTGGTGCATTATGCGGAAACCTTCATTGTTCCTGCACAAGTCGGCGCATACACCATTCGCCCCCATGGCACAGCGGAGGGCAGACTGTGCGCAACAGTTAAGGCGTTTGTCCGGCAAGACAGGGCAATGCAGGAGATTAAGGCGTAAAGCCTGGCCAGATCGGAGAGAATCGTCCTGGCTCGGTATCGCCCTGGAAGGTATTGATGGGAGGCAGGCCACTTCTATTTACGGATAAGTTCTTAAGAGTTCTTCACCAGCGTGCGAAGGGCGCCGTCGCTCGGAGGCATCTCGTGGAGCACGTACTCCTCCGACTGAACCATGGGGTTGGCGTGAAACCACTGTTGCACGACACTGCCGCATAGAAGATTGACAATGGCAAGCAGCGACATTCCCTGATGATGGGCCATCCACTCCCGGACCAGTTCGCCCTGGCGAAGCGAGCCAGAATAATCGACAGCCTCATAGAAACCAAACGCGCCGGTCCAACCGGCGGCGTCCATGCGGCGCAGGTTGCGCAGAGCCTCTTGCGGGTCCACTCCCAGCGCAAGGAAGGTCGAGTAGGGTGAGACGACAGGGCCGGCATCGGTCTCGATCGAGAGAGCGGCCTGAGGCAGGCCATAAGCGTGGTAATGGTAATGGCCATCGGCATTTTTGCGGGACGCGCCGGATTCCGAGATTCCCCACGGAATACCCAGCGAACCGGCGAAAATCCGCTGTACTTTGACGCAGGCTGTTTGCGCGCGCGCAAGCAGCGTTTGCGGATAAGTACGCATCCAGAGCGACGGCATGAGGTACTCGAACATGGTTCCGCTCCAGGAGAGGAGAACATAGCAACCGCGGACGCGCGCGAATTCCCGGCTTAGCCTGAACCAGCTTTTCTGTGGGAGATCGCCGCGAGCTACGGCTAGAAAGGCTGCGATGCGGGCCTCCGACGCAAGCGCGTCGTAACAGGCATCGTGCGGCGCATGTTCTCCCCTGTTATAGCCAATGGAAAGCAGGTGGCGCTCAGGGTGGACGAGAAAAGCAAACTCCGTTTCATCGGCAAATCGTTCTGCATCCTGCGCGATGGCGCGGATATGCGCAGCGAGCGTGAGCAGCTTTTGGCGTGCGGCGGGTAGAGATGAGCGAAGCTGACCGGCCGGAGCATAGGCTGGAAAGTCGCCGGCGGATGCATCCGGGAAGCGTGCAAGGTTAGCCTCAAGAGCCTCAGCAAACGCGGCGGAATCCTCGATGGAAAGCGTGGTGGTTTCATCCTCGAATCCAGATTGAGGCAGCGCGCGCAGAGTGGCGAACTCGGGCAACATCCACGGCATGTAATCGCGCAGGAAGGCGAGGATGGCCTCGACGCGCCGCTGCGTCTCGGCAATCCACCAGCTATTCTGGGGTAGCAGATCGGCAGCAAGCGACGAGAATGCTTCAGACGCGGCGGAGAGCCAGACGATCCAATCGGTGACAGACGCGGCTGGAGCGGGAAGCGCGATGCGGGCGAGCGGAACAGGAAGAACTTTCTCCGTGTGCATCAGATCCCAATGCGTTCGCACGCTCTCGAAGATCCGGCGCGAAAGCAGAGGACGGCGTAAGAGATCAAGCGCACCGGCGCGGAGTGTGTAGAGAGAAGCGACAAAGTTTCCGCTATCGACGGTAGAGACAAAAGACGGTGCATCGAGAGCCGCAAGCGTGTGCGTGTCGTACCAGTTGTAAAGGTGGCCGCGGTACTTCTCCATGCGGCTGACGGTCGCCAGGCTGCTTCGAGTGAGAGAGACGAACTCGGGCAATGTGAGAAAACCCAGCTCGCACGCGGCCTGACGGGCATTGAGCAAGAGGCCAAGGTTGGTGGGCGAAACGCGAGCTGCCTCGCGGAGGCCTTCTTCTTCCACATTGTCGGGAACGAGAAAGTTGTGGCTCTCCGATCCGAACTGGTGAAAGTAGCGCCAGATGCGCAGGGCGTGAACCTTGAGGAAAGTCTCGTCGGCGGACGCAAGGCTTCGCCGCTGCTCGCGCGGAGGTCTGTTGAGCCATTCAGTGATCAGGCCGGAGAATGCCCAAAGCGTAAGAATTGGGGCGGCGCAGAGAATGGCATTGTGATTGGGAGCTTGGAAAAAAATGAGCGAACCGAGCAGCACGGCAGCAACCGGCATCCACATAAGATAACGGTCAAATGTCGCACGGCGTGCGGATGCCACCTCAGCTTGTGCTGCAGTTTCCCATTCAAGCAATCGCTCCCCGGTGATGAATCGCCTTGTCGATACGCGGAGGATGGCGTCGAGCGTCAGGATCGTCTGATGCGGCAGGAAGACGAGGTTCAGCAGAATTACTTCAGCGGACTGAACGAATCCGCGAAGCACGTCGGCGACGCCTCCACTACGGCCGTTGACATAGGTCCGGCCTATGCCAAATCCGAGCTTGACCACTTCGGGAAAGATGAGCAGAAGAAGGGAAGCTGCCGTCCAGTAGAGCGGTCCGCCTGGAAGAACGAGCCACCCTGCGATAAAGAGAAGAAAGAGAAACGGGTCAACCAGCGAACGGCGCAGATTGTCGAAGATTTTCCAGCGCGAAACAGTCGAGATCGGGTTTGGCGCACGGCCCCCGGTCTCGTTCGGGACGCGCGAGAAGATCCATTGTGCAATCTGCCAGTCACCCCGCATCCAACGATGTTTGCGACGGCTGTAGGCGCTATAGTGCGACGGATAGTCGTCGATCAACTCCACGTCGGTGACGAGACCGGCGCGCGCGTATGTGCCCTCGATCAGATCGTGACTGAGGAGGACATTCCGCGGGAAGCGATGATCGAGAACGGCGTGCAGTGTTGCAACTTCATAGAGGCCCTTGCCGGTAAAGATGCCTTCGCCGAAAAGATCCTGATATGCATCGGAAACGGCGCGTGTGTAAATATCGAAGCCGGTCTGGCCCGAGTAAATCGCTGCCAGCCTTGAGCGGTTGGCCGAATGCACGGTAACGCCGATGCGTGGCTGCAAAATGCCGTATCCTTCGGTGACAATGCGCAGCCTGGGATCGACGACAGGCTGGTGCAAGGGATGAGCCATGACTCCGACCAATTGGGCGGCGCTACCGCGCGGAAGCTGCGTATCGGAGTCAAGGGTAAGAACGTAGCGGACGTTGCGGAGTATCTCGGTTCTTCCGGCCTTAATCGCGAAAGCATCGTATTGGCCTGCAAGAAGGCGATTCAGATCGAGCAGCTTGCCGCGTTTGCGCTCCCAGCCCATCCATACGCCCTGGCGCCGGTTGAAGACGCGATAACGGTGGAGAAGAAGAAAACTGCCGTTTCCGGACGGATCGTGTTTTGCATTGAGTTTCTCGATGAGCTGAACCGTGAGAGCGACGAGAGGGTCATAGTCGTTCAAGTGCGGCTTGCTGACCGAGTCGGGCAGATCGGTAATCAAGGCGAAGTGCAGGTTAGGATCGCGGTTGGCAAGGTAGCGGACTTCGAGATCGTTGACAAGCTTGTGAACCTGCTTTTCATTGAGCAGCAGAGTTGGCACGGCCACGAGAGTAGAGTGATCGGACGGAATGCCGCTGCTGAAATCGAGCCTGGGCAGCCGTGTGGGATCGAAGAGGGTGGTGACCGCGTGATTCACCAGATCAACGGCATCCTGCGTGGCGGGCAACAAGACGACAAGCAGCGCCAGCACAAGAGCGAAAAGGCTAAAGGATCGCGGCAAAAGTGGAAAGATCACTGCGGCAGCAAGGAGAATCGCAAGGATCTGGATGCCGGTGATATAGAAGTCCTCGGCATAAGAGCGGACAAACGCGCGAACGCGATCGATGAGTGGCGCGTGAAAGCCGATGCGCTGTGCCAGCAGGGGGAAGCCCTTGTCGATGAGATAGTAGCCAACGTGGATGCGGCGCCTCCACATCCGCGGATCCTCGCCCGGAACAGGCTGGCATTGCTGGGCCAGTTCGAGTGCCGTGAGCGCTACCTGCCGTTCGGAGTAATCGGAGTAATGAGCCGCGAAAGCGATCCGTTCGCGGTAGAGCGTGCGGCTTCCTGGATCCATGATGCTGTAAGTTTCTGCCGGGTCTTGATTGAGCGTAGTGTCGATGACGATCAAGGGCTCAACAGCCCGTTCCCAATCGATTCCACCCATTGTTCGTAGGCTCTTGAGCCGGAGCAAGAGTCGTTGCGCTGCTTCCGCTGTGGTAGAAAGCAATAGGCTGTGGGCGTCCGCTAACAACTGTTCGAGCAGGACAAATCCCAGAAAGGCCGCGCTGTTCCATATCTCGAGCACGTTAAATGGTTCGCTGGCCTGTAGGACGTCGATGAAAATCTGAAACGTAGACGCTGCAAACTCGCTGCGGGCTGCATCGAGATAAAGCCTGGCCGCTGCGGCAATGCGCGGTTCAACCAGCAGGCCTGCGGAGACGACGCGCGGAAGCCTGTCGATCTCTTTTGTTCGGGATTTTCCGGATACCGTGGCGATAGTGGATCGCAGCAAGCGAGCGCTGGCGCGCAATTCATGGAGTGCCCGAAGATGGGGTGGAGCGTCCGGACCGGGAGAAAAAGTTTGCAGCAAAGCGAGCTGCGGTTCCAGCAGGCGCAGTTTCTGTGCCGCTTCGTGAACGCGCGACTGAAAATCGCTGCGTGTCGTCGGACGGTACACAACATCCCATGAGGCGGCTGCGCGCGCCGCGTCGAGAAAGGCTTGAGGAACATCACCGGCGTGAATCTGCCGAGAACCGGAGCTGGAAACGGCATTCGTCATAAGATCTCTCAACGATAACTGGCGGCTTGCATCTCAAACATGGCGGCGTAACGGCCGCCGAGAGCGATCAGTTGGTCGTGGCTGCCTTCCTCTACCAGAGATCCGCCTTCGAGGACAACAATGCGGTCAGCCATGCGCACCGTGGAGAAACGGTGCGAGATTAGGAGCGCCATCTTGCCGAAGGTCAGTTCGGCGAAGCGCTCGAAGACCTCGTATTCGCTGCGGGCGTCGAGCGCGGCAGTCGGTTCGTCGAGAATGAGCAACTGCGCGTCGCGGAGATAGGCGCGGGCGAGCGCGAGCTTTTGCCACTCGCCTCCTGACAGATCCACGCCCCCTTCGAAGCGCCTGCCAAGCATCTGATCGTAGTGGCGCTCCAGTTTGTCGATCACGCCGGCGGCAAGGCTTTTCTCGGCTGCCGATTCAATCTCCTCCGTTGTGTGAGGCACTTCCACGCGGCCCACCGCGATGTTCTCTCTCGCCGTCATCTCGTAGCGCATGAAGTCCTGGAAAATAACGCCGATCTCGGCGTGCAGGCCGGCCAGATCGTACTCGCGCAGATCAACGCCATCGAGAAGGATTTCGCCTTCGGTAGGGTCGTAAAGGCGCGTAATCAGCTTGACGATGGTTGTCTTGCCCTGGCCGTTTTCGCCGATGAGCGCCACGCTCTCGCCGGGCCTGAGCGTGAAGTTGAAGTTGCGGAGGACGCGGCGGGTTGTGCCCGGATAAGCGAAAGAAACATTGCGGAATTCGAAGCCGCGTTCGATGGGATGCGGTGTCGGCAAACCGCCTGGCCTGGATTCGACAATCGGCTTCATCTGGAAGAACGCGAGCAGGTCGGTCAGAAATAGAGCCTGGTCGGCCACGCCCGAAGCGGTCGAGAAAGCCTGTTGAATATTGCCCATGGCCTGCACGATGGCGGTGGTGATGAGCGTAAGATCGCCAATGCTGTAGCGGCCTATGATGGTGTCGTAAATGCTGAAAGCGTAGGCAGCGTAGTAGCCGAGTTGGCCGAGAATAGACAACATGCCGCCCCAGAAAAGACGGCGGCGGTTGAGGGCAACATTCTCTTCGTAGATTCCGCGCGAGAGCGCGGTGAAACGCTCGGTGAGATAGTTGCTGAGATTGAAGAGCTTGAGTTCTTTTGCCGCCTCTTTGCTGCCGCCAACCTGGCGCAGATAATCCATCTGGCGGCGTATCGGTGTCTGCCGGAAGTTCTTGGCGTAGGTGAGAAACGCAAAGTGGCTTTCGCCGAGAAAGGCAGGAATGATTCCGCAAACCAGAAGCAGCAGCAGAAACGGGGAATAGCGGATAAGCACGGCGGAAAAAGCGATGGCCGTGACGGTCTGCTGGATCAGGCTGCCCATCTGCTGGATCATGACAAGACGATCCGTGGCCTGAACGCGGGCGCGCTCCAGGCGATCGTAGAAGACGGGATCCTCGTAAGCCGTGACATCGAGGCTCGCCGCTTTTCGCATGACCTCGACGCTGACGTGATAGGTATATCGGTCGGCAAGCAGATTGTCGAAGTAATCGACTGCGCGCGAGAGGACGCCGATTACGACGGCAAGAGCCATCTCCGATCCGACGAGCCACCAGAAGTGAACCGGCAGAGGCTGATGCAGGCGAATGCGGTTGACGCCGTCGATGATAAATCGGCCGATAATGCCGATGCCTACGGGCAAAAACGCCACAACAATGCGGATGGTGATGTTCCAGAAGACTACCGCGGGGCCTGATTCCCAGACGAAGTGCAGAACCGGGGGGATATTCCTGAGGGCGCGCACGCGGTCGGCCCATGCGCTTGTTTTCTTGCCCGGTTGCTCCGGAGCGCCTGCAACGGGTTCACCAACAGCCTGTTCATCTGGGACTTTGGGTTGCATCGTTCCCTCGACCCGCCAGACAGCATAGAGCGCCGGGGGTATCCTGGTGCAATAGATTCATAAACCAAGGCTGCGGGAACGCTCTGATAATGTTAGCGTTTCTCTTTGTGCTTCCAGTGTAATGCATTGAAAGCGCAGATGGATGCATGAAATCGCAGGAACAATCGCCATTCCGGCGATGAGAGAGGGGCTATCCGGATGGGGAGCCATCCGGCTGAAAACCGGCTCTCTCCATACCTCGTTTTGCTTCGGGATTCTTCATGAAAGTCTCCCATATAAATCCTGTGCGCGCATTTTCCGCCATGAGCATTGTGATCCCAATATCGATGCCAATGACGTCGCTGTCGTACCAGCCAGTCAGGGGATTGAATGCGTCCACAAAACCGTAGCGGCATTTTGCCTTGGGATAGTGGTCGTGGATGGTGCGGAGCACACGCATGGTAGCGTCGGGAAGAAAAGGCAGAGAGCCGCCGGCAGCCGAGGGGACGACGGTCCCATCGATGGGTCCCATGGCGGGCGGACCACCCCAGGCGACGTAGCCATTGATTGAATCCGACGCAGTGATGCCCCAGAGCGCATCGCTGTAGTCGGGAAACTGCTTGTTCAGCTCCAGACAGAAGCGGCGATGCACGTCGGTAGCGATGACCGAGTTCTTAAAGTAGTCGGCGTAACGATCCCGCTTGTTTCGGAAGTCGAACCATGCCTGCGAGTACTGGTGGACAAAAAGCGGAGCGAAGGAGCCAATGTAGCGCAGGCCGTC
>JAJYFA010000052.1 GCA_021790995.1 Acidobacteriota bacterium
GGCGCCCTTTTCAACGCATGAACTTCATGGGCTGTCAGACTCATCTGGTTTTTGCTCCTCGGGAATCGAATCTCTTCACCCTTTTCGATTCGCCGATGCGCCCGGAGGATTCGCTATATAGGAAAATACTTGTTGCAACGGGTATATCGCCCCCTCCTCGATCTCCACCAACGCGCTGGCAAAGAATGCACTGAATGAAACTGCCGTTCCGGGGTGGAATTAACAAGAAGTGGCCTTACGGTTAGAATTGACCCAAGCTGCGAAACTGGGTTCCCATACGACGAGAGGCCGCTTCTGGCGCGGATTGCCCCCATGGCATCAGGTCTCCAAAAACTCGTAACCTGCGAAGATGACTCGCCGTTGACTACGGGGGGCGATTTGGTCGCGCATGTCCCTCCGGATGTCTACCCCCTCGTTAATCCACAGACTGACATCCCGCGCATTGCAAAAAACAGGCGTCTGGTCAAGCTGATCGAAGGAGCGGTGCGTAAAGTTCCTACGTGGCACAGGCTCATTCTCGGTGATGCTCGCGAGATGCCGCCACTTGAGTCTAATTCGGTGCATCTCGTTCTAACCTCTCCGCCGTACTGGACGTTGAAGCGGTATCGCCATTCTGAGAGGCAAATGGGGCACATCGCGGACTACGATGAGTTTCTTGATGAGCTCGATCGCGTATGGACAAACTGCTTCCGGCTTCTGGTTCCTGGCGGCCGCCTGATTTGCGTGGTTGGCGACGTGTGCCTATCGAGGAGAAAGAATAACGGACGACACACAGTAGTGCCTCTCCACGCGTCGATCCAGGAACACTGCAGACGAATCGGTTTTGACAATCTTGCCCCGATCATCTGGCACAAGATCGCAAATGCTATGTACGAGGTTGAAAATGGCTCGGGGTTCTTAGGAAAGCCATATGAGCCAAATTCAGTAATCAAGAACGATATCGAATTTATTTTAATGCAGCGGAAACCCGGCGGCTATCGTACCCCTGACGTCGCCGCTCGTGTTCTCAGCGTGATCTCAGATGAAGATCATAAGGTCTGGTTCCAGCAGATTTGGTCTGGAGTGACTGGTGCTTCCACTCGGAGCCATCCGGCCCCCTATCCGTTCGAACTTGCCGAACGCCTGATTCGCATGTTTAGTTTTGTCGGCGATACGGTCCTCGATCCGTTTCTCGGTACCGGTACAACCACGGCCGCAGCGGCGGCGATTGGCAGGAACAGCATTGGTATCGAGGTCGATAGTCAGTACTTCGAGCAAGCGCACAATCGTGTTGTGAACGAAGCGTCTTTGTTCAGCCATACCACCATCACCACGGAAACTTCGCAGAGCGCGAAATGACCCTTCAACCAGAGATCGAAATCCGCCTTCGTGCAGCCGTCAAGCATTTTTGGACAACACGCGACGCACAAGCGCAGAAGCAAGGCGCGTCATTAGGAGCCAAAGACGCGGGATCACGCTCCGCTGTAACAGGCGGGGCGCAAATGAATGGTTTCATCAGATTGGTGCGTGATTTTTTGTGTGAGAACGGGCTTCCGAAAACAGACGTCTTCTGTGAAAAGTGCGTTGAACTTCCAGGATGGTACCGGCCAGAGAAAAAGTGGGACTTGTTGGTCATATCGGACGGCAGGCTTCTCGCGGGAATCGAGTTTAAATCGCAAGTTGGTTCGTTTGGGAATAATTACAACAACCGCACAGAAGAGGCGATTGGAAGCGCTACCGACATTTGGTCTGCCTACCGGGAAGGGGCATTTAAACCGTCTGCGCGGCCATGGCTCGGCTACTTGATGCTGCTCGAAGAAGCCCCCAGATCTCTCAGTCCGGTTCAAGCTCGCGAGCCACATTTCAAGGTTTTTCCTGAATTCAAGGATGCGTCTTACGCAAGGCGGTACGAAATCCTGCTCACCAAATTGGTGCGTGAGCGCCTTTACGATGCCGCCTGCTTCCTCATGTCAAATGCAATCGACGGCCACAAGGGGGCTTACCGTGAGCCCAGCGCCGAGTTGGGATTTCAGAACTTCGTCGCATCCCTTGTTGCAAAAGCCATAGCGGTTGCTAAAAGCAAATAAAGCTCAATTGCGCGCGACGCACGAAGCCCGCCGCCTCATGGGTACATGCGGTACAGCATCCGCGGAAACGGAATCGTCTCGCGCACGTGGTCAAGCGAGCAGATCCACGAGACCATGCGTTCGATGCCCATGCCGAAGCCGGCGTGCGGCACCGAGCCGTAGCGGCGCAGGTCGAGATACCACTCAAACGCCTCGCGCGGCAGCTTGTGCTGGTCAATGCGCGCGCTCAGCAGCTCGTAGCTGGAGACGCGCTGCGAGCCGCCGATGACCTCGCCGTATCCCTCGGGTGCCAGCACGTCCACGCACAGTGCATAGCGCGAATCCTTCGGGTCGGGCTCCATGTAGAACGCCTTCACATCGGCCGGGTAGCGGTGCACCATTACCGGCCGGTCGTACTGCGAGCTCAACCACGTTTCGTCGGGTGAGCCGAAGTCGTTGCCGTACTCAAACGCCTGCTCCAGTTGCCCGTTCCTGTGCGCCTGGTTGAGCAACTCCGCGGCCTCGTCGTAGCGCAGGCGCGGAAACGGAGGCTTCACGGTTTCGAGCTTCGCAATGTCGCGGCCAATCGTTTGCAGTTCGGCGGCGCGGTTCTTGACCACGCTTTGCACAATATGCGAGATGTAGTTCTCGGCCAGATCCATCAGCCCGTCGAGGTCCATGAAGGCCACCTCCGGCTCGACCATCCAGAACTCCGTCAGGTGTCTCCGCGTCTTCGACTTTTCCGCGCGGAAGGTCGGTCCGAAGCTATAGACCTTGCCCAGCGCCAGCGCCGTCGCTTCCACATAGAGCTGGCCGCTCTGCGTCAGGTAGGCCGGATCGCCGAAGTAGTCCACCGGGAAGAGTGTCGAGGTGCCCTCACAGGCCGCCGGCGTCAGGATCGGCGGATCGGTGCGGATGAACCCGTTCATGTCGAAGTACTCGGCTGCCGCGCGCATGATCTCGGCGCGAATGCGCAGAATCGCCGACTGGCGCGGCGAGCGCACCCACAGGTGCCTCCGCTCCTGCAGAAAGTCCACGCCGTGTTCCTTCAGCGTGATCGGGTAAGGATCCGACTCAGGCACGCGCTGCACCACCTCGATATTTTCCACGTCCAGCTCGTAGCCGCCCGGCGCGCGCTTGTCGGCGCGCACTTTTCCAGTCACAATCACGCTCGACTCCTGCGTGAGGTGCTTGAGAGTCTCAAAGACTTCGGGCGACACGCTCTTCACGTGCGCCACTCCTTGTATCGATCCCGTTCCGTCGCGGAAGATCGGAAAGAGCAGCTTTCCGCTTTCACGCAGGTTATAAAGCCATCCTTGCAGGGTGACGGATTGCCCCTCGTGCTTGCCAATCGCAGCGATGGTGGCGACGGGCGCGGTGGATTTGGCAGCTTCGGCTTGTGCTGGTGCGGATTCTTCAGGCATCGTTCGTCCTCTGTTTGAGAAAACCTGCCGGGATCTCATGCAAAAGGGCACGGCTTCAGTCGTGCCGCGGAGATCGCTAAAACCACGGAGCTTTTGCCCCGGAATGAAGCTCGTTGCGTTCCCGGACGTTTCAGAATACCGCGCTACACCGCGTCGCGCGATGTGCCCGTGGCCTCACCTGGCAATTTCGTGTTGCGGAAATTCATTTTGATCTGGACGATAAACGCCCTCAAAGCGCATCCTATGAACAAAAGGAGCGGCCATGAGCGACGAGCTCGAAGCGGGTGAGGAGATGCACAAAACCCTGGCGGACCCCAACGCCGCCGAGCGGTTTATTGAGGAAAAGCGGCTGGGCGATCGTATCCGCCGGTTGCGCCTCAAGAAGTCCATGGGACTGGTCGATCTGGGAAGGCACACCGGCCTCTCGGCCAGTTTTCTTTCGCAACTCGAGACCGGGCGCGTGGTTCCTACGCTGCGCAATCTGGCGCGTATTGCCATGGTCTTCTCGAAGGATCTCTCGTACTTCTTCGAGTCTGAGCCTGCGCCCATCTTTCGCCTGCACCGCAAGCGGGACCGCGTGCGCATGCCGCAGACGGGCGTGGAGCCGCCCACTTACACCTTTGAGAGCCTTGGCTACATGGTGCCCGACCGGCTCATGGACCCTTATTTTGCGGAGTTTGTGCCGCTTCCCGCGCAAGTCGAGCCCAAGTCGCACATGCACGCCGGATTCGAGTTCCTCTATGTGCTGAGCGGCGAGCTCGCGGTGCGCCACGGCGACCATGAGGCCACGCTCGGCCCCGGAGACGCCGTCTACTTCGATGCCGGCACACCCCACTCCTACCGCTGCGCGGGTATCAAGTCTGCGGAAGCTATCATTGTCACCATGCATCAGCCGTCCACGAGCCAGCCGCAACTTTCACGGTCGCCTGCCAGCGCCGCTGCACGTCCTGCGCCAGCGAACCCGGCACCGCGGCCCAATCTCGCCGATGGGCGCTCTGGCGGAGCGGTGTAGTCAGATCTGCAATGAATGCGTGGTTCTGTAGCCGCATCTCCGCAGCGTTCGCCGGCGCGCTGTCGCAACCTTGAACCAGCATGGGCTGCAAGCCCTCCGGTCGGGAAGTTTCGGAATGACAGGCGTAAAAAAGGCACGCAGCTACAATCTTGTACCCACACTATTGCTGTCCAAAATAAACCGATAGATTTTGCGGCTTGATAGGTACGATAGCGGGCTGATCCCCGTTACTCTGGAGTGGGTTCCCTGACAGGACCACATTCAGAGTAGAGAGGATCAGCCATGACTCAAGTATGCAGCGTCTAGTCGCAGCTTTTGCAGCTTTTGCAGCTTTTTCCACGCGGACAGTTCGCACAGGCAGTCAAGTAACATCAGGCTGCGTTCAGCGCCAAGGCGTTCACCTGCTGGGAACAGTTCGCGGTCATGCTGTTTTGCCAGGTGGCGCAGATGAAGTCACTGCGCGAGGTTTACCTGGGGCTGGCCGGATGCGAATCGCCGCTGAAGCACTTGGGCATCGGCACCGCGCCGAAGAAATCGATCCTGGCCTATGCCAACGCCCATCGCCATGGGAACTCTACGAGTCGATTTTCATGCAGTTGCTGGGAAAGTGTCCGGCCGAGACGGCGACGCGCAGTCGCCGCAAGTTTCGTTTCAAGAACAAGCTGATGAGCCTGGACGGCAGCATCATCGAGTTGTCGGCTACGATGTTCGACTGAGCTAAGTATCGCCAGAGGAAGGGCGCGATCAAGCTGCATTTGTTGCTGGATTACCAGGGCTACCTGCCCTCGTTCGCGGTGGTGACGGACGGCAAATATAGCGAACTGAAAGTGGCGCGAGGTCTGTGCCTGGAGGCGGGTACGATGCTATTTTTAAGGCCCTGAAACAAACAGCAAAAGTGAAGTCGTTCCTGGGTGCCAGCGCCAATGCGGTCAAGACGCAGATCTGGACCGCCTTGATCGCCATGCTGATCTTGAAGTACCTGCAGATGAAGTCCAGCTTTGGATGGCCGCTCTCCAATCTTGCGGCTCTGCTGCGACAGCAACTGTTCATCTTCCGCGATTTGTGGGCGTGGCTGAACAATCCTATGGAAGGACCGCCAACTGCAAGGCAACTGGCCGAGCAGTTACCCATGCCGCTGATGTGGTAGCCGTCAGTTGGACAGCAGAAGAAATGAAAGCATCCGCTTGAGCCTGTAACGCAACACTTACACGATTGCAACTTGGACAGCAGGATGCCGGCAACGTAGAAGACCCTCCAGCGCGAGTTATCGAAGAAACCCCACCCTATCGCCGGGAGAGGATGCCTATGTCCAGTGAAATCAACCGCGCAATTCACAGAAAAGGCTGTTTGGGACAAGAGTGACATCGCCTGGAGGTTGCAGGTTCAGGTCCATCCCGTGCAACTCAATGAACCTCCCACGCCTCCGAGCAGGTTTAGCTCTCGCTGCACAGTGAGACAGCACCAGGGGCATTCATCACGATCATCTTTTGAACGCTATTCCTCGTGTAGAATTGGCACGAGGAATGGAACTGACACTCAATCTCGGCTGGCTGCTGGTAGCCCTGTGGATGGTGTTCGCCTGGCTGCGCACTGCGCCGCGCACGGTGGCGGACCGTCGCTTCCAGATAGTGGCGCTGGCGATGGTCATCCTGATCCTGCTGCCAGCCATCTCCATGACCGACGACCTGGTGGCTGCGCAAAATCCCGCGGAGATCGATTGTTGTGTTCGGCGCATCCACGATCAAAATAGTTCAAGCCCGCATTCGATCGTTCCCGCGACCAGTTCTCTGCCACTGCCGGCTTTTGCTGGCGTTTCGTTCGCTTTTACGTGCCTGACCGCGCTCGACAATCTGTCTTCTCCGTTTGTCGAGAATCCTGCCCTCAGGCCAATCGAGAACCGGCCCCCTCCGGCTGCATAATTGCCCCTCGCTGCGCACTCTTCATCCATCATCCGTATATGGTTGGTTTTCGCCGTGTAGACCACGGCGCAAGGGTTTTTATGAAGCGGATCATCTCTGCCGTTGCTATGGGAGCAATGGGCCTGACCTTTGCTCTATTGCCGAGCTGCGCCCCGGCGCAGCAGGCGCTTACCTGGGATCAGGTGAAGGCAAAATTCGAAGCCACAAATCCGGCCCTGAGGGCCGATGCCGACAGCGTGGACGAGATGCGCGCCGAGGAGATCACAGCGTATCTGCGGCCGAATCCGACGTTTACAGCGACGGCGGACGGCACCCAGATCGCTCCCAATCACGGCATCTGGCAGCCGATGGCGGGCACGTGGGTGCAGCCGAACTTCAGCTACCTGCATGAGCGCGATCACAAGCGTGAGCTGCGCCTCAAAAGCGCGCAGGAAGGCACGCGTATTACGGAGGCGCAGCACGAGGAGCTGAAGCGGAACCTGGAATTCACCTTGCGCGCGGCGTTCATCCAGACCCTCGAGGCCAAATCTATCCTGGAATTTGCCAGAGCCGATCTCGATTACTACGACAAGATCATTGCGATCAGCCAGACACGACTGAAGGCCGGCGACATTGCCCAGATTGATTTCGATCGCATTGAACTGATGCGGGTGCAGTACGAATCGGAGCTGCAAACTGCGATGGTGAATCTGCGCACGGCCAAGATTCAACTGCTGGAACTGCTGAACGACCGCACGCCGGTGGATCAGTTCGACGTGACCGGGATCTTCGATTTTTCCGAATCGCTCGATCCGCTCTCGGCCCTCCGCCAGGACGCGATCGACTCCCGGCCTGACCTGCAGGCGGCGCTTGCAGCCATCCAGCAATCCGAGACCAACCACAAGCTGGCGGCGGCGAACGGCTCGACAGACCCAACTCTTGGCGCATGGTACACGTGGAATGCGTCGGACAATAATCCCTACGCAACACAGGCGCTGGGCGGCAGCGTCAGCATTCCGCTGCGCATCTTCGACCGCAACCAGGGCGAGAAGAAGCGCACGGCGATCGACATCGATCGCGCGCGTGAAGCCAGCGAGGCCACGCGGGCCCAGGTCTTCAGCGACGTGGATACGGCGTACGAACTGGTACGCAGCAACATCGCACTGCTCAAACCCTACAAAGAGAAGTACAACGGCGAGGCGCTCCGGGTACGCGATACAGTGAGCTACGCCTACTTCCACGGCGGCGCCTCGCTGATGGATTTCCTGAATGCGCAGAGCGACTACCGCCAGGTGCAACTGGCCTACGCGCAACTGATCGGCGCCTATCTGACTTCCGCAGCGCAACTGAATCTTGCCGTAGGACGCGAGGTGATTCCATGACGAAGAGTTCTCTTTTGACAACCGCGTGCTGCGCGGCCACACTGCTTACGCTGCCCGGCTGCAAGAAGAGCTTTAATCCGGCCAGCGGTGCGGCGTCTCCCGTACAGGCGGTGGAGACAGGCAACGCTGGCCTGGTGACCGTGAACCACCCCGAACAATATCCCGCTGTTACCGCAGGCCGGATCGACGAGCCCGAAGAGCTGGACGTGACCGGCTCGGTGTTTCCCGACATCTCGCGCGAGATTCCCGTGATCTCGATGGCGAACGGCCGCGTTGTCGATATTCGCGCGCGGCTCGACGACAACGTAAAGAAGGGGCAGTTACTGTTCAGCGTGCAGAGCCCTGACATCAGCGCCGCTTTCGACACGTATGTGAAGGCCGCGGCCGACGAGCAGCTCGCCAACAAGGCGTACCTGCGCGCCAGGGATCTTTACGCGCACGGAGCTATCGCGCAGTCGATGCTGGAGCAGGCAGTCGACGCGGAAAAGGACGCCAAGGCCGATCTGGTGGCGGCCGAAGAACAACTGAAGATCTACGGTGTGGACAAGGATCATCCCAGCCCGATCGTCAAGGTCTACGCGCCAGCCTCCGGCGTGATTGTTTCGCAGAATATTACGGAAGCCGCGGCCACGGGCGTTTCGCTCTCGGGCACGGCGACGGCCTTCACCATCGCCGATCTGAGCTCGGTCTGGATTATCTGCGATGTCTACGAGAACGACCTGCCAAAGGTGAGCCTCGGGCAGGAGGCCGAGATCAAGCTGGCTGCGTATCCAGGCAGAACTCTCACCGGCCGCGTGAGCGATATCGGACCGGTTCTCGATCCGACGACGCGTACGGCAAAGGTGCGTATTGAAGTCGCGAACCCCGGCATTCTTCGCCTGGGAATGTTTGTTACGGCGACACTTAAAAGCCGTAATAAAGTGACACACGCAACCGTGCCGGCCAGCGCCATCCTTCATCTGCACGATCGTGAGTGGGTGTTTACGCCCGCGGGTCACGGGCAATTCAAGCGTGTGCAAGTGGACGGCGGGCAGATGCTGCCTGGTGGCCAGCAGGAAATTCTGTCTGGTCTAGCGCCGGGTGAGCAGGTGGTGAAGGACGTCTTGAATCTTCAGGCCACGGTGGAGGCGCAATGATTCGCCGGCTGGTCGATTTTGCACTACAGAACCGCTTTCTTGTGTTGGCTCTCGGCATTCTGCTGTTTGCCTGGGGAATCGTGTCGTTTCACCGGCTTCCGGTGGAGGCATATCCCGATGTTGCCAACAACTACGTGGACATCATCGCGCAGTGGCCGGGAATCAGCGCCGAGCAGATCGAGCAGCAGGTGACGATTCCCATCGAGACCACAATGAACGGTATTCCCGGCATTGCGCATATCCGTTCGTGGTCCATCTTCGGGCTCTCCACGGTGGAGATTGTCTTTGGCGAGGAGACGACCAACTTCGAAAACCGCGAGCGAGTGCTGGAGCGTCTCTCGCAGATTGCGCTGCCCGTGGGCGTCGTGCCGCAGATGGGAACCGACTGGAGCCCGGTCGGCCAGATTTATTTCTACACGCTGCGCAGCACCAATCCAGCGTACGACGTGATGAACCTGAAGACGCTCGAGGACTATGTGGTTTCAAAAAACCTCAAGTCGGCGCCGGGCGTTGTGGACATCAATCCCTTCGGCGGGCCAACACGCGAGTACCAGGTGCGTCTCGATCCCGACAAGCTCGTTGATTACGGCTTGAGTCTCGCCCAGGTGGAGCAGCAGCTCGCCAGCAACAATGCCAACGGCGGCGGCAGCTTCATTCAAGAAGGACAGCAGGAAGTGAACGTGCGCGAGGTGGGCCTGGTGCGCACAATTCAGGACATCGCCAACACCGTTGTGGCCGCAAAGAACGGCACGCCGGTTCGCATTCGGGACATCGGCGTTGTCGAGCAGGGACCGATGATCCGCCTCGGGCAGTTCGGCGAGGCGTACCCCGACAAGAGCGGACGTCTGATCGACAACGATGACGTGGTCTCCGGCATTGTGGCGTTACAAAAGGGCGCCAACGCGCAACCTACGCTCGACGCCGTACACGCCATGGTGAAGCAGTTGAACGAGAAGATCCTGCCGAAGGGCGTGACCATCCATCCGTTCATTGACCGCAGCGATCTGCTGCGCTTTACCACGCACACGGTACTGCACAACCTCACCGAGGGCATGATCCTTGTCGCTATCGTTCTGTTCCTGTTTCTCGGCAATGTGCGCGGCGCAATGATCGTCGTTCTCACGATTCCGTTTTCATTGCTGTTCGCCGCCACCTGTCTCGATCTCAACCACATCCCGGCCAATCTACTCTCGCTTGGCGCTCTGGACTTCGGCATGGTAGTCGATGGCGCAGTGGTGATGATCGAAAATATCGTCCGCCACCTTGCAAAAGACGACTATACCCGCACGCCTGCGCAAAAGATTCGCGACGCATCCCACGAGGTGCAGCGGCCAGTTTTTTACGCCATCGCCATCATCATTACTGCGTATCTGCCCATCTTCACCTTGCAGGCGGTCGAGGGCCGGCTCTTCCGGCCCATGGCGTGGACAGTGGCCTTCGCACTCCTGGGCGCGCTCGTGTTTTCCATCCTGCTCGCGCCGGTACTGTCCAGCATGTTGCTTGGTAAGGGAACAAAAGAATGGCGTAATCCGGCGATGGATTTTGTGCGTGAACGCTACCGCACCGGCGTCATTTGGGCGATTCACCATCGCCGCCTGGTGTTAAGCGCGGGCGTGGCTGCGTTTATCCTCGCCGTTTTTCTCGCCTCCAGTGGCATCATCGGCTCGGAGTTCCTGCCACACCTCGACGAAGGCTCACTGTGGGTGCGCGGCACACTGGAGCAAAGCGTTGGTCCCAATGAGAGCATCCGCCTTGCCAACCATGCGCGCTTGCTGCTCTGCTCGTTTCCTGAAACCACCGAGTGCACCAGCCAGACCGGCCGTCCCGACGATGGCACCGATCATACCGGATTCTTTAATACCGAGTACTTCGTTGGCCTGAAGCCGAAAGAGGAATGGCGCCCAGTTTTTCACGGCGACAAGGACAACCTGATCGCGTCGATGCAGGCCGAACTCGAAAAGAAATTCCCCGGCGTGATCTGGGGATTCTCGCAGCCCATCGAAGACAACATGGAAGAGGCCGTCAGCGGTGTGAAGGGCGAGCTGGCAACGAAGGTCTACGGCAGCGACCTGCACACGCTCGAAGATTTGGCGGATCAGATCGCCGCCGTGATGAGCCGCGTTCCGGGCATTACCGACCTTGGTGTTCTTCAAGTTACCGGCCAGCCCGATCTCGACGTGACGGTGGACCGCGCCAAAGCGGCACGCTGGGGAATCAACTTAGCCGATGTGCAGGACGCCGTTCAAACCGCCGTCGGCGGCACGGCGCTGACCCAGGTGCTGCGGGGCGAGGAGTCGTATAACCTCACCTTGCGTTACCTGCCCCGGTACCGCAACACGCGCGAGGCGATCGAAAACATCCGTCTGCTCGCGCCCTCCGGCGAGCGCGTATCGCTGGCCCAGCTTTGTGATATCCGCGAGGCCGACGAAGGATCGGAGATCTACCGCGAAAACAACCAGCGATATGTGGCCATCAAGTACAGCGTGCGCAACCGCGCCCTCGGAGACGCCGTCCGCGAAGCCATTCAAAGGGTGGATGCGCAGGTGAAGTTGCCACGCGGCTATCACCTCGGCTGGGAGGGCGAGTATCAGAGCGAAGTACGCGCCGAAGCGCGCATGGCTATCATTGTGCCGCTCACGGTGCTGTTAATCTTCATCATTCTCTACAGCATGTACAAATCGCTCAAGTGGGCGTTGCTGATTCTGGCCACCGTCGCCATGGCCAGCCTTGGCGGGTTGGTGGTGTTGCTGATCACCCACACCAACTTCAGCGTCTCGTCGGAGGTCGGCTTCCTCGCGCTCTTCGGCGTTTCGGTACAGACCGGCGTCATCATGCTCGAGTACATCAACCAGCTTCGCGCGCGCGGCAACACGATTGAGACCGCGGCGGTGGAGGGCGCAATCCTGCGTCTGCGGCCCATCATGATGACCATGCTGGTAGCTACGCTGGGCCTGCTCCCGGCCGCGCTCTCGCACGGCATCGGTTCCGATTCGCAGCGGCCTTTTGCCATCGTTATCGTGGGCGGGCTGATGACGAACCTGCTGATGAGCGTCTTCCTGCTGCCCACGCTCTATGTGTGGGTGGCGCGCAAGGACGATGTGCTGCCAGCCTTGGAAGCGGATGAGGAATTCTAGCGATTCATCACCGGCAGCTCGATCGCGGAGTCGTGGCCGGGACCGGAGTAGACGGTGATCGTCTCTGGCTTGTAAGCCGAGGGCCTGGCCTTCATGATGTTCGCCACGAAGGTTTGAGGATTGCGGTCGTAGAGCGGGAACCACGTGCTCTGGATCTCGACCATCATAGTGTGGCCGGGCTCGAAGACGTGGTCCACATCGTGCAGGCTGAACGTGTATTCGTCGATGGAGCCGGGCGCGAGCGCGGTGGGGTGGTCGAAGCCCGACAGATAGCGGCCGCGGAAGATCTCGGCATTGACGATGAGCTGATAGCCGCGCATCTTCGCGCCGGTGTCGTCGTCGGGATACTGGTCGATGAGCTTCACCACGAGGTCATTGTCGCTGCCGGTGGTGGAGGCAAAGATGTCGGCCACGACTTCGCCGGTGATTGTGAGGCTGTGCGTGAGCACGGGCAGCTTCCAGACGGCAACATCCTTGCGGCCCGTGACGAAGCGCTGATCTTCCGTGAGCCAGTCGTACCACTGCGAGCCAACAGAGTAGGTGGGCTGGATGGGGCGGTGACGATAGGGAACGGGGTGAGCCGGATCGCTCACATAAGACGCGGTCGCTGTTGCGGTTGAGGCGCTCCAACTGAGCAGACCGCCGGCGGCGAGATGGAGGCGCGTGAGGCGCGATGCTTCAGGCGGAAAGTGCGAGTAATACTTCCACGTGTTTGATCCGGTCTGGAAGCTGGCGGTGTTCTTGAGTGTAAAGCCGGGCCGGCCCTTGAGGTAGTGAGCAAAGAATTTTGCCTCGATACGGCTGCGGAACTCGGTACCGATAGGTTCGCCATAGTCGAGATTGCCGAGACTCCAACTGGACGAAGACCAATAGCCATGACGCCATGGACCGAGCACGAGAAAGTTTTCCTGCTGCGTGCCGTGCGCCTCCAGCTTCGCGTACTCTTCCTGGGGGCCGTACATGTCTTCCTGATCGTAGTAGCCGCCCACGGTCAGCGTGGGAACGGCGACCGTTTTGAGATCGTCTTCGACAGCGCGCGAGGACCACGTGGAATCGTAAGCAGGATGCTTGAGGAAAAGCTTCCATGTAGGCAATTGTTCGGCGCCTGATTCCTTCACATCGCGCGCAAAGTTGCCGCGCGAGAGAAAGTAGTCGAAGCCGTCGACGGGCTCACCGCTCTTGTCGTGGCCGTAATCGACTGGCGCCCAACTCTTCGTGGATTCGAGACCGAGCACGTAGTCGTAGCCGTAACTTTGGCGGAAGGCGCCGTTGTGGAAGAAGTCATCGCCGATCCACACGTCGATCATGGGCGCCTGCGGCGAGATGGCTTTGATGGCTGGGTGAGGATCGATGCCTGCCATCATGGCCAGGAATCCGTCGTAGCTGGTGCCGAGAACTCCGACGCGGCCGTTGTTGCCGGGCACGTTTTTGAGCAACCACGCCACGGTGTCGTACGTGTCTGTGCTTTCGTCGGTGGCCTTGGGATTGCTGTGACCACCCCGCAGACCTGGACCTGTCTGCGGGGGCCCCGGGCTGTGATCCGCCAGCGGACGCATCATGACGAATTTGCCCTGACTCTTGTAGCGGCCGCGAATGTCTTCGCCGACGAAGATGTATCCGTCGCGGGCGAGCTCGGGGCGCTCCGCGAAGAAGGACTCGCGACTTTCACCTCCTACGCCGTAGGGCGTGCGCTCAAGAAGAATCGGCAGCGGAGCTGAGATGTCCGCGGGCTTGAGGATTACGGCGTGGAGCTTGATGCCGTCACGCATGGGGATCATGGCCTCGCTGCGTTGGTAATCGTGAAAGACATGATGCACCGGCGGGCCACTGCGCATGTAGAGGGATCCGGGAAACAGAGAGATGGTCACTGCGCTGATGCTGCCGGAGGCATCGAGGGTGAACGCGACTTTGTCATCGTTGTGCGTGAACCCGAAAACCGTTGCCGAGAGACGCTTCAGCTCCGTGGGCACCCAGCGGTCGGACTCAACGATCAGTTTGTTGTCCTGCACATAGAAGCTGAAGGCATTGCCGGGCTCGCCGGAGAGTGTGTATTCGCCGGCAAAGGCACTGAGCGGGAGGGACACGGTGCTCTGCGCGGCGAATGCCGCATGGAGAGGAAGTGCGAGGAAAAGAACGGAATAAAGAGCGCGGCGGAGGTTCAATGATGATGTCTCCAGGATTCGTCTTAACACATCAGGGTATCAACGAACTCCGGACGTCAGACACATCTATGGAGAGTTTTCGATCGAGCGCGGCCTCAGTGATGATGCGTCAGGTGATGGCAATCCGCATCGGCGGCGAGGCCGGCTTCAGGAGGCGCTGCACAGCCATCGAGGCGCTCGCAGCCGCTGTTCTCAAACTGAATGGTGGTGTGGCCGATGCGATGCTGCTCGCGGAGCAGGTGGTTGATCTGGTCCAGAATACAGGCGCTCGCGGAGGGCGGAATGTCGGCGATTGTAACGTGACAGGCAAGCGCGCGCGACTGCGAACCAAGGCTCCAGACGTGAAGATCGTGGACGTTTAGAACGCCATCGATCGCCTCCATTTCCGAACGGATTCTGGGGATGGAACAATCGCGCGGAGTTCCTTCGAGGAGGATATTGAGCGTCTCACGAACGATGCCGACGCTGGACCAGAAGATGAGCGCGGCAATGAACAGCGAAAGAACCGGATCGATCTCGTTTCGGCCGGTCAGAAGAATACCGAAGCCGCCGGCGATGACAGCAGCCGTCGAAAGCGTGTCGCCTGCCATGTGCAGGAAGGCGCTGCGCAAGTTAACGTCGCGGGCCACTCCCCAAAGCAAGGCTGCGATGATGCCGTTCATGGCAACACCCGCGGCGGCCACAATCATCATGATGCGGGGCTGCACCGCGACCGGAGCGCTGAGCCGATGCATGGCCTCGACCGCGATGCCGAGCGAGATTGCGACAAGCGTGGCGGCATTGATGAAAGCAGCAAGGACGCCGGCGCGTTGATAGCCAAATGTGCGAGCCTCGTCGGCCGGGCGCGCCTGAAAGTACACAGCGGCGAAACTGATCAGGAGTGCGAGAAAATCGGAGATGTTGTGGCCGGCTTCGGAGATCAGCGCCAGCGAGTGGGCCCGCAAACCGGCGACAAAGGTGACGACGACATAAGCCAGCGTGGCCGCAAGCGAAAAGTACAGGACGAGCTTTGTCCGTTTCGTGTCTTTTTGAGCAGGCGCGGGGTGCCAGTGCATAGAGATAGTGTAACCGGGGTTGGGTATAGAAAACAAGAACCATGAAATCGAGGGAACGAGGGTTGCGCGCTTAGCGGCGGCCGTGTTGGAGGTGGCCGCGGTCGAGGGGATTGGGGTCGTCGAAGTTGGGGAATTGAGGCACGGCGGCGCGTAAACCGGTCCATCCCTCGGCGACGACAATGCTGTTGTGCGGATTGCCGGGCTGGTAGCGGACCGTGCACGGGAATCCGGCGCGCACTTCGCTAGCGTTGACAACGCCGCGCATGGCTGTAATCTCCTGCGAGCACTCGTAGTCGACGCCGGCGATGCGGTAGTTGTACAGAAGGAAGGTGAGCTTTTCGCCCTCGGGGCCGTCGACCTCGTACACGTCGAGCAACATGCCATCCACAAGACGCCCCGACTGAACGAGAAAACCGCGGCGCGCGCGTTCGATCTCTTCAGCGCTGGGGCGGCGGCGCAGCGCCAGCCAAATCGCCAGCGCCGCCACTGCGCCAGCACCTGCGACGCCGGCCACGATCTGCCAGTCGTTATTGTTCGGAAAGGTCATCGACGAGCTGGACATTTCCCCCAGGACAGCCCTGAATTGAGAATATCGTATGGGAAAGATGCTTGTGGGACGGAGCGCCGGCTTCTGCCTGCTGTGACCATCGAGCCGGGCCGAAGCGGCTTCAATGCCGGGCAAATGACCTATACTCTAGCTTGCATCAGGCGCATTTTTCTTGTTTTGGACGAGAGTATGGCAATGAAAAATCATCCAGCATTCCATTCGACCACCGTGATCTGCGTGCGGCGCAATGGCCAGGTAGTGATGGCAGCCGACGGCCAGGTGACCTTTGGCGACCACGTGCTGAAACACTCGGCGCGCAAGATTCGCCGCCTCTATCAGGACAAAATCCTCGCCGGATTCGCGGGATCGACGGCCGACGCCTTCAACCTGTTTGCCCGCTTTGAAACCAAGTTGGAGCAGTACGCAGGCAACCTGAACCGCGCCGCCGTGGAACTGGCCAAGGACTGGCGCACCGACAAGATGCTGCGCAACCTGGAGGCTCTGCTGCTGGTGGCCGACAAGGGGCAGACATTTCTGATCTCGGGCTCGGGCGACGTGATCGATCCCGACGAGCCGCTGGCAGCGATCGGCTCCGGCGGCAGCTTCGCCACGGCCGCGGCCCGCGCGCTGATGGAGAACACGGATATGGGCGCGCGCGAAATAGCCGAGAAGGCGATGAAGATTGCGGGGGAGATCTGCATTTACACGAACGACCGGATCACGGTGGAGGAGCTTTAACAAGCTTGTGCATCGCGGCCGAAGCAAGGAGGCCAGCAATGAGAGCGGTGGATCGCGCTCTGATGATCAGTCTCGGTCTCGCGCGCGGCGGCAAAGCCTGAGAGAATAGAACCTGAACAAGATGGCTATTTACCTACCCGCTTCCGCCGAAGAACAAGAACTGGCGCTCGACGAGCTGACGCCGCGCGAGATTGTCGCCGAGTTGGACAAGCACGTTGTCGGCCAGAAGGCCGCCAAACGCGCCGTGGCGATTGCCCTGCGCAACCGCCAGCGCCGCCAGAAGCTGCCGCCCGACATGGCCGACGACATCATGCCCAAGAACATCATCATGATTGGGCCGACGGGCGTGGGCAAGACGGAAATCGCGCGCAGGCTGGCCAAGCTGACCAACTCGCCCTTCCTCAAGGTCGAAGCCTCGAAGTTTACCGAAGTGGGCTACGTGGGACGCGACGTGGAGTCGATGATCCGCGACCTGGTCGAGATCGCGATCGACATGGTGCGCGAAGAGCGGCTGGAAGAGGTGGAAGACCGCGCCGAGATGAACGCCGAGGAGCGGCTGCTCGACGTGCTGCTGCCTCCGCCGCCCGCAGCGCCGCATGGGCAGGAGGGCCAGCTATCGCTGCCCGGCACTGACAGCCACCAGCGTTCGCGCGAAAAGCTCCACCAGCAGTTTCGCGAGGGCAAGCTCGACGATCGCATGGTGGAGATCGATGCGCGCGAGCGATCCGTGCCGCAGCTTGGCATCATTTCGAACCAAAGCCTTGAGGATATGGAGATGAACCTCAAGGACATGCTTCCGAACATCTTTGGCAGCGGCACGAAGAAGAAAAAGATGCGGGTGTCCGATGCCTTCGACTACCTGGTGCAGGAAGAAGAAGGCCGGTTGATCGACATGGATTCGGTGAACCGCGCGGCCGTGGATCGTGTGGAGTCGAACGGCATCGTTTTCCTCGATGAGATCGACAAGATTGCCGGACGCGAAAGCGGGCATGGGCCCGATGTATCACGCGAGGGCGTGCAGCGCGACATTCTGCCCATCGTCGAAGGCACGACGGTCAATACGCGCTACGGCATGGTGCGCACCGACCACATTTTATTTATCGCAGCCGGCGCGTTCCACGTTTCGAAGCCGAGCGACCTGATTCCGGAATTGCAGGGGCGGTTTCCAATCCGTGTCGAGTTGCAGTCGCTCACGGTCGATGATTTTCTGCGGATTCTGACCGAACCCAAGGCCTCGCTGACCAAGCAATATGCAGCGCTGCTTGAGACCGAAGGCGTGCGGCTGGAGTTTTCGCCGGAGGCGCTGCGCGAGATGGCGGAGTTTGCCTTCAAAGTGAACGAAACGACCGAGAACATCGGTGCGCGACGGCTGCACACCATCATGGAGCGCGTGCTTGAGGACATCAGCTTCCTGGCGCCCGACGTGGCGCGGCGCGCGCCCGATGATCAGGCAGCGGCAGCGCTGAAAAGCGCCATCAAGGATGAAGCGACGACGGAGCTGCCCTACGAGGAGCGGACAACGGCGTCAGGGACGGAAAAGGTTTTTCTGGTCAACGCGGATTACGTGAAGGCAATGGTAGCCTCGGTTGTGAAGGACCAGGACCTGTCGCGCTATATCTTGTAACGCCACGCCGCGGTTTCTTCTCTTGCTTTACATTGTGAAAGAAAAGGAGAAACGGCAGGCAGGAAACGCTGAGGATTCCCAGCAGACGGAAGTCGTCGATATAGGAACAGAGCGACGCCTGGCGCACGAGATTGCGATAGAGAGCGCCCATCGCCAGATGCGTGCCCTCTGCATTTCCGCCTTGAATGGCGAGAAACCGCGAAAGCCGCTGAAGCGCGTTCCAGTAGGGTGGATTACCCGAGTTCAGGTAGGTGACCAGCACATCCTGATGTGTCTGCTCGCCGCGTACCAGCATTGTTGTCACCATGGAAATTCCCAGACTTGCTCCCAGATTGCGCAATAGATTGTAGATGCCTGTGCCCGCGCCCGTTAGCTCCCGTGGCAGCGTCTTCATGGTCAACGTAGTAAGCGGAACAAACAAAAAACCGTTGGCGAAGCCGTTCACGATGTTGGGCCAGATAATGGTGGACATGCTCATGGAGAAATTCAGATTGCCGAGCATGAACAGCGATCCACCGCGAATCAGGATACCGATGGCAATCAGCAGACGCTCGTCAACGCGGCCAATGAGGCGCGCGGCGATCAGCATGGAGAGAATTGCGCCGATGCCGCGTGGCGCTACTGCATAACCGCTCTTAAAGGCGTCGTATCCCATCAGTTCCTGGAGAAATAGCGGGAGAATCGCAGTGGTGCCATAAATGATGACACCTAAGAGACCGATCATGAACGTTCCGGTTGCCAGGTTGCGATTTACGAGGATGCGGAGATTCACAATCGGCTCGGGCGTGTTCAGTTCGCGGATGATGAAGATGACCAGCGCTGCTGCGGCCACGGCCAGAAACCAGCGCACCCAGATGGCGCCGAACCAGTCCGCTTCCTGGCCCTTGTCGAGGACGACCTGAAGTGCGGTAAAGGCAATGGCCATGAGGCCAAAGCCGATGGTGTCGATCTTTTTGCCGACGGTACGGGCAAGATACGGAGGATCCTCGACAAAGGCGTTGATCATGAGCAGCGCAAGGATGCCAATCGGCACATTGATGTAGAAGATCCAGCGCCACGAGTAGTTGTCGGTAATCCAGCCGCCCAGCAACGGCCCGATCAGCGGCGAAACGATGATGCCCATGCCGTAGGCAGCCATCGCCTGGCCGCGCTTTTGTACAGGAAAACTTTCAAGCAGCACAGCCTGTGAAACGGGCTGCAAGCCGCCGCCGGCCGCGCCTTGCAATACGCGCGCGGCAATCAACATCCCAAGACTGGTGGCGGCGCCGCAGAGCATCGACGCCAGCGTGAAGATGCTCACGGAAAGCAGTTGATAGCGTTTGCGCCCCAGGCGGCTGCTGAGCCAGCTCGAAGAGGGCAGAACGATCGCGTTCGAGATGAGGTAGCTGGTGAGTATCCAGGTAGCTTCGTCATTGGTGGCGGAGAGATTGCCTGCGATGTGCGGCAGCGAGACGGTGGCTACGGAGGTGTCGAGGACCTCGATGAATGTAGCCAGCATGACAGAGAAGGCAATCAGCCACACGTTGTGGCTGGGCTGCCAGGTGTTTGCGTCGAATCCGCTGTTTCCCGTTGTCTGACTCTCCAAACCTGCCTCAATTTATTTCGCGGCGTCACGCGCCTGACCTGCTCAGTTGCGCCAGCTCTTAAGCTTCTTTACCCGCCTGCAGGGCGGCAACGATCTCCGCGGTGCTGCGTACGCGGCCCATACGGGGAAAGATGCTTGCGATTGCACTCGCATGGCCTTCTGCGCTGCGCGCTGTCATGGCGTCCTCGGCGAAGACCTGCTCAAATCCCCGTTCGTAAGCGTCGCGGGCCGTGCTTTCCACACCAATCTCGGTGGCGATGCCGCAGAGAACGATGGTCGATAGGCCGCGGCGCCGCAATTGCAACTCAAGATCGGTGCCATAGAAGGCGCCCCACTGCCGCTTGAGAATGACAATGTCATTCGGCTGGCGATTGAGTTCAGGAATCAGCTCGCTCCAGTCGGGCAGCAGCGTACCAGCGACGCGCATGGGTTGGTCACAGGCCGGCTGCAATCCGTCGCCCCCGTCCGGCGATCGGCCTACATGCACCAGAATCGGCTGTGCTCCGGCGTGGCGCGCGGCGTCGAGCAGCGCGGCGGCGTTGGCGATCACTTCTTGTGCGGTGCGCGGGCTCCCCGGAAATCCTACAATGCCCTTTTGCAGATCGATCACGACAACCGCGGTACGCCGCGGCTCAAGAATCAGTTCATTCATCATGCAACTCCGAATTTCTGCTTGCGCGGCGACGCGAAACCGCGATGCGCAATTTACGTTTGACCAAAGTCATTTTCGCACAGAGGTCTCGCACGCAGATTTCATCACGAATGACCTGAGCAACTGCTTTCGTCCGCGAATTCCGCGCTACAATGAGAGCCGTTCCGGATCGATGAGAGGAGTGCCTGGGCCATGAGGCATCGTGCTTCAATTGCTTGTACTGCGGCGGTCATGTTTGTGTGGACCACCAGCGCTAGTTGCCAGCAGCCTTGGCAGCATTTACAGAACCCGACGGCTGCCCAGGTGGCTGCGCAGTGGAAGACACCTCCGCCGGAGTACGGCCCTGAGCCCTATTACGGCCTCAATGGCAGGGTGAGCATCGCTCAGGTGGAGCGCGATCTGGATACGCTGCACAAATTGGGCTTCCGGGCGGTGACGGTACAGGCCGGCTTCAACATGCCGTTCGCTTACCTGTCGCCGCAGTACTTTGCCTTCTTCCGCAAGCTCGTTGAAGAAGCGAAGCAGCGCAATATGCGCGTCTGGATTGTGGACGATGCTGGCTATCCCAGCGGATTTGCGGGCGGAAAATTCACGACCGAGAAGCCCGAACTGCGCATGCAGGCTCTGGAGGTGAAAGAGGAGATTCCAGTTGCCGGTGGAACTGCCCTGCACAAAGAACTGCCGGCAACGGTGGTGAGCGTGGCCGCGGTGAACGAGAACGGCGCAGCGATACCGCTGCCAATCCACGGCAGGGCGGTTGATTGGAAAGCCCCCGCAGGCAACTGGACCGTGCTGCTCGTGGATCACGAATTCCGTACCTCACCCACGCGATCTGACACCAATCCGAGACGCGTGAAAGACACTGAGCAGTCGCTTGAGGATTATCTCGACCCGGCGGCGACACGGCAGTACCTGGCCTTCACGCATGAGCAATACAAGAAATACCTGGGCGACGAGTTTGGCAAAACCATCCTCGGCTTTCGCGGTGACGAGCCCGACTACTCGATCCCAGGGCTGCCGTGGACGCCGAGGTTCTTCGCGCGATTCAAAGCGATCAAGGGCTACGACGTCGAACCTTACGTGGCGCTATTTGCGCAAACGCCCTCGCGGCGCAATCCCGGCGTGCCGATTCATCTCACACCGGAGCAGTTACGCATCAAGGGCGATTACTACGACGTGTTCTCGCGGATGTTTGCCGCGGGCTTCTTTGAGCCGCAAGGCGAGTGGTGCGCGGCGAACCATCTGGAGTATCAGGTGCACCTGAATCACGAAGAGATGGAGATGGCGCTGACACACAGCGAGGGATCGTTCTTCCGCGACATGCGCTGGGTGGAAGTGCCGGGGATCGACGCCATCTGGCACCAGATATGGAAGGACACAATCTCCGATTATCCGCGCCTGGCAAGCTCCGTGGCGCACGTCGACGGCAGGCCGCGCGCGTTTACGGAGAGCTTTGCGGCGTACCGGCCCGCGCCGGATGTCGAAATGGCGCGATACATTCTGAACGAACAGTTTGTGCGCGGTGTGAACCTGGTCGAGATGATGTATTTTCCCGCGACCTCGGAGGGGCCGCGGCCGGCGCCGTCGTATATGGGCCAGCCGGGATTTGCCGATCTCGCTGCATACGTGCGGCGCATGAGCTACCTGATGGCGATGGGGCGGCCCGACGCCACGGTGGCGCTCTATCTGCCATCGATGTCGATGTGGCTGGGCGACAGCAAGTCCGACGAGCAATTCGTTTCGGCCGAGCGGCTGCTAAGCGAACACCAGATCGACTTCGACATCGTGGACGAAGATGCGCTCGGCAGCGGGTTAAAGCCGCTGCCCGGCGTGCTTCAGACCCTGAGCGGCAACCGCTATCGCACGGTGATTCTTCCTGCGCCACTGGTTTTGCCCTCAGCGGCAGAGGCGCGCCTTAGGGCATTTGCGCGTGGCGGCGGCAAGGTGGTCTTCCTCGGTGGCACACCGCAGTGGATTGCTGGCCGCACGATTCGCGACGCGCGCGCGGCGAGGCCGGCCGAGTTTGCCTGGGCGAGTGTCGTGAACGCGCAACTGCCGCCCACTCCCACGCCGCCGGCCGCGCCGCCGGCAGAGCCTCCGGCGCCACAGGTGGTTCCCGATGAGGTGCTCGCGGCAATTGCATCCGCGGTGGTCGCGCCAGTGTTCAGGATGGACGCCCCCGATACGGCTCTGCGCGTCATGAAGCGCCGGTGGAAGGACGCCGATGTGTATCTGGTCTTCAACGAGGGCTCGCAAGCCAGCAAACACGCGATCACGTTGATGGCCAAGGGCCGCATGGTAGAGGCGTGGGATGCGCAAACCGGCTCAGTAACCTCGGTCGAGGCCGCACGGCGCGGCGGGCATTCGGTGATTGATCTCGATCTCAAGCCCTATGCAACGCGCGTCATTGTGGTGCGCTGAGTGAAAGCTTCACGGCGCCGGATGACGATGAACCGATTGGACCGGACCGGGTTTGCCACGAACCAGGATTGAACTGGCCGCCTTGCAGATGCGGCCAGCGAAAAATGCGCAACTGCGATAGAATCAAGAAGGAGTCGCGAATGCGAACAGGTGCAACGGCCTGTTCTGCGTTCAGCGCTGCCCAGCAGGGGTGAGCGCTTGGGTCTGAGCTCTTCAGAGCCAGTATCTCCGGCCTGCAGCGCGTCTTGGCATCCCGAGGCTGCGGGTGGAAAATTGAGTGATCGGGGAGTGGCTCAGCCTGGTAGAGCACCTGGTTCGGGACCAGGGGGTCGGAGGTTCGAATCCTCTCTCCCCGACCATCTATCTCGCACATTTTGTTTTTGTTAAGCCGCGCATGCGGCTTTTTCTATGTCCTGATCACGGTACTGGCCGATTCCCGGTTGAGCCGCCAGGCCATCATGGGGATTGCGGGCCTCGGGGAAAAAGCTCCAGCACTGCTGGCGCATCCGCATGAAAGGCAGGCTGGACGCGCCGGATCCCGACATCATGAAACCGCCTTCGATGAGCGACTTTTGGGCAGGGGCATATCAGGGGGCGCGAGACAAACAACGAACGAAAAAATGCGGCACCCTTAGAGGAGATGCCGCATCTCGTCGATTCTTTGGTGGAGCTGAGCGGGATCGAACCGCTGGCCTCCTCGTTGCGAACGAGGCGCTCTCCCAGCTGAGCTACAGCCCCACGACTCTATTAGTTTACCAGCG
>JAJYFA010000053.1 GCA_021790995.1 Acidobacteriota bacterium
TTTTTCCCTCTGATCACCTTCGTTTTATCGAGTGCGGCACTCGGATTCGGCCACAAATCAACGGTGGGATGCCGAATCTCCGGAAAAAATGGGGAAAGTCCTGCTAAGAACCGCTTGACAAAACTTCATTTATGGAGTTATGTTCCCGTCAAGCATCGATAGGTTTATCCCACTCCACGCGCAGGATAAACACACCAGCAATCGCATTCGGTAGCCAGCTTCGCGCGTGTCTTGAGCGGTGTAGACACCTGCCTACTTCAATGAACATAATGGGCCACAAATCTAACGATCGTGAGGCTGGAACGCGAATTCGTACGCAGTTCGGATTTTGCTCACAGCAGCGGTGTCGGGTGCATTTCTGATTTTTTGCAGTGGTTTCGACGGTTGTCTTTCAACTTATTCTCCATCCGGTCAAAATGGGGGATTCCCGTTGAGTAGTGAGGATGCCGTGAATATGACCTTTACAACGGTCATGATCCCTCATCCGGGCGCGGTCATTACTGGCACGTGGCTTTCGGACGACGCCAACGCAACTGGCTCCGTTTACTACTTTCCGCCGACGACAACCAACTCCATAGGTTTGGCCTACGTGACAAATGGACGCTATTACGCGAACTGGAATTCATCGGTTCGGTGGAACACATTGTGCGGCCAGACATCAACGCAATCCTCGTATTTTATGAACGTCGAGCCTGAATTAGGGATCGGGTGGGTCTGTGCTGTCGCACCCAGCGAAACGGGACCCGCAGACACACATTTTGCCCTGCAAGAATCGGTACCATCTGCGGTAACCGTTTACTCTTACGGTGGTAGTCCGCTTTCTCTGAGTGCGTCGACCTCGTTGTACGAGTACAATCGTGCAGGCACTCTACTCAACGTACTTTCAGCTTCCAGTATCGCCTCTGACGGGAGCAGTGCTACATTTCCGTTTCCAGACAACCGCAACGGTAGCGCGCTTTCGCCGGATATCTACGGGCTTTCCCTCGTGCAGAACTCCTCCACAGTAAACGGCTTAGGCTGGATAGCTATCGCCGGGAGCCAAACCATCGCCGGCAATCCCTTCGGTGTCGCAGCTGCCGGACAGACCGACGGTTGGGAGGACCGGGATACCTGCGACAGAACGGAGACGAGCGGGTCGAGCTATTCCAGTTTTCCGGTGGTCTCGCTCTATTCGTCCAATCAGGTGCTCGTCAACGGGAACCCTGTCAGCGTGGGAGCAAGCCCGACCGCGGTAGCGGTATTTTCCGGCGCGCCGGTGCGCACCACAACGAACGACAGTTGTGACAGCTACCGGGATACTATCTCCGGCATGACCCAGGCTATCGTGACGAACTCCGGTGGCAACACCGTCAGCATCCTCGACCTCGTCAACGATGTCCGGCTGGAGGACGTGACGGTAGGCAACCAGCCCGTCGCGGTTGTTGTCTCATCGGACGGCAGTACTGCGTATGTTGCCAATTACGGAAGCGGGACCATATCGGTGATTAGCCTATCCACTCTGAAGGAAACCGCGACCATTTCGGTGGGCGGAAGCCCGCTATCGTTGACTTTGGACAACAACGGAAACCTTTGGGTTGGCGGAACCAAGTCGCTTAGTCAGGTTGAATTGTCGTCGGGGCAGGTCGCAAACTCAATCGCAATGCCCGGGCCAGTGACTTCGCTCGCATACAGCTACGCTCAGGCCGAGTTGATTGCAACATCCGTCCAGACATCTGGGAGTATCCAGGCGAACGTCTACCCGTACGTGAACCTTGTTTCCTCTTCGAACACGCCGCCTCCTCTCCTAACTAATGCCGCAGGATACTCCGCCGACTACGTGTCGGCCTCCAGCCGGTTGATCGGCATCCCAAATCCCGTAGCCATTAGCACCGCCACCCTCGTTAGCAACGACAGCCAGAACTCTTTGACTGTTTCGGCGACTTCGACTGGCTTCATCGTGACAGATCTCGGACTTAAGGAGGTCATCATGCAAGGAACTACGCCCGGACCGGTAGTGTCTATCGCCGTGGATCCGCTGAACCACGTGGCCTACATGACCGTCCCTAGTCAAAACCTACTGATCACACTGCCCCTCCCTCCCTCCACTTTGAATTAGGAGTCCGATTACACGGGAAGATTGAAGGAAATGCCATGTGTCCAGCGAACCGCGCTATCTCGCTCATCCTCGCGCTTGGTTTTATTCGGTCGGACGCGATCCTTGGCTTGTATCAGGCATCAGCGTCGGGTCGAGGACAATGGAGCGAGGGTTTTTCCGCAGAGTTCGTCTTTACTGACTTGGCCAGTCCGTCGGATAAATGTTCGGGTAAGATTTACGGGAACATCTTGACGCTACCACGAGGCGTGAGGCAGGAAGTTGCATGTAAGGGCCGTGGAACGATTATTACGATCTGGCGTCAAGATCGAAGGACAGCGGTCTCCATAGATACTGCGCGCGGAATTTACTGGAAAACTTCAGAGGGCGCGGGCGCTAGCCTGCACGGCGATGGAACGCCGGGGAAGATTCTACCCGGCTTCATCGGCAAGCCTCTGTCTGCTCGGTTGCTAGGGGCGGAGACGATTGACGGCCGAGCTGTGGATCACTGGCAAGTCACTGTAATGGACCGCTCCCTGGGGACGGTGGTTTGGGATTATTGGGAAGACAAGCGCCTCCGCACATGTATTCGAGCGCTGCTGCCGGGAAAGAAAGAGTATAGGCTTAGCAAGGTTTTGGAGGGCAGACAGCCAGCCTCGATGTTCACGCTTCCGCGCGCCCTCCGAGAGGTTCCCGAGCCGAGAGATTCGCCGACGCCTTGAACCAGGTGGCGCGATTTAAGAGACCCGAGAACTGCCGGGTGAGAAAAATGGGGAGTTTCGCAGGGCTTATGCTTCCCTCTTACGCCCCTCCATATTGCATTGCACCATATAAACATCGTGCCACCATGCGAGATTATTGTCCCTCCCTGTGCCACCCATCACTGCCCCTAAGCCCCCTCAATGCAGAGACTCACGATAGCGGCAGATCCTCCAAAAGCCGCACTGTGGAGTGAAGCGAATGAGTGAACCAAAGACTGTGATTCCCTCCGTGATTATGGATGGGAATGAGGCTGCGGCGTCCGTGGCCTATCGTCTCTCTGAAGTTGTCGCCATCTACCCCATCACCCCCTCGTCGCCGATGGCCGAGTGGGCCGATCAATGGCGCTCGGAAGGGAAGAAGAATATCTGGGGCGCATCGCCCATTGTGGAAGAGATGCAAAGCGAAGGTGGAGCGGCTGGCGCGCTGCATGGCGCATTGCAGGCCGGGGCATTTGGCACGACGTTTACGGCCTCACAGGGCCTGTTGCTGATGATTCCCAACATGTTCAAGATCGCCGGTGAGTTGACCCCGGCAACCATGCACGTCACGGCCAGGACCGTGGCCACTCACGCGCTCTCGATCTTCGGCGATCACTCGGACGTAATGGCCTGCCGCACGACGGGCTGGGCGATGCTCGCCTCGAACTCCGTGCAGGAAGTTGCCGACCTTGCCACCGTGGCGCAGATCGCCACCCTCGAATCGCGCATTCCGTTCATTCATTTCTTCGACGGCTTCCGCACCTCGCACGAGATCGGCAAGATTGAGCCCATCAGCGACGAGACACTCCGCGCACTGCTCGACGACCAATACCTGATTGCCTTTCGCAAGAACGCGCTCTCGCCGGATCGGCCGTTCATTCGCGGCTCGGCGCAGAATCCCGATGTCTTCTTCCAGGCGCGCGAGGCTTGCACGCCCTTCCACGCGGCGGTTCCCGGCATTGTGCAGTCGGCAATGGATCGTTTTGCCGTGCTGACGGGCCGCAGCTACCGCCTGTTCGACTACTATGGCGCGAAGGACGCCGAGCGCGTGATCGTGGTGATGGGCTCGGGCGCCGAGGCCGCCGAAGAAGCGGTGGACGCGCTGGTGCGCCAGGGTGAAAAGGTGGGCATAGTGAAGGTGCGCCTCTACCGGCCCTTCGACAGCAAGGCGTTTCTGGCCGCGCTGCCTGCATCCGTCAAGTCGATTGCGGTTCTGGATCGCTGCAAAGAACCCGGCGCGGCGGGCGAACCTCTCTATATGGACGTGCGCGCGGTTCTGGCGGAGAACGCCGCCAGCCTGCCCTTCGCCATGCCGACAGTCATCGGTGGCCGCTACGGCTTGTCATCGAAGGAGTTCACGCCGGCGATGGTCAAGGGCGTTCTCGACGAACTGAAGAAGACGGCGCCGAAGAATCACTTCACCATCGGCATCGTCGACGATGTGAGCCACTCGAGCCTCGACTACGATCCGGAGTTTTCAACCGAAGATCCGAAGACCGTGCGTGCGCTGTTCTACGGACTCGGGTCGGACGGTACCGTGGGCGCCAACAAGAACTCCATCAAGATCATCGGCAGCGAGACCAACAACTATGCGCAGGGCTACTTCGTGTACGACTCGAAGAAGTCCGGCTCGATGACCACGTCGCATCTGCGCTTTGGACCGAATCCGATTCGCTCGACCTACCTGATTACCAAGGCGAGCTTCGTGGCCTGCCACAACTTCAGTTTCCTTGAGAGGATGAACGTGCTGGAGGCGGCGATGCCGGGCGCCATCTTCCTGCTCAACTCGCCCTATTCCGCGGCCGAGGTGTGGAGCAATTTGCCGCGCACCATGCAGCAGGAGATGATCGCCAAGAAGATCGAGTTCTACGTGATCGACGGCTACAAGGTGGCGCGCGAGGCTGGCATGGGCACGCGCATCAACACCATCATGCAGACCTGCTTCTTCGCCATCAGCGGTGTGCTGCCGCGCGAAGAAGCCATCGCGCAGATCAAAAAGGCGATCAAGAAGACCTACGGCAAGCGCGGCGAGGCGGTGGTCGAGAAGAACTATGCCGCCGTGGATCATGCGCTGTCGCATCTGGAAAAGGTTGAAGTTTCCGCACAGGCAAGTTCGAGCTTCGATCTGACGGACGTGTTCTCGTCGAAGGCGCCCAAGTTTGTGCACGACGTGCTGGGCAAGATGGCCGAAGGCAAGGGCGATCTGATTCCGGTCAGCGCCATTCCCGCCGGCGGCGCCTTCCCCTCGGGTACGGCGCAGTGGGAGAAGCGCAACATCGCGCAGTTCATCCCGGTGTGGGATCAGGATCTTTGTATCCAGTGTGGCAAGTGCGTGATGGTTTGCCCGCATGCCGTCATCCGATCCAAGGTCTACAGCCCCGAGCTGGCCGGCAAGGCGCCCGTGACATTCAAGGCGGTCAAGGCGCGATGGAAGGGAATGGAAGACCAGCGTTACACGTTGCAGGTGGCGCCGGAAGACTGCACCGGCTGCGGCGTTTGCGTGGAAGTTTGCCCGGTGAAGAGCAAGAGCGACGCCAGCAGGAAGGCCATCAACATGGCGCCGCAGGCTCCGCTGCGCTTGCCCGAGCGCGAAAACTGGGAGTTCTTCCTGTCGCTGCCTGAAGCAGACCGCGCGAAGCTCTCGCACTCGCAGGTAAAGGACATTCAACTGCTGCAACCGCTCTTCGAGTTTTCCGGCGCCTGCGCGGGTTGCGGCGAAACTCCATACATCAAGCTGCTGACGCAGTTGTTTGGCGATCGGCTCTACATTGCCAATGCCACAGGCTGTTCGTCGATCTACGGCGGCAATCTGCCTACGACGCCGTATACCTTCAATGCGCAGGGCCGCGGGCCGGCGTGGTCGAACTCGCTCTTCGAGGACAATGCCGAGTTTGGATTCGGCATGAGGGCGGCGCTCGATCAGCAGAAGGCATTCGCCGAGACGCTGGTCAGGCGGATGGCTCCGCAAATCGGGGACGAACTTGCGGCCAGTCTGATCGAGGTATCGCAAAAGACTGAAGACGAGGTCGGCAAGCAGCGCGAGCGCGTGCAGTCTCTTCGTGCCGTTCTGGCCGGAAACAGCTCTTCGGATGCGAAGAATCTGCTGGCGATCGCCGACTCTCTGGTGCGCAAGAGCGTGTGGATTCTGGGCGGCGACGGCTGGGCCTACGACATCGGATTCGGCGGGCTCGATCACGTGCTCGGCTCGGGCAAGAACGTGAACGTGCTGGTGCTCGATACAGGCGTTTACTCAAACACCGGCGGCCAGGCTTCAAAGTCGACGCCGCGCGGCGCGGTGGCGAAGTTCGCCGCCAGCGGCAAGCCGAACAGCCGCAAGGATCTGGCCATGGAAGCCGTCAGCTACGGCTCGGTGTACGTGGCGCAGGTGGCGCTGGGCGGCAACGACATGCATGTGGTTAAGGCCTTCCAGGAAGCCGAGGCGCATGACGGGCCCTCGATTATCATCGCCTATGCAAGCTGCATTGCACATGGTTACGACCTGGTGCACGGGCTGGAGCAGCAGAAGCTGGCCGTGCAGTCGGGTTACTGGCCGCTGATGCGTTACAACCCGGAGTTGCGCGCCGAAGGAAAGAATCCCTTCCAGCTCGATTCCAAGGCGCCTTCGATCCGGCTCAAGGAATATGCCTATCGCGAGGCACGGTACACCATGCTGGCGCGCAGCAATCCCGAGCTGGCGGCGAAGCTGCTTGCCGAAGCGCAGGACGATGTGGAGCGCGAGTGGCGTGTTTACTCGGCCCGCGCCGCGATGCTGGGCCGCGGCGAAACGCCGAACATTGCGCCGCCGGAAAAAACCGAAGAGAAACTGGCGGCGGTGACCGCAGGGGGTGAGGAATGAGCGATATTTCCATGCAGTATCTGGGCTTGAAGCTCAGCGGGCCGATTGTAGTTTCGTCCACGCCGCTCTCCGAGTCGATCGACAATATTCGCCGGATGGAAGACGCGGGCGCCTCGGCGATTGTGCTCACCTCGCTTTTTGAGGAGCAGTTGGCGCTGGAGTCGCGCGCACTCGACGAAGACCTGTCGCGCGGCACCAATTCCTTCGCCGAGTCGCTCGATTATCTGCCCGAGCAGGGTGACTATCGCATGACGCACGAGAGCTATCTCGAGCACCTGCGGCGCGCGCGGGAGGCAGCCGGCATTCCCATCATTGCCAGCCTCAACGGCTTCACGCCCGGCGGCTGGGTGAGGTTTGCCAAGGAGATGGAGAACGCCGGAGCGCAGGCCATCGAGCTGAATACCTTCGCGCTGGCGACCGACAGCAAGCAGACTTCGGCGGAGATCGAATCGCAATTGCTCGAACTCGTCGGCAGCGTGTGCAAGTCGGTTCAAGTGCCGGTAGCGGTCAAGCTCTCGCAGTCATTTACGAGCCTGCCGAATCTCTGCATGCGGCTTGAAGAAGCCGGCGCGCGAGGCGTCGCGCTCTTCAATCGCTTCTATCAGCCGGACTTCGACATTGAGACGCTGGAGGTCAGGCCTTCGCTGCACTTTTCGACCCCGTCAGAATTATTGCCTCGGCTGCACTGGGCAGCGATTCTCTTCGGCCACCTCAATGGCGACATCGCTGTTACGGGCGGTGTGCATTCGGCAGAAGACGTGCTGAAGGCTGTGATGGCCGGCGGGAGTGTGGCGATGATGGCTTCGGCGCTGCACATCCACGGCATCGACCACATCGGCCGCGTGCTGACCGATCTGCGCGACTGGCTGGAGAAGCGCGAGTTTGCGTCGCTGGCCGAAACGCGTGGCTGCCTTAGCCGCCGCTCGGTGCCCGATACATCGCCCTACGATCGCGGCAACTACATCAAGACGCTGAGTTCGTACAGCCTGAGGCAAACAATGGCGGCTTTTTGAATCTGTCTATTCTCTCTTTTGACCGGCGGTTGCGGCAGGATGCAGCCGCCATTCTTTTTGTGCCGGCAGCGAGCCGCGATTCCGGCTTCAGTTGCTCAGAAACCGCAGTACAGCTTTTTCCAGAATGCCCTGAGCGTGGGGAAGAGCGGCTTCAACAGGGCCGCTCAACGTTTCGCTCAGTTCTGTCGAGCCGACGCCCACGGTCAAAAGCATGGCGTGTGATTGGATGGAGCCGTAAAGCGAGCGTGCGAGGCCGAGAAGCTGGTTCGGGTCCAGGTGATGCGAAGCGGGCGCCGCGTCGCCGGCGCGTGAGGAAACTGGAACGAGATGCACGCGCCCCGGCGGGGACTTGACCGAGGCATCGATAAACAGAACCGAATCGGCGACGGCAATGTCCGCGGCAAGCTCGGGAGTCCACTGCTGGCGCGAAATGACGCGGACCTGGGGCTCGCCGCGGAACCGCTGTTCAGCCCATGCGGCAAGCCGGGGAGCGACGCCGTCGTCGCTGCGCAGAGCGTTGCCGCAGGCGAGAATCAGGCAGTGTATTGCGTTAGGGTCCTGCATAGGAAAAGAGTAGCGTAACCCTCCAGACCCTGCTAAGTCCGTCCCGCATCGAGGCGGCTGCCCTGTGAGCCAGCAAAATATTTACGCTCGCGCGTCATCGGATCATCGCCGATTTTGCACGCGTCTCATTCCGCTAGCGATGCTCGCGCAATTGTGGCTGCTGTATGCGGTTTGCAGCTCCGGCCCTGCGCAGAACTGTTAGAATTTCGTCCGAAGTGCCATTGCAATGTTCCCGAGGTTCGTAGCGCAAAGCGAAATCCGGAAATGCAGGTTCTTCAGTGAGCTTTGGCACGAAAGGCGCCAGAACTTACTCGCGTTCATAACGGTAATCCGATCCGAATTTCAATTTCACGCCCCTTGCTGCTTCATGGAGAATGCAATGAAGGAAACCGCGATTCAATCTTCCAGCCGCCGCAATTTTCTGCGCGCCGTGCCAGCCGCCGCGGCCGCCGGCCTGACGCTCACGAATGCTTCACTTCTTTCCTCTACGGCAGCGGCGCAAGCCGCGAGCGCCTCCGCGTTCAGCTTCAAGCTGTTCAAGGCGGCGCAAATCGAGGACGATCTGAATGCCCTCGCAGGCCATCCGGGCAACAAGAATCTTGTCGAGGAGAAGAGTGTTGTGGTGGTTCTGACCACCGAGACAGAGAAGGCCGCGGCGGAGTTCGAGTGGCACGAACATCGCGACCACATCTTTCAGATTCTCTCGGGGTCGACGGTCTACGAACTGGGTGGAACGCCGAAGGGCGCGCACAGCAAAGGGCCGGGTGAGTGGCTCGCACCCGAGTCGGAGAACCACGAATCCATCACGCTGAACAAGGGAGACATGCTGGTGATTGGCAGAGGCACGCCGCACCGGCGCGTCACGAAGGGAACGGTTACGCTCTCGCTGATTTCAGCGCAGTAAAGCAGCTTGTAGCCAGTAGACGGCAGCTTGTAGCTTCTGTTCCCGACCGCGTGAATTCAGCTACAGGCTACGGGCTCCCGGCTGCTTTCAGTTTCTGCTGCGCATCTTGGAGAGCAGGCGCAGAATCTCAAGGTAGAGCCACACCAGCGTCACCATGATGCCGAAGGCTGCGTACCACTCCATGTATTTGGGCGCGCCGTGGGTAACGCCCTGCTCGACAAAATCGAAGTCCAGCACCAGATTGAGCGCGGCGATGGCGACGATGAAAAGGCTCACGCCGATGCCGATCGGTCCGGCGCCGTTGATGGTTGTGAAGTGAACGCCGAAGAAGCCCAGCAGCATCTCGATCAGGTAGAAGACCATGATGCCGCCAGTAGCGGCGACCACGCCAAGGCGAAACTTCTCAGTGACCCGGATCAATCCAGATTTGTAGGCCAGTAACAGCACAAAGAGCGTGCCGAAGGTGAGCGCGACGGCTTGCATGGCGATGCCGGGATAGCGCAGTTCCAGTACCGCGGAGATGGCGCCTAAAACAAGGCCCTCAAGCAGGGCGTAGATTGGCGCCGTGACGGGCGCCCACTCTTTTTTGAAGGCGGTGATCATGGCGAAGATGAAGCCGCCGATGCCGCCCAGAACCAGCGCCGGACCGGCAAAGCTCAGGTCGTGCGTGCCAATGAAGGAGTTCCAGGTCCATGCCGCTGTCACCACTGCACAGAGCAGCAGAATGCCCGTCTTGTTGACGGTGCCGCTCAGCGTCATGCGCGACGCGGCGTCGATCAGGTTACCGCCGTACTGGCTGCGCGAGAAGTCGCTGAAGGTGTTCTGGCCGAGGGCCGGATTTGAGGTCTTCATCAGTGCCATAGGAATCCTCCAAGAGGCAAAATCTGAAAGGACGCTGAGGTCATACGGACCGTCGCCCGGTAATTTCATTTTATTGGATGGAAGTGGTCGACGGAACGATTCGGCGGTCAACGGTTCAGAGATCGGTCGAACGCCGAAAGGCCGTAGGCGCTTTCGTAGCGCGGCATGGTTGCCATCAAGTCCTCGATTGCAGCTACGGCTTTGATGCCGCCGCGCGCGCCCTGGGCCATGCAGTTCATCGCGGCCGCGGCGCAGGAGAAGTCAAGCTGCCGCTCCAGCGGCCACTCCCGCATGAGCGCGTAGATGAACCCGGCGCGGAAGATGTCACCGGCGCCGGTCGTATCGACCACGGGCACGCGGTAAGCGGCCGAGTGCAGGAAATTCCTGCCGTCCCACGCCAATACGCCGTCCTCGCCCAGCGTGGCCGCGCTCAGCCTGCTGCCGTAACGCGTCAACATGCTGCGCAGGGCGCGTTCGAGGTTTGTGTCGTCCATCAGGCGGCAGGCGAAGTCCTTGCTGACGATCAGGTAGTCGATGTTGGCAACGAGATCTTCGACGCCGGGGTAGGTGTCGTCGAGATCGGCCACTACGGGAATGCCGGCCTCGCGCGCCCAGCTTGCGGCTAGCGTGGCGGCGGCCGTGTCGTGCCCGTCCAGGTGCAGCAGGCGCGCGTTCACGACCCACTCGCGCCGCAACTCCTCGGGGCGGAGCGTCATCTGCTCGTCGCGCCGGCAAAGAATGGTGCGCTCGCCGCCCGCGTCCACCAGGATGAGCGACTGCGGGCTCACGCCGCCGGGCACTTTGATGAGTCGCGCGTCCACGCCGCAGCGCCGGAAGGCCTCTTCGTGCAGGCGCCCTGCATCGTCGTCGCCCAGTTTGCCCACGTAGCGCGTGCGCAGGCCCCAGGTCTGGCAGGCAACGACGGTTGTCGCCACCTGTCCGCCCGGCATCACGGTTGCGGATCTGTACTCAAGCTTGGAGCCGCGCTCCGGGAATTGAGGCACGGGAATCAGCGTATCGGTGGCGTTGAGTCCCACGCCCACCAGGTCGACTTGAGGCAATTCGTTCATTCAGATGTTTATTGTATCGGGCGGGTGGTGAGGCGGTTGGTTGCAGCGGGCGCCGCAGGCGTGGTGTTCGCAGCGACGAATTGTGCGTCTTGACCTCCGGCTTCCGGGATCGTGCGATTTTCCTGGCTCGGTGCTGTACGCTCAATACAAGGTTTCACGGTTTTGGACGTGCATTGTGCCTGATAAAACAGTTCCATCCCCGCGCCCATTTTTCACTCCGCAGCCCGGTGCCGCTTTGCACTGCGGCGGTGCTTCGCTCGACTCGCTGGCGCGCCGCTTCGGTACGCCGCTCTACGTCTACTCGGCCGACCAGATCGTCGAACGTCTGGGCCTGTTTCAGCAGGCTCTCGCTAGCCGGGAACATCTGGTCTGTTACGCGGTCAAGGCCAACTCCGCACTGGCGATTCTCAAGCTGCTTGCAGAGCGCGGCGCTGGCTTCGATATCGTTTCAGGTGGCGAGTTGGAGCGCGTGCTGGCTGTCGCGCCCGAAGCCGCGGGCCGCGTGGTGTTTTCGGGCGTGGGCAAGACGGCCGCGGAGATCGATCTGGCGCTGAAGGCCGGGATTCTGCAGTTCAATGTGGAGAGCGAATCGGAGCTGAAGCTGCTTGCGGCGCGCGCGCGCCGGCTCCGGATTCGCGCCCGCTTTGCGTTGCGTGTCAATCCCGATGTCTTTGCCGAGACGCATCCCTACATTTCGACGGGCCTCAGCGAGCACAAGTTCGGCATCGACATCCGGCGCGCGTTGGGCATCTACAAAAGCGCGGCGAGCGATCGCTGGCTTGAAGCGCACGGCGTGAGCGTGCATATCGGTTCGCAGATTCGCTCGGCGGCTCCGTTTGGCAAGGCCATTGAGCGTGTGAGCAGGCTGGCGCGGCAGTTGCGGCGCGAGGGGGTCGCGATCGAGGCCATCGACGCCGGCGGTGGTCTCGGCATTGACTATCATGCTGGCGCTTTTGATGCTGCGGAAAAGGTTGGCGAGTATGCCGCGGCAGTCGAAGAGGCGCTCGGCGATTTTCCAGGCCGTCTGCTTGTGGAGCCGGGCCGTTTTCTGGTCGCGCAGGCCGGGGCGCTCATGGCGCGCGTTCTTTACGTCAAGCGCAACGGCAAGAAGACTTTCGTAATTGTCGATGCGGCCATGAACGACCTGATTCGCCCCGCGCTTTACCAGGCATGGCACGAGATCGTTCCTGTGCGGCCGAGGGCAGGGAAGCCGCGCATGGTCGATGTGGTGGGTCCGGTCTGCGAGTCGGGGGACTTCTTTGCGCGCGACCGCAAGCTCGCGCCCGTCGAGCCAGGCGACCTGGTGGCGCTGCTCGACGCCGGCGCCTATGGCATGGCGCAGAGCTCGAACTACAACACGCGCCCGCGGCCGGCCGAGGTGCTGGTCGAAGGTAAAAAAGCGCGTCTGATCCGGCGGCGCGAAACGATGGCCGACCTACTCGGGCCAGAGCAGGCCTGAGTTCCTGAATTCTGCCGTGTAAGGAATGCTTATTACTCCACCCTGAGCGAGTGAGTCTTTTGCAGTCATCAGGAGGCGTGTGGGGGCTGGGGAGTCGGGCGACGCCTGTTTGCGGTCTTTTTTGCTATCGTGATTTGCGGGGGATTTCACGATGAGAAATCGTTTTGTCCGCGCAGCGGTGATGTTGAGCCTGGCTTTTGGTGCGCTGTCTCTGGCCCATGCCGATTCTTTAACCGTCAAGACGCAGCAGGGCAGCATTCACGGCAAGCTGGTGAAGAACGGTCTGATGCGGGCGTTTCTCGGCATTCCCTTTGCCGCGCCGCCTGTCGACGACCTGCGCTGGAAGGCGCCCGTGCGGCCGGCCCCGTGGAAGGGCGTGCGCGACGCCACGAAGTATGCGCCACGTTGCCCGCAGTGGCCGATCTGGGCCGATTACATCTTTCAGGATCCGGGGCCGAGCGAGGATTGCCTCTATCTCGATGTCTACACGCCCGCAAAGACGGACCCGGATGCGCGGCTGCCCGTGATGGTCTGGATTCACGGCGGTGGCTACGCAGCCGGCGGCAGTTCGGAGCCGCGCTATTCGGACTCGCCGCTTGTGGAGCACGGTGTCGTTCTTGTGAACATCAATTACCGGATGGGCGTTTTTGGTTTTCTTGCGAGTGAAGACCTGCGGCGCGAGGGCGGCGGCGCGGCGGGCAACTACGGTTTGATGGATATGGTCGCGGCCTTCCAGTGGGTGCACGCCAATATCGCCCGCTTTGGCGGCGATCCTGGCAACGTTACAATCTTTGGCGAGAGCGCCGGTTCGTTTGCCGTGAGTACCCTGATGGCCTCACCCGCGGCGCAGGGACTCTTTCAAAAAGCCATTGGTGAAAGCGGAGGGGCCTTCAGCGCGGTGCTGCCCACCGATCCTCTCGCTGTGCGCGCGGCGCGCGATCAGGCGTGGATCGAGTCGCTCGGTGTGAAGAACCTGGCCGAGGCGCGGATGCTCTCCATGGATCGTTTGATTAATGCGGCAAAGAAAAAGGGGGTGGTGGGATTCACTCCCGTGATTGATGGAAAGCTGGTGACGGAGCCTATTGCGAAGACCTACGCGGCCGGGAAGCAAGCGCATGTGCCGCTGCTCGCGGGATGGAACCGCGACGAGCGGGCAGGTACCTTGTCGAAGGGAATGACGGCGGAGAAGTGGAAGGCCTTTGCCGGGGAGCATTTTGGCGACCACGCCAACGAGTTTCTGGCGGTCTATCCCGGGAATACCGACGCGGAGGCGGTGCGTTCGGCCGACGACTTCACCAGCGACATGTTTATCGCCTTTGGGACGTGGCAGTGGATCGAGGCGCAGACGAAGACCGGCGAGGCGCCGGTCTATCGCTATCATTTTGAACTGCCGGCCCCACCGAGTGAAATGCATCCCGTGGGTGGGTATGCCTGGCACTCGGACGATCTCGAATACGTTTTTGGTACGCTCGATGTGCGCCGCGGTTCCACATGGCGGCCGGAGGACCGTAAGCTGAGCGCGGAGATGATGAGCTATTGGACAAACTTTGCGAAGACAGGCGATCCCAATGGCCCCGGTTTGCCCGAGTGGCCGCGCTACGACAAGACGCACGCGGTTGAGCATCTCGACCGCGAGACGCACGCAAGCCCCGACACAACGCATGCGCGCTACGAGTTCTTGTTGAAAACCGCTGCGGTCGGAGATCGGCACTGAGCATTTGTTGACGGCTGCCGTGCGCAGGCATCGATGGCAGGGGTTGCAGGGGGAGTCTTATGCGTTTTTTGGGAATCGTACATTATGCGCCGGCGTTGGCGCTGTTGGCTGTAGGATTTGCAGCGCCTGCCTATGGCAACCCCCTGAAGGTGAAGGTTGAGCAGGGCAAGTTGCGCGGCAAGCTGATCAACGAGGGCAAGGTGCGTGCCTTTCTTGGCATTCCCTTTGCCGCACCGCCTGTCGGTGATCTGCGCTGGAGGGCGCCAGCGCCGGTGCCGAATTGGAAGGGTTTGCGCGATGCGACCCACTACGGCGCACATTGCATGCAGGTGCCGTTTTCTGACATGAGTTTTCAGGATGCGGGCCCGAGTGAGGATTGCCTCTACCTCAATGTCTTCACTCCCGCAAAGAGAAAGCGCAGGAGCAAACTGCCGGTGATGTTCTGGATCCATGGCGGAGGGTATTTTGCGGGATCTGCGTCCGAGCCGCGGCACAATGGCGATTTTCTGCCGGCGAAGGGCGTTGTGCTGGTAACGATCAATTACCGGCTGGGCGTGTTTGGCTTTCTGGATACCGAGGGACTGAGGAACGAAGGCGACGGCGCAGCGGGCAACTATGGGTTGATGGACATGATTGCAGCGCTGCGCTGGGTGCAGGCAAACATCGCGAAGTTCGGCGGCAACCCGGAAAATGTGACGATCTTCGGCGAAAGTGCGGGATCGTTCGCGGTGAGCACGCTGATGGCGTCGCCCCTGGCGCAAGGGCTATTCAGCCAAGCGATTGGGGAGAGCGGCGCGGCGTTTGGCGAGGGACTGGGCGGTGAAACCGCGGCTGCTGCGGCGCCGGCTGAGACCGCCTGGGCGCGGTCGCTGGGAGCCAAATCACTGGCCGAGCTGCGCGCAATGCCCGCCGATGCCATCCTGGCAGGTTCGAGGAAGGCGGGAGCGCCGAGGTTTGCCCCGGTCATCGATGGCAAAGTTCTGACGGAGCCTGTTTCCGAGACTTATGCGGAGGGAAAGCAGGCGCACGTTCCGCTTCTGGCGGGCTGGAATCGCGATGAAGGCGGGCTGGCTGCGGCGAGAGGGATGACAGCCGCGAAATGGAAGTCGCAAGCCGAAAAGCGATTCGGCGATCATGCGGCGGAGTTTCTCAAGGTTTATCCGGGAAACGACGACGCCGAGGCCGCGCGCTCTGCCATCGACTATGCCGGCGATCTGTTCATAGCTTTCGGCACATGGAGGTGGATTGAAGCCCAGGTGAAGACCGGCGAAGCGCCGGTCTATCGTTACCACTTCGAATTAGCGGCGCCGACGAGCAAGTTTCACGACTCTTCGGCCTTTCACTCCGACGATATCGAATACGTATTCGGCACTCTCGATACGCGTCCCGGCGCGGTGTGGCGGCCGGAGGATCGCAAGCTGAGCGAAGAGATGATGGATTATTGGACCAGCTTCGCCAAGTCCGGCGATCCCAACAGGCCGGGCCTGCCCGAGTGGCCGAGGTACGACAAGACCGGCGAGGTGCTTCATCTGGACCGCGAGACGCACGCCAGTCCGGACACGACGCGGGCGCGGTACGAGTTCTTGCTCATGGAAATGCCGGCGATGAGGCCGTGAGAGAGCGAAGGATGATCTACTGACTCACGCCTGACGCTTCGACAAAGCCGGAATCGTCAGAGCCGGTCTCGCTGTCTGAGTTTGTCTGCGGAGCAAAGTTCGAGCCCTTGGCGTTGATGGCTGTGGAGTAATCGGGGCCAAGGCCGAGTTTCATCAAGGCGCGCGAGTCGGGTGTCAGCTTGGTTTGCCATCCATTATCGGACTGAAACTTCTGCATCGCTGCCACGGTCGTCGCGTCCCACTTGCCGGTGGGATCGCCTGTCAGGTAATGCTTGCTGATAAGCGCCTGCTGTATCTGTGTGACACGATCCGGCTCAATGGATTGCTGGCCGCGTGGCTTGCGCGACCTCAGGCTGGAGTGCCTGACGTGGCGACCCTTGTGGATGCGATAGCGTCCGCTGGTTGGCGAGCGATGCACGTGGGATGCGAATGCTGAAGGCGCGACAAGTAACGCGGAGAGCAATAGTGCAGCGAAATAACGAAATGAAAGCATATACGATCCGCCTGGATGAGTTGCCCAGCTCTTTCGGACTCTTGGGTAAAGTGTAGTCAAGTCAAGGCAATAGGACAAGGGAAAAATCCAAGAGGGAAAAACGTTCGGGTAACATGAACGGGGCGGACGCCGGTCCTGCGGATTGCCGCCGGCGCCCGCGCCTGGGGGGTTACAAGGTTCCGCCGATGTAGTTGATGCCCATTTCCGGATGCTGTGGGTCGATCACTTCGAACACCACATCGTCGCCGGTCTTGAGTTTGCTCACCACCGCGTCAAATTGCTCTTTGGTTGCCGTGGGTTGCCGGTTGACGCGCGTGATGACGAGTCCCGGCCCAAGTCCCTGCAGATCTGCAAAGGAGCCAGTGCGCACGGAGTCGATGATCACGCCGGAGGAGTGGATCTTTGCTGCCATGGAGGGCGTAATTGCGTGCACCATGACGCCCAGCTTGGCTTGGCCGGCGCCGCCAGGAGTTTGCTCACCCGTCTGAGGCTGTGGATTGTTGAGATCGGCAAAGACTTTGTCGCGATCGCCGATGGTCACCGTCGTATCCATGTGTTGGCCGTTGCGGATGAATCCGAGACGGGCGGTCGATCCAGGCTTGCGGTTGGCAATCTCGTTCACCAGATCGTCGCCATCCTTGATCGCGCGCCCATCGACAGTGGTGATAATGTCACCCTCCTTGAGACCGGCCTTGTCCGCAGGCCCGCCCTGCTCGACCGCACTCACGATGACGCCGCTCTTGAAGCCGTAAATACGATTGACGCTGGCCGATACCCCCTCACGGAACTGGATGCCAATGGAGCCGCGCGTTACCTTGTGGGTGGGGCCGATGAGGTCGTTGTAGACGGCGACCACGGTGTTTGACGGCATGGCGAAACCGATGCCCTCATAGCCTGCCGATTGCGTATAAATGGCGGTGTTGACGCCGATCACCTCGCCGTTCATGTTCAGCAATGGCCCGCCGGAGTTGCCAGGGTTGATGGCTGCGTCGGTTTGCAGGAAGTGCTGGAACTGGCCCTTGACGCCCGGTTCGATGGTTCGGTTCTTGGCCGAGATGATGCCGGCGGTCACGGTCTGGGCCAGCGCGAACGGACTGCCGATGGCCTCAACCCAGTCGCCTACCTGTGCTGCGTCGGAGTCGCCCATCTTTACGGTGGGCAGCGGCTTGTCGGTATCGATCTTGATCACCGCCAGATCCGTAGCCTTGTCGACGCCGATCACGCGCGCCGGCCGGCCCAGGTCTTCGGTGTCGGGATCGGTCGAAAGCTTGACGTAAATCTTGTCGGCCTTATCGACCACGTGATCGTTCGTGATGATGTAGCCCTTGGGATCGACAATGAAGCCGGAGCCGAGGGATTCCTGCACGCCGCCGCCGTTGTCGCCCTGGTCAGGCATTCCCGGAATCTGTCCGCCAAAGAACCAGCTGAAGGGGTTTTGGGGGGTGTTATCTCCCTGATCGCCGCCATTGTCGCCGGGATTCTGCTGGTCAGGTTGTGAGCGGAGGTGGAAGCCGCGGCGTCCGCCATTTGCTTGCTTCGGCAGCGTCTGCGTGTTGATATTCACAACTGCCGGTCCCACCGCTTTGGCGATACGCACAAAATCGTTGGGTGGGATGGTCGAATGCACAATCTTGAGCGGAGTAGCGTCGCTCGAGTCGTTTTGTGATTCCTGCCCACGAACTCCGTGGGCGGCGAACGAGCCGGCCACGATCACAACCGAAATCGTGGCAAGCATCAAAAATGCCGAAGTGAGGCGGCGCGAGCGAAGCCGATCGAAGAGCCATTTCATAGATTCATAGACCTCTTGAGGCGCCTGGCTCTGCAGCCGTTGTGCCGATGGCCGCCTCTCTTCCCAGTATAGTCAGCCGGTGGCGCCTACGATCATGATTCGGCGTATCTGCAACGGGATGCTGCCGATACCCCCGGCGCTGATTGCCGGATAAGGTAGGAGACCTGCTTCATGCTTTGATGCTTCGGACGGCAAAAGAGGAGCATTGGGCCCTCTGAATTAGGTTTACTGTTCCGCCGCCCACTCCAGCAGAGCCAGGGCCAGCAGGAGAACGCGCTTGAGTCCCAACTCGCGGTTCTTCGGTGAGTACCATTCGTGGACGGTGTGCGCATGGCCGCCTTCGCCGCCGGCGCCCATGGAAAGCGCCGGGACGCCGAGCGCCAGCGGAAGGTTGGCATCTGTCGATCCCAGCCGGAGGTCGGTGTTCAGTCCCAGGTGCCGATCCACCGCGCGCAATGCGGCGAGCAGTGCTGAATCGCCAGGCAGCGTTGCCGCCGGGCGGTCGCCGATCTTCGCGATTTCGAACGCCAGACGTCGGCGCGAGTCGACGCCCGATACTTTTGACCATGCATTCCAGTGCTCCACGGCGTCCTCAACAGCGCGATGCAGCGCGACTTCAAGGCGCACCAACTGGTTGGAATCGGTGGAGCGAAAATCGATCGTGGCTTCAGCGCTTTCGGGGATCGAGTTTACGCTGATGCCTCCGCGCATCGTTCCCAGATTGAGCGTGGTGCGCGGCTCTTCGGGCAAGGCTGTTTCCGCCAGTTGGGCGAGCGCCGTGGCTAATGCGGCGATGGGGTTTGGCGTGCCCGCGTCGGTAAAGCTATGTCCCCCCGGTCCGGTGATGGTGACGCGGAAGCGACGGCTGCCCAGAGCCTGCGTTACGGCTGCATCCGCGCCTGCGCCATCGAGCGCTATGTGTGCGGCCACGCGTCCGGCCAGCGCGTTGTGCTCGTAAAAATGCCGCACGCCGCGCAGATCGCCTTCGCCCTCTTCACCAACGTTGCCCAGGACCACGAGCGGCGCCGGCAACTGCACGCTGGCGTGGAGCAGCGCATGGATGACCGCCATCATGCCCACGACGCCGGCCGCGTTATCGCACGCTCCCGGAGCCTGGAGACAATCGTTGACGAGCACGGGATGAAGCGGCGTGCTTGCGGGGAAAACGGTATCGAGGTGCGCCGACAGCAGAACCACCGGTCCGGTGCTCTCGGCGGGCAGGTTTGTTGCGGGCAGAATGCCAACGACATTGCCCACCGCGTCGGTCTCGACTGCGCTCACGCCAGCTTCAGCGAATCGCGCCTTGAGCCACTGTGCTCGCTCCTGCTCGCGGTTCGAGGGCGCAGGAATGCCGGCCAGCTCAATCTGCCAATCCATGAAAGTTTTGGGATTCCCATGCAGCCATGAAAACGCCGCGTGAACTGCACGCCGTGTGGCCAAAGCGGTCACGCGCGAAAATGCCGACGTAAAGTTTGGGGAAGGCTCCGGCATGGCGATGGATTCAGAGTAGCAGGGCGGGTCAAAAGCCAAGGAGCGAATAGCCAGCGCCCATAGACCGAATTCGGTCTGAATTCAATCCTGATCCGGTCTGAATTCAGTCTTTTCGTACTCCACCGAATGCAGGAACAATCCCCGCGCTGGCGCTGTTGGCCCTGCCGCGGTGCGGTCGCGCGCAGCGAGAATCGCCGGAATTTCATGGGGATCCAGTTGCCCCCGGCCCACATCCAGCATGGTTCCCACTAGGTTGCGCACCATGTGGTGCAGGAAGCCGTTGCCGCACACACGGTAGACAAGGAGCGCGCCGGAATCACCAGCGCGCTGCTCCCAGGCCGAGGAGTGGATGATCCGCACCGTCGATCTGGGCCCAATGCGCGGCGCGCCGCAGGCTCCGGCGCCGTCCAATTGAACGCCCGATTCGCGTTCGCTCAGGTCCGGATCGCTGGCGGCAAAGCTCAGGAAGTCGTGCTCGCCTGAAAAAATGCGCGCACACGCCTGGAGTTTGTCGAGATCGAGCGTCCACGGGCAGGCGTAAACGTAGCGTGCGAGGAATGGGGGGCAAAGCGGTTCGCGAAAGATGCGATACTCGTAAGTTTTGGCCACGGCCGAGTGGCGTGCGTGAAATGCGATGGGGGCAAGCTCCGCCGCAAGGACGCGAATCGATGGCGGCAGCGTCCGGTTGAGCGCGCGATGAAGATTGGCGGCAGGGATCGGGGCCCGCAGAGCGAAGCTGGCCACCTGGCCGAGAGCGTGCACTCCCGCGTCGGTGCGGCCTGAACCCTGCGGCAGGGGCGACTCACCCGTAATCCGGCCGAGGGCTGCTTGTAATTCACCTTGGATGGTCACAAGACCGGGCTGCACCTGCCAACCCTGAAAGTCGGTTCCATCGTAGGCCAGGGTCAGTTTCCAGTTTTGCAGATGCGCGTCGGCTTGGGATCGGTCAGTCACAGAAGTAGTTTCTTTTAGGGTAGCCGATTGCCATTCGGTGAGACTCATACACAGGCCGGTGCTGCGGAAAATCGCTGCATGGCTTGAGGTTGGCCGAAAAGAGTTGCGAAACAGGGCAGGTTTGGGGTATTTTACTAACCAGTTAGTTAATTTCCAAGCCAGTCCAATGGTGCTTGCGATTCGAACGAATGCAGCTCGCTGGAAAAGGGTGTATTGCCTGGGCGGGCGGAAGGAACAAAAAAGTACACGGAAGAAGGAAAGGGCACGGGCGCAGTTTTTTTGACGGATCAATAGAGAGAGATGGAATGGTCAAACTGCTTTTTGGGTGCCGCGGCCGAGACTGTGCACCTGTTGCAAGGCATCAGCGATCGGATTGATGACGGACGGCAACAGTTGGCGCAACAAGCCTCGGCAGAACTCGAACTGGAATTGAAGCCGCGATCTATGTAAATAGGGAACGGATGAGGTACCGATTTCGTAATCATGTTCTGGTGATTCAGTTCCGCGTAACGGCGATAATCGTTTAGAGAAGCCCGAAACTTGCATCCGGAGCGATGTGCAGACGGCATTGAAGCGCAACCTTCCGCATGCCGGAAATCGTTAAGAGAGGAATTATGCATTTTGTAAAGGCTGGTCGGTTGCATCGGGAGTGTGCCAGAAACAGTGAACACGAGGGAGTCAGGCAAAGCCGGGAAGCACGGAAGTTCGCAACAGGCCGATTGCGCGCGGCGGCGGCCGTACTGCTGACGCTGGCAGCGACGACTCCGCCCGGCTACGCACAGCAGTTGGGCGCAGGTCAGAAGCGGCCTGAGAAGTCAGCTTCCAACCTTCCGGTGGCGCCCGTTCCGGTTCCCACGCAGCCGGCTCCGCTGCGCAGTTCGGGCCGCAACTTCTCCAAGCCTTTTGGCAGTTGGCTCGTCAACCCAATCAATGTTTACAGGCCAACGGCGGTACCCAAAGCGAGCTTCGCGAACTCTGTGCGCCTCGCCGATCTTGTCAAGGACGGCAAGATCTATCTCAGTCTTTCCGACGCGATTGCCCTGGCGATCGAAAACAACTACGACATTGCCATTGCGCGTTACGATCTCGACATTGCAGACACCGATATCTTGCGGACTCGAACTGGAGCGGCGCCGCTGGGCGCGCCATCCGGTTTGCTGACCGGCACACTGGGCGGGTCTACTTCAACGCTGTCCACAGGCGGCGGTCCTGGCGGCACGGCGGTTGGTTCGGGCGGCGCGGGTTCGGGCGTCAGTGGTCTCACGTTGACCACCGCTGGCGCGGGCCCGGCGCCCGAGATCTTGGATCCCACGCTTACGGGAGCCATTACACTGGACAGGACCCGCACTCAGGAACAGGGCATCTTCAATCCTGCGGCTGCCACCAATACCAATACCTATAGCTTCACCTACAACCAGGGCTTCACGCCGGGAACCGCTTTGGCTCTCGCGTGGACGAACACCCGCACCACCAGCAACAGCCCGTTTACCTTCTATCTGCCCGCATATAACTCCCAGTTCAAGACCACCGTGACGCAGCACCTGCTGCAGGGCGCGGGTTTCTGGATCAACAAACGATTTATCTACCAGGCTCTGAACGATCGCCGCATTACCGACTCGTCCTTCCGCCAGCAGATTCTCTACACCGTGAACCAGGTGGAGACGATCTACTGGGGGCTGGTGCAGGCCTACGAGGATGTGCAGGCCAAGGAACACGCGCTTGATCAGAGCACGCAGTTACTGGCTGACGACAAGAAGCAGTTGCAGGTTGGCTCCATGGCGCCGCTTGACGTGGTGAACGCAGAGTCCGGCGTGGCCTCCGACCAGCAGGCGCTCATCAGCGCACAGAGCGCGCTGAACTACCAGCAGCAGATCATCAAGCAGGCCATCACGCGCAATCTGAACGACACCGTGCTCTCGGGAGCGCCGGTGATCCCGACCGATCGCGTGAGCATGGATCCCATCTCCGAAGAGAGCCAGCCGGTGGAGGCGCTGGTGCAGGAGGCGTTTCAGCGGAGACCCGAACTGGAGCAGGCTGTGCTTACGCTGCGCAACGATGAGATCACGCTCAAAGGGGCGCGGAATGCCCTGTTGCCGGCACTTGACGTTTACGGGTACTACGGCTCGAACGTCATCGGCGGTCCTCTGAATCCCAACTGCGGATTCTTTGGCCAGTCCTGTTTCACCACGGGCTATCAGAGTACTGTGCCAGCGGGCTACGGCGGCGTCCTTTCCGATCTGGTGAACAGCACGGCGCCGGACAAGGGTGTGGGCTTCAATCTGACAATCAACATCCGCAACCGCGAGGCGCAGGCGCAGCAGGCGCGCTCGCTGATGGAGTACCGGCAGGCGGAGCTGCGGCTGGAGCAGCTCTATACAGAGATTCGCATGCAGGTGGTGAACGCAAAGTTCGCGCTGACGAACGACCGCGCCCAGGTACGGGCGGCAGAGGCGGCGGGCAACTATGCACAACAAAGTCTGGATGCCGAAGAGAAGAAGCTGCATCTGGGCGCTTCGACAACCGCCAATGTCCTGCAGCAACAGCGCAACCTGGCGACAGCGGAGGATAATCTGATTGCCGCTCACGCCGCCTACGCCAAGGACCGCGCCGGTCTTTACCAGACTCTGGCGTCGACCTTGCAGCACTATGGAATCAACCTGCCGGAAGCCGCGGCGGGAAATCTGGCGGCCGCGCCGTTGATTCCCGGCGTTGCACCGGCCAAGCCGGGCAATGAGCCCATCATGAAGCCGCCCGCGGCTCCGAACCAGACGGGTATGCCGCCGGCGCAATAGTGCGGCGCTCAAGCGATACAAAGAGGCCCGGCACAAGCCGGGCCTCTTTGTACGTGGAATATAGAATGCCTGCG
>JAJYFA010000222.1 GCA_021790995.1 Acidobacteriota bacterium
CCAGACGAGCGCATCACCGGAAACGCTCCCCGCAGCGGCTGATGCGCCGCCTGCGGCGGGCGGGTCGCCGGCAGGAAGAACGAAAATGCCATGGCTGGTTCCGGCTACGATCGTGCCGTCTTTGGACTGCGCAAGAGAGAAGACGTCGCGGCCGTCGAGTCCGGCGTCAAGCTGCTGCCAGTGCGCGCCGCTGTCCGTGGAGTGGAAGACGCCGCCGAATTGCTTGTCGTTGACCACGCCGGCATAGAGGCTGCGGGGATCGTTGCGATCGACGAGCAGGGCCGCGATCTTGCGCTCGGAGATGCCCGTATTCGACGGAGTAAATGTGCCGCCGCCGTCGTCGCTGACCAGCACGCCGCCACGATCGGTGGCGAGCAGTACGCGGCGCGGGTTCGTGGGATCGACATACACGTCGTTGATCACCACGTCCGAGCCCGTCATCCGCTGGAAGCTATGACCGGCGTTCTCGGTTTTGTAGAGTCCTTCAGTGGTTCCGGCGTAGACGATCTCGCGGTTTTCCGGATCCTGCATGATGACCCGCGTCCGCCTCGCCTCGTTCGGGATGCCCTGAATCTTGTGGAACAGCAGGCCCGCATCCTCGCTCTTGTAAATGCCGCTACATGCGCTCAGATACACGGTGCGGGGGTGAACGGGATCGACGATGATCGAGAATACGTCGGAATCGACGATGAGGCCGCGCTTGATGTTGCGCCAGCTCTTGCCACCGTTCATCGTCTTCCACGGCAGGTGCCATGTGCCGGCGTAGACAACATTGGCGTCGCGAGGATCGATGGCCAGAGACTCGATCTCGTGAATCTCGCGGCTCCCGGCCGGGCTGATCGGGTTCCAGGTGGCGCCGGAGTTGCCGGAACGGTAGACGCCCTTAAGAGTGCCGGCATAGAGGACGCTGGGATCGGAGGGCGCCTGGGCAAGCGCATACACCGGCTGGCCCTTCAGGGATGGCGTTTCGGTCCATGTCCGGCCGGCGTCATGGCTCGTCCAGACGCCGCCATCGCTGGGGTCTTTCCATGCACCCACGTAGAGCGTCTTCGGGTGCGCCGAATCCACAATGATGTTGTCGATCACGAAGCCATCGCTGCGGTCGAGTTTCGCCAGCCGATGCCACGTGGCGCCTTCGTCGAAGGACTCGTAGAGCCAACTGTTGGTGGTGCCGAGATAGAGATGCTGCGGCTCGCCCGGCACGGAGGCAAAGGCGCGCGCGTCACCGCCGTCGGGACCGAGAACGGTCCATCTTGCCTGCTGCGCGCGCAGGACGGGAAGGCACAGAAGAAGAAGCAGGAGCAGAGCCGGAACTTCAGTCCGGCACGGCTTCAGGGCGAACGAGCTCAAACGCATCATCGAAACAGAAAACTCCAGAGCATCTCTATCCAGAATAGACAAAGACAGGGCGGGAAGGCGATGCGAGATTTGCGGATGCCCGGACTGGAATTGAGCGTTCCCATCCGAAACGCGTTCTCGGCGTTGCTGGATTCAGAAAGAGAACGCGGCTCCCGCGCCCCACCCTTTTCCGCGTCCGTTGTGGAAAAGAGGTGGGGAACCAGGAGACTCATTCTTTGCCGGAACAATAAAACGGGGCGCCCCGCGCATCAGAGGCGGAAGTAGATGCCGATCATGGGCTCGGCCGTGTGGGTAAATGCATTGGTCGACGAGAAGGCGTTGACCAGATCCGGCGCCTTGTAGAGATTGCCCCGGTATTGCAGGCGTAAACCGATGTGCGGCAGCAAGCTCCAGTCCAGCCCGGCGCCATAAACGAACACGCCCTTGGTGGAGGTGCTGGTCGGAGTGCTCGCAGTGGTACACGGGGTTGTGCCTTCAGCCGGACAGGTGATCAATGCAGCGCTGCTCACGCTCGGCACATTGAGCAAAACCCCGCCACCTGCCAAAGCGAAGGGTCTGATGCCGCCGAGAGGGAGCGACACCACCCACGCGCCGGAAATTTCGTGGGCATTCGATGAGACCGATGCGGATTCCTCCTGTTGACATACCAGTCCGCAGACGGAAGGTGGAGAAGTTAAGTAGTTCTGGTTGGCGCGGTTATAGGAGTACGCGGCTTCGTAGCCAACAAGCGGATTTTTGATATGCCGCAGTTCGAACAAGCCACCTGCGGCGTTGGCCGGGCTTTGTTGCGTGCCGCTGCCGGAGGTCGCTCCGTTGAACGCCCCATACAGACTGGCGGCGACACTGGTTTGAGAGTGGGCTGCGATGGCGCCGAGGGAGATCAGCGCGGCGAACAGGATTGCTTTAGCCGATGACTGCGCCCATTGCATGGTCGTCTCCTTTGGTATTTGGGATTTTTCAAGCCAGATCAGACGGGCGGAATGCTGCATCTTTTGCCCGCCCGCCTGCACTCTTGGACGTGCGGAATCCGCCTCTGGTTTGCCGGAGGCGTAACAATGACGTAGCGTAAAGGGCTTGGTGTTCCAAAACCGAACCGGTCCACGGTGAAATTCCTGTCTCGCGGGAAAGAATTAGTTCAATGTCTGCCGCTATCCGACGTTGAGCGTCTTCAGCAAGCTGCGCCGTTCGTGCTGGATCTTCTCCTGGAGAAGATTGATCGCGTAGATGAGCTGCTCGGGACGCGGCGGGCAGCCGGGAACGTAGACATCGACCGGCACAACCTGATTGACACCCTGCACAATGGCATAGTTGTTGAAGACGCCGCCCGAGGTGGCGCAGGCTCCCATCGAGATCACCCACTTGGGTTCTGGCATTTGGTCGTAAAGGCGGCGCAGGACTGGCGCCATCTTCTGCGAAACGCGGCCGGCCACGATCATCAGATCGGATTGGCGCGGTGACGGCCGGAAGACCTCGGCGCCAAAGCGCGCAATGTCGTAGCGCGAAGCGCCCATCGACATCATCTCGATGGCGCAGCAGGCCAGCCCAAAGGTCATGGGCCAGACGGAGTTCTTGCGGATCCAGTTGATTGCGAGATCGAGCGAAGTGAGTAGAACGCCCTCCGGCTGTTCGTAGCCGTAATCGGCCTCTCTCACCCTGAGACGATTCTTTGCGCTGCTCTCGAGCGCTCCGAAGAGATAGCGGTCGCGCTCCACTGTGGTCGCCATGCATCCATTCTACGCCCGGCGGGCTTACGACGGCTGATGGCTATTCTGGGCAAGCGGCAGATGTTCCGCTGACGCCGCCCGGCAACTTCCAGCCGGAAGGCAGCCACAGCGTGAGGGAAAAGTGCATCCAGCCGAGCTCTCCAAGAGGTGAAGAATTAAAGCCCGACTGAGGAATCATCGTGTACGACATATAGGCCGCTTGATGCGCCCAATTCTCCGCGTAGGAAGCGGGGTTTGCGATCCCCGGAGCAAGGCCGGCATCGAGAATGCGCAGCTCGCCCGATGCTGAGTGAGAGCGCAGACTCATTAACTGGTGGGTAAGGCGCTCGACCTCCGGGTCGGAGTCCGGCTTTTGCGAACTGGCCGCGAGCGCGTGCAGCCGGCTCGAAAGCGCCAGAAACAGCTTCTGGCCCTCAAGAAACGCGGCCGGGTTGGCGAGGAAGTGAAAGCTGCGCGGGTTCCAGCCGATGGCGTCCTGGGCGCGCAGGCCGAAGGTGGTTCCGATCTCGCGCTCGTTGATGGAGTTGTAGGGAGGTGTGGCCAGCAGCAGGGCATCGGGAAAGCTGGCTGGAGGAACGCGATCAACCACCAGATCCCAGCCGGTGTAGCCGTGGGGTCCGGGAACGATAGGGATCACGCGAAAGACCCAGCCCTCGCCGAGGGGCGTCCTCCATTCCTGGCCGGCGTTTACCAGCCCGTCGAACGCGACGCGGGTGCAGGCTGTCAGGTTCGAAGGAGCAGCCAGGCACGGGAGCGCAAACATCAGCGCCGCAGCAGCAGAGAGCAGGATTGACCGGCGAATACGTTTACGAACGATTCCTGAGCCTTTCGGATTCAGTAGCTGCGGTTTCGGCGTATAGGTCATCACCCAGGAAATCGAATTCCGGCAAGGCTTCAACTGTTTTTGTATCCCCATGAACAGAATACCCATGCCGGCCTCGTCTTGCCATTCCGGCATTTAAGCGTCACTTGGCCAGCCTCCGGCCTGGATCGTCCTGGCCCGGCTTCGCTCTTCAAAATCCCGCCGGCGTCGCCACCCTGCCGCCTTAGTCTGTCAACCTGACTTTCAACCGCACGCTGGTATGCTTCTTGTCATTCCGGCTCCCTCTTGATGCATAGAACGCATAAAAAATCCATAGCTTTTTAGCTTTCTTCATGGAATCCTTATGCGGTGCGTGAAATATTCAGGCCTATCACAACCCTTTTGCAAGGGCGCGTGTAGTTTGCGCCCAGTTGACTCGATCGCTATTCCTGCTCTGGCGGCTTCTGTAAAGTCAGCTTGAGGCCGTTGGCGCATTTTTGTACAACCCTGACCGGATGGCGGCCGGAAACCCGCCGCAGCGCGGGGCGCCCTCACGCGCCACTGCTTCAAGGAGTCGAAAAAGCCTCATGCTCCGCCGCACCGCTGGATGGTACCTGCTTCTTCTGCTTTTGGGATTTCCCGCCTGGACTTTGGCCCAAACGGCCGCAGCCACCCCGGCCGCGAACGCCCCCGCGACTCAGGCCCAGATTGCCGCGCTCGAGCAGGCGGTGCAAAACGCCCAGTCGGCCGGCGATAACGCCTGGGTATTGGTCTCTGCCGCGCTGGTGCTGTTGATGACCGGACCGGGACTGACCCTTTTCTATGGCGGACTGGTGCGCAGGAAGAACATTCTCGGCACCATGATGCAGAGCTTCGCCATGATGGGGCTGATTACCGTTCTGTGGGCGATTGTCGGCTACTCGCTCGCCTTCGGCCACGGCAACGCCTTCATCGGCGGATTCGAGCACC
>JAJYFA010000054.1 GCA_021790995.1 Acidobacteriota bacterium
TGTAAATTTTACGCAGTTTCTCTGCCGCCGGCATCTACCAATCCTCCTGCCGGGCGGGCAATTATCGCCATTTAATCTATTCATTCCAAACAACATACCAATTTAAGTCCGCCTCGCGCTTCTTTTGGCATCCGCCGTGCTTTAAGAGAGGGCGAACACAGAAAGGCGCTCACCCTACAGCAGTATGTGAGCAGCCTGAGTTCACGAGAGGTAGGACCATGAAATCGACCAAGCTTCTCGCAGTCCCCCGTTACTTCGCAGCGTTTGCGCTTGCCTCCGCCTTGGCGCTACCAGTTTGGGCGCAGCAGGCGCAGCCATCCGCGACGGATTCCCAGGGCGCGCCTTCTTCGTCCGCGCAGCAGGCAAGCGACCAGTCGACGACACTGCAGCCATTGGCTCCGCCGAAGGAAGGATTCTGGGGCCGCGTCAATCCCTTTGCCCGCAAGAAGTGGGTTAAGAAGCAGACTGACCCCATTAACGATCGGCTTAGCGAGCTGGATCAGGTGAATGCCCGCAATGCAAGCGAGATCAAGGACGTGGATGCTCGTGCACAGGCCGGAATCAAGAAGGCTCAGGATTCTGCCGACACTGCCAGCCAGGTGGCAACCTCAGCGAACCAAATGGCGATGAACGCCAACAATACGGCGCAGCAGGCATCGAGCCACGTGGAGAAGTTAAACAGCACTGTCAACGGGCTTGATCAATACAGCCAGATCTCCAATCTCGACATCGACTTTCGCGGCGCGAACCCGGCGCTTACAGACGAAGCGCGCACCAAGCTCGATCAGTTTGCAGCAGGCCTCGCCGGCCGCGAGGGCTACATCATCGAGCTGGATGCACAGTCGCCTGCCGCAGGCAGCGCCGGCATTCAGAACTCTCAGCGACTGGCAGAAGCGGTTGAGCGCTACCTTGTCACAGCACATCAGATTCCCATCTACCGCATGCACTCAGTGGCTCTGGGCAACGCCACGGCTCCGGCCGCCGGTGACCAGGGTCAGGGCCAGATGCCCACTCGGGTGAGAACCAGCACCGTGCATCTGCGGCTGATGGAAAACAGTTTGGCGGCCTCGTCAGGATCGTCCCCCCAGAACGCTCCTGCCGCAGCCGGCGCGGAGCAACCGTAAGACACGGCTCATCGCCTTCCCCCAGGGCACGCTCCCGCCAACGGTTACCCCACCGTTAGGCCGCCAATCAAGCTCTCGCAACGCGAGAGAACCAAGGCAACTTGGCCCCCGTTTCGGCGGGGGCCGATTTTTTTGAAGGGCAGGGAACAAAAAAGCTAGGGAGCGAGACAACGCGCAGTCGGGCGCGACCCTCAGCTTGTAACGTACTTTTTACTGCTTCAACCTCTCTTGATCCCCGCCCCCACTCTCCTGAATCCTGATCGAAAATTACTTTGGCGTGATGTCGGTAACTGGCAGGTCCCAATGTGCGAGCAGGATTTCGAAGCGGCGCTGCTCTTCTTTGCGGTAGGTTTCCTGATCGGGCCACAGCTCATTGATGAATGCTTCCTCGTCGGGATTGGTGCTGGTGGCCACAGTCGAATTCTTGTAGACGATGGTTACGCGGTAATCCCAGCGGCCGTCCTCAGTGGTGTGATAGGCCGGCGACTCGATCTTGAGCGACAGAATGCGCCCCGTCGACTGGATCTTCTTGAGCAGCGGCCAATGGTTCTTCAGGAACAGGTCGAGAAACTCCTGCTGATGGCCCCATTGGCACTTGTAGTAGTACTCGACGGTGTAAGGCTGTCCGGCTGTGGTTTGCGTTGGCGCGCCCTGCGCCATAAGCGAATGCGAGAAACCGGCGGCGAACGCAAGAGCAGCGAGAGCCAAAATGAACCTGCGCAAACGAGCTTGCATAAATCCTCCGTGAATACGATGGAAGCATTGTAGCGCAGAGAAATCTTCTGCCGGTAAAGTTTCAGGGAGGCCAAACCAAGACCATCGCGGCGGGGTTTGCGATGGCCAATCGGCTGCGTTCGAGACGATCCTGGTTATGCAAGAACCGCATGGCGGGAAATGCCTGCAGAAATCTGGCGGCGGCTCGTGTTGACGCGGTCTGGCCTGTTATGGTCAGGAAGGAAGTTTTGTTCGCAATCCTTCATCCCAATGAACCCACCATAGGAAACACGCACCGGTATGTGGAAGCGCTGGCGAATCCGGATTCTTCTTTTTCTAGCCGTTCTCGGTCCCGGATTCATTACGGCCAACGTCGATAACGACTCTGGCGGCATCTTTACTTACTCCCAGGCCGGTGCGCAATACGGATACACTCTGCTCTGGACCATGATCCCCATCACGATCGCCTTGATCGTGGTGCAGGAGATGTGTGGCCGCATGGGCGTGGTCACGGGCAAAGGCCTGAGCGACCTGATTCGCGAGGAGTTTGGCCTGCGCCTCACCTTCATCCTGATGGTACTGCTCGTGGTGGTGAATTTCACCAACGTCGTTACCGAGTTCATCGGCATCGCCGGCTCGCTGCACCTGTTTCATGTTTCCAAGTTCATTTCCGTGCCGATTTGCGCCTTGCTGGTGTGGGCGCTGGTGCTGCGCGGCGACTACAAGAGTACCGAGAAGATCTTTCTCGTCGCCTCGCTGGTGTACATTGCCTACATCTTCGCCGGGCTTCTTGCGCAGCCTGACTGGCACGAGTCGCTGTTGGCTACGGTGACTCTGCCATCCAAAGCGGTCTGGAACGAGAAATACATCTACATGGCGATTGGCGTGGTGGGAACGACCATCGCACCCTGGATGCAGTTCTACCTGCAGTCGTCGATTGTGGAGAAGGGAATTCGCGTAAAGGACTACGCGGCCTCGCGCCTCGACGTGATCGTGGGCTGCATCTTTACCGATCTCATTGCATGGTTCATCGTCGTGGCCTGCGCGGCTACGCTCTTCGTGCACGGCATGGGCGCCATCCAGGTGGCAGCCGATGCCGCCGAAGCCATGCGCCCTCTGGCTGGCGATTACGCTTTCGTCCTCTTCGCCTTCGGTCTCTTCAACGCGTCGCTCTTCGCGGCGTCGATTCTGCCGCTCTCGACGGCCTACACCGTATGCGAGGGATTGGGCGTCGAGTCGGGCGTCGACAAGAGCTTCCGCGAGGCGCCGTTTTTCTATTGGCTCTATTCGCTGCTTATCGTTGGCGGCGCCTTTACGGTTCTGGTGCTGCCGGATTCGCAGCTGGTCAACTTCGCGGTATGGTCGCAGGTGCTCAACGGCGTCTTGCTGCCGGTGATCATCATTCTCATGCTGCTGCTCATCAACCGCTCCGACCTCATGGGCGAATACAAGAATTCGCGTCTGTGGAACTGGATCGCCTGGGGCGCCAGCGTCATCGTCATTGTGATGACAATAGCGATGCTATGGGGGCTGGTGACGGGGAAGTAAATATCGCCGTCGAACGCAAGGCATTCCGCCACCTGTGCAGGCCGAGGCAGATTGCAACTGCCTGCTTTCCCTCAGAACAGATCCGTTTTACGATGGCAAACATCGATACTGCCCGCAATGCTTGCGCATGGTACGATCTATTCATGCGCAGGCGGTTTCTTGCTCTCGTCACGACCGCGATCATTCTTCTGATCGCCGTGCCGCCCGTGTTGAATGCGTTTGACAGTTGGGATAAGACCCCAGAGCTGCCGATGGTTGGTCACGACACCGAAACGACCCTGATGGTGATGGCGCTTGAGGCCGGAATGGGCGTGGCCGTGGCGTGGGCATCGGTAAAGCTGCTCGATTGGTTTGCTGCCGCGATCCTGCCGGACGCGATCGAGATTGCTCCGGTGCGAGTACGCATGGGTGTCCCCGCGACCGCATATCTTCTCCTGCTCTTTTCGCCGCCCTGGCGAGACATTTCTCTTCGCATTTAGAACTCCCGCATCTTTCCTTGGCGTGTTCGTGCGCGCGCGTGCGTAGTTGTGCGCGTGTCCCCTTTCTCGAACGACGACTCGCGGGAGTTTCATATGAGGTTCATCTCTTGCTCTGCTGAGGGCGAGCCACGGCTCTTCGCCTTTTTCGGCGCCGTCGTGGCTGCCGCCATGCTCTTGTTGAACGGTGGTGCTGCAACCGCCATCGCACAGGCGTCCGGTGCGGATGCTGTCACCGTCGAAAGCCACCCTGCAATCTCGCAGTTGGTGGCGTACGGTCAGGTTGTGCCCGTCAGTATCGTTTCGGTCAACGCGGCCGAAACGGGTGTTGTCACTGGTTTAAAGTTGAGGCCCGGTATGCACGTGCGCTCGGGGCAAAGCCTGGCGCATCTGAACGGACCCACGATCGTTTCCGCCGTCGCGCAGGGCGAAGGCGATGTGCACAGCGCGCAGGCTCAACTGGATGCGGCGGAAAAATCGCTGGCGATTCTGCGGCAGCAACTTCCTTCGCATCTGACCACGCGCCAGGCCGTGCAACAGGCCCAAAGCGCGGTCGCGCAGGCCCGGAGCGGCGAAGCAAATGCACAGTCCCGGCTGAATACGATCCGCCAGTTAATGACCGTGGCGTCTCCGGCGGACGGCACTGTGCTCCAACTCAACAGCGCCGATGGCGTGCTGGTGAGCGCCGGGCAGCCGATCCTGACTGTGCAGCCGGCCAGCGGACTGTGGCTCGTGGCTACTTGCTACGGTGCGGACCTGGCGGCTATTCGGGTGGGTATGAAGGGCCAATTCGCGCCCTCGGATGGAGGCGCGCCGGTAAAAGTCAGGGTTACATCCATTCCCGGAACAATATCTGCTGGCGGTGGCGAATCGGTCGCGTTGGAGGCCGTTGGCGGCAATCCCTCGTGGCTCAGCGGCGAGTCTGGAACAGTCACTCTTGACCTGCCAGCACAGCAGATGGTCGCGGTTCCCACGAGGGCGCTGATTCTCAATCAAGGCAAGTGGTGGGTGATGGTTCACACCGCCTCCGGCGATCAAGCACAGGAGGTTGTGCCGGGGCACACGCAAGGATGGGAGACGTCTATCGTCAGCGGGCTCGCGTCGGGCGCCAAGGTGGTGGTCAATAACGCTTACCTGTTGTTTCACTCGAGCCTTGCAGAACAATACCAGATTCCGGACTGAGGACCATGGCAGAGAATCCAACTTTACGCCGCTTATTGATGCAGCCCCTGCTGTGGACGCTGGTCTATGGCTTTTTGTTTTGCTACGGACTTTACGCCTGGTGGCGGATTCCGGTCGAGGTGCTGCCCCGCTTTAATTTTCCTGAGATCAGCGTCATCAGCCACGAGCCGGGCGCTACGGCCGCGGAGATGGAGTCGCAGATTGCCTGGCCGCTTGAGGGAGAGGTACAGGCACTGGCAAATCTCGTCGATGTACGCTCCAACATGGGCAGCGGCGTGGTCGAGACCGACATTCGTTTTCGCGAAGGCACCGATCCCGAACAGGATCTGATGGCGGTCAACGGAGCCATCGATCGCGCACGCGCCCAGATTCCAGCTTCGGCTCAGCCCGTGGCCGAGATTATGGGCCAGGCGATCAATGAGGTCGCCGATCTGAGCCTCGATATTCCCGCAGCGGTCGATCCGGCCGAGGTGCAGCGTGCCGTTCTTGCCAACGTAGTTCCGGCTCTGCGCGCGTTGCCCGGTGTCTACCGCGTTGATGTCTATGGCTCCGGGCAGGAATCGCTCTGGGTGCAGCCCGATCTTGCCGCCATGTACCGGTATGGCGTTCCCATCTCTTCTCTGGTCGCGGCGCTGCAACAATCCGTGGTGTTGCAGCCCGGCGGTTATGTCACGCAGGGCCATCAGGATCTGTTCATCGAGGTGCGCAGCCTGCCCACGCACATTAAGGATCTCGAACAGATTCCGGTTTCCGGCGCCAATGGGCCGATTCCTCTGAGCGAATTGGCGCGCGTCGTGCGAGCGCCTGTGCCGACGCTCAATGCCGCTCTGCTCGATCGCCGGCCCAGCGTAGCGATGGTGGTCTTCAAACAGCCGGGAGCCTCCACCATCCCGGTGGATGAGCGCGTGCAAAAGACGCTGGCCGACACGCTGAAGCAGTTGCCCGCCGGAGTCAAGTGGGTAAGCATCTACAATCAGGGGCATCTGGTCCACATCGTCGGAACCGACCTGGGCAGAAATCTGATCGTCGGTGGCGTGCTCGCAATCGCCGTTCTGCTGTGGGTCCTGGGTGGTGGCCGCGGTGTCTGGATTCTGGCGTTGAGCATTCCCCTCTCGGTGCTGCTCGGCATCGCCTGCCTCTATGCAGCCGGACAAAGCCTGAACCTGATGACGCTGGGCGCGCTGACGATTGCAGTCGGACTCTTGAGTGACGACGGAATCATCGTTCTCGAAAGTATTTATCACCGATGGGAACAGGGCGATGAGCGATGGGAAGGAGTCACAAGAGGCTTGCGCGACATTGTTGGTCCCGACGTGACCGGAACGCTGACGACAGTCTCTGTCTTTATTCCACTCTTGTTTGTGGGCGGTCTAGCCGGGCTTTTCTTCATTCCCTTTGCGCTGGCCATGACGGTGTCGTTGCTGGCCTCGCTCCTGATTTCGGTGAGCCTGGTTCCGCTCAGTCTTGGATTTCTCAAGGCCAAGGCCCGAGCCACGCCAACCTGGGCGGGCCGTGCGCTCAATGCGCTGCGCACGCAAAACGAGCGGCTTTTCCACGTCGTCGCGAAACATCCGAAGCTGAGCGTGGGCGCGTGCGTATTGCTTCTGCTGGGCAGCCTGGCGGGATTGGCCCTGGTGCCCGTCAATTTTCTGCCGCTGCCCAACGAGGGCGTGCTGCTGGAGAGTTTTACGCTGCCGCCAGGATCCTCCCTGCTCGATACCGAAGGCGTGGTCATGAGTATCACGCGGCGCATTGAGGCAGACCCGGTGGTGGCGCATGTCTTTGCGCGCATCGGCTCGGCATCGAACGGCGCCTACACTGAGCCGGCTTACGCGGGCGAGATTCAAATTACGCTGAAGCCGAAGGTTGACATGAACAGTCTCGACGAGATCAGCGATCGTATTCTCAACGAGACCCGGACCAAAGGCGTACAAACTTCCATCGACACGCCGACCATCGAGCGCGTGGGCGAGAGCCTGTCGGGCCTGCCACAGCCGTTTGTCATCGATGTTTACGGCAGCAACATCGACGGCCTGCGCAATCTGAGCCAGCAGATGGTCGAGCGTCTGCGGCCAATCTCCGCGCTGACTGGAATCTTCAATAACGATGGCTATCTGATCACGGAGTTGCAGATTACGCCAAGGACCGCGGCGCTCGCCGCGCGCCAGATGACCGCGGCCGATCTCTACGGCCAGATTCAGCCGCTTCTCAATGGAGAGGTGGTTGCCGAAGTGCCGGAGGGCAACGTGCCGCTGGCTCTCTACATCCGCATGGCAGGCGCGCCCGATCAAACGATCAACGAGTTGTCGCGGCTGCCGATCCGCACCGACGGATGGACGCCGCTGGGACAACTCGCAGACATCCGCATGGCGCCTACGCCGAGCCAGATTCGCCACATCGACGGCGCGCGCGCGCTCGAAATTCTGGCCACTCCGACGGGCCCGCTGGGCAGCACCATCGCCTCGGCTCGAAGATCGCTGGCTGGACTGCATATGCCCGCCGGATACCGCTACGAATTCGGTGGCCTCTATCCGCAGCTCGAAAGCGCTGTGCTGGGGCTGGCAGTGGCCGCGATCGCCGCGTTTCTGCTGATGGCCGCCATCATGATCCTCCAATTCGACGGCCTGCTGGCTCCGGGGCTGCTCCTGCTGCAGATTCCGCTCGCTTTCACGGGCGGCGCTTTGGCGCTCGTGATCAGTGGAGTCGGATTGAACGCAATCGGCCTGGTGGCGTTTCTTACGCTCGTCGGGATCGGACTGAATCACGGCATCGTGCTGCTCTATCGCGCGCGCCGTAACGAAGCCGAAGGCATGACGCCCGAGGATGCCGTGAAGGAAGCCGTGCACGTGCGCTTCCGGCCCATCGCGCTCACCACGCTGACCGCCATTCTAGGCATGTTGCCGACGGCGCTCGGCTGGGGCCAGGGCGCTGCGCCGGAGCAGGGGCTGGCGGCCGTGGTTCTAGGCGGCATCCTGTGGAGCGCGCTGCTCAGCACGAACCTTCTTCCGGCGCTTTACCTGCACATGCGCCGCCGGCAGATGGCAAAGGAGGCACAAGCATGAAGACACAATCTCCCAATCGGCTCATCGCTTCAGCGGTGATTTTTGCGAGTCTTGTGCTGGGCGGCTGTGCGACCTATAAACCGCAGCCTCTGCCAACCGCGCCGGATATGGCAAGCACCACGCAGTTGTCGGTTCCGGCCGCGCAGCTCGCCGTGCCGGGACTCAAGCCGCACGTCATCTCGTCGCAAGGGCTCGACGTAACGGCGGTGATGACGCTCGCCGTCCTCAACAACCCCGACCTGAAGGCGGCGCGGTTGCAGGAAAATATCGCGGGCGCGCAACTACTCCAGGCCGGATTGCTGCCCGACCCGCAACTCGGCGCGGGCTTCGCCACGTCGGCTCTCAACTACGGCGGTGTGCTGAGCCTCAACCAGGATATTCAGTCAATACTGACACGAGGCGCGGCGAAAGCAGCAGCCAGGGCGGCGGGGACGCAGGTTCATCTGAACATTCTCTGGCAGGAGATTCAGGTCGCCGAAAGAGCTCGCGAGCTGTTTATCCAGGCGCAGAGCGACGATCGCCTGCTCACGATCCTCGACGCGAGCAGGGCGCTTCTCACGGAAAATTATCATCGAGCGAAAGCTGCGATGGAACGCGGCGACGAAACATCCACCACCGTCGCATCGGATCTGACGCTTGCAAGCGACGCGGATGCAACTCTGCGCCAGCTTCAGATCGACATCAACCTGACGCGGCATGAGCTGAACGCCTTGCTCGGACTTGAACCCAGCGTCAAGCTCCATCTGATCGGTTCGCCGCAGATTCAATCCTTGTCGCGCGCAAAGTTCGAGGGCGCCGTCTCTGCGCTGCCTCACAGGCGCATCGATCTGCTCGCGCTTCAGGCGGGCTATCAGAGTCAAGAGGAGAATCTGCGCCGGGCCGTGCTTGCGCAGTTCCCATCGATGAGCGCGGGCGTCGATCTGGAGCGGGATCCGGTCGAAGGCGTGAACGCCGTCGGTCCGGAAGTGTCGCTCACGCTTCCCCTCTTCAATCGCAACCGTGGCCAGATCGCCATCCAGCGCGCCACGCGCGACTTGCTTCGCCAGCAATACCAAGCGCAACTAGATGCCGCAGCCAGCCAGGCCGACCAGGTCTGGAAGACGATTGCGATCATGAGCGCACAGCTCAAAGACCTTGACGCCCAACTGCCATTGCTCAAAAGCGCCGCGACCGCAGCCGGGCAAAACCTGCGCCAGAATAATCTCAATGCCGGAATGTATGTCGCGACTCAATCGAATCTCCTGACAAAGCAAACGGAAGAGATCCGGCTGCGAGCTGCACTCGAAAACGCCCAATCCGCACTGTCGACGCTGCTGGGGATGCCGTTCGAGGCTCCGTAAAGAGCCTCGGATAGGCACAACATCGTCCCTGCCCCTGTTCCCGGCCACAACGCGCGAAACGGGCTTAACCAGCCCTTTTGCCGCGCCCGCGGCGACGGACGCCAACCAGCCGCCGCTGTATTTTCGACGAGTGCCTTGTCTGCATTGCGTCGCAAGAGTCAAAGCTGTTGCCCCCACAAAAATCATTGCTTGTGAGAAATGCGGGCTGAAGGCTTCATGTGTATGCAAATATTTGCACTTAACTGCAGCGACTTGCAGCTTTCAAGGCCGCGATGGGACAGTAATTGAGGATTTTGACTAATGAGTAACCAGAATGTGCAAACCAAAGAATTTATGCAGATTACCTGAGGGGAGGGTGAGTACAAGTTGCAGATATTTTCAATCTTGACAACGCGGAATTTGAGTCTAGAGTTGAGAGTGTCGGAGCATGTGAATGCATGCGAAGAGAAGAACGGCGGATCCCCATGCCCCGGGCTTCAACAAAAGGAGGCGCGCTATGAGAAGAATACGAGTCGTTGTTACAGCGGGTTTAGCGATGGTTGTCAGTTTCCTGGCGGCTCCCGCAGCGAAGGCACAAGCATTTCAGCTATGTAACACAGGGGACACTTATTGCACGCCTGCTACCACTACCGTTGATATAGGGACTACAACAAGTACTAATCCAACATTTGACATCACGCTCACCTCAGGATCCGTGCCGGTGGTGGATTTAGTTGCGCTTATTCCCGATGGGAGCTCGGTCACGCCATCGAGCTTCACCGCTTCATTTAACAGCGGGACAGGGGTAGCACCCACCGCGCCTGGAGAATTCAACAGTAGCAGTGGCGAACTCTGGAGCGTACTCAGTATCACCGGCGGTGCCGATTACAATTTTTCGAGCTTCGTCGGGAGTACCAGGGGGCCAGATGCTGGCGTAACAGGATTTCAGGTTTATGAGTGGTCCAGCATCGCGACTGACTTTAGCGGTTCTAGCCAAATCGCCGTAAGTTTTTCCGATGGGACAAGTTTCCCGGATGGGGCTCTGTTTTTGGCGGTTGGTACGGAGAGCAATAATACTACTTACGTGGCAAAGACTCCATTTACCACAGCACTCGCGGTATCCGTGCCGGAATCAGGTTCCAAAGGGATGCTCTTCCTCTCGGTGTTGGTACTCTTTGGAATGTTTTTGCGCCGCCCGCGTTGGCTGCAACTCTGAAACTCCGTAGGAATTTGAAAAAGATATTCATTGGCGAGATGAATATCTTGACCTGCTCGATTCTAAATTCAAGTACAGTAAAATGGCGATAGTGGTGTATTTGTGTTTATAGCACCGCTCAGGCCGATGAAACTCCGACGAACTCATTCCTCTAATGCGGGTAAAAGGGCGCTGCGTGTAATCCTGCTGTTTGGACTGGTCTGCCTATCAGGGTGTCGTTGGCAGGCCAAGTTCGTCCGTAGCTATCACCTCCACAAGGCACAAAGCTATTTCGCCAAGCACAAGTATGCTGAGGCGGCCATCGAGTTCCGAAACGTAGTCAAGCTTGATCCAGGGTATGCTGATGGCTATCTCCAGTTGGGGGAGGCAGATCACTACGTCGGAAACGATGTGGAGGCTGCAGCTGCGTTCCGGCGCGCTCTGGATCTGAATCCGAAAATGTACCGGGCGGCACTCCAGCTTGGAGAGATCTACCTGATAGTGGGTGATGCCTCCCATGCTCAGCAAATGGCGCAGAGTGTCATCGCCGAACGGCCTGATGATGTTCAGGGAATGATACTGCTGGCCAAATCCTATATGGGGATGAAAAAATACCCCGAAGCTATCAAGGAGTTTGAAAAGGCAGAGCAAATCGATCCCTCAAACGGAGCTGTTTATCTGGGGGCAGGGATAGCCCAAATTGCGGCAAATGATACGGCTGCGGCCGAAGCCAGTTTTAAGAAAGCGATTGAGCAGGATGGCACGCGGATCGAAGCCTATCGCGATCTTTCAAATCTATATATGAGTACAGGCCGTAATGCAGATGCAGAAAACATATTGCAAAAAGGGGTAGAAAAGAATCCCAAGAATGAGCAGATGCTATTTGTCCTGGCAGATTTCTACAGCCGCACTGGAGAATTGGCCAAGGCAGGCACTATCGTGGAATCAATTAAAAAACAGGAAAAATCGTCTGCCAAGATTCTTTCCGATGTCGGAGACTTCTGGCACTCTCATAATCAGCCCTTACGCGCGCTCGCGGAATACCAGGCGAGCTATTCTGCCAAGCCGTCCGTCCTCGTCAACAAAAAACTTGTGAACGAATATATTACGCTTGGCAACACTGCAGAAGCGCAGCAATGGAACGATCGGCTGCGGAGTCAGAATCCCAAGGATCACGAAGCGCTCGTTTTTCAGGGAGCCATCGACTCTTTGACGCAGCGAACCAAAGAGGCGATCGCAATCTTGGAACCCCAGGCCACCGACGATCCTTCCTCGATATTCGTGAATTATTATTTGGGGGTTGCATTTCTGGAGGAGGGGAATCTGGACAAGGCGCAGGCACAATTCAACGATTGCCTGAAATACGATAAGAATTTTGCCGCTGCGCACCTCAAACTCGCTCAGGTGTTACTGCGGATACACGATCCATCGGAAGCGGCAGATCATGCCAAGATGGCGATCGCCATGAATCCGCAGAGTGCCGACGGATATTTGCTCGATGCGGATGCAGCAATGGAGTTGCAGAGATGGCCGGAGGTTGAAGCTGCTCTCGGGGTTGCAGATCGTATAGCTCCCGGCAATTACGTGGTTACTGAGCGTTGGGCTGAGTACTATGCTCTCAAAGGAAACTTTCCGCGTGCAGAACAAGAGTACAAGAAAGCCTTGGAGACCTCTTCAAAGCCATTTGATGTTCTTTCCCGTATGGTCGCTATGTATATCAGATCTGGCAAGGCATTATCTGGAGTAGAAGCTACCAAAGCCTATATTGCTGGGCACGGTGCAGATCCACGGCTATTCAACCTGCTTGCGCAGTCGTATGCGGCTCTAAATCGGCCTCTGGATGTTATAGCAGCAGCACAACAAGCCTTGGCTGTTGACTCCAAGAACGAAACCGCGCTGATGCTTATAGGGCATAGCCAGGAGCGGATTGGTAAGTACGATGACGCAGAATCGAGCTACAAGCGGGCCATTCAACTCCAACCATCTAACGCGGAGCCTTATGCGCTTCTGGCTGCATTGTCAATGCAGCGCGGCAATTATCCTCAAGCAGCAGATCTCTTTCAGCAGGCTCTTGGCATTGAGCCAAACTCTCCCTGGTTGCAGGCGAGCATGGCGAGGGCTTTGGCTGAGATAGGCAAAGATCCCCGAAGAGCACTCAGTCTGGCCCAAAATGCGATGCGCACTCAGCCAATGGACCCGGTAATCTCTGATCAACTCGCTTGGGTTTACCACAAGAGCGGATCGGACAACATGGCGATGCCATTGCTTCTGGAGTGTATCAAGAAGGAACCGGAGAATCCTTTATTCCAGTACGATATTGCCATGGTCTATCTTCAGAGCGGTAATAGAAAGAGCGGGTTCTATTACCTTGAAAAGTCCCTCCAGAACGGTCTGTCCGGGGCGTATTCAGATGAGGCTCGCAAGCTGCTCCTGGCAAAGTCGCATTAAGATGCGTTTGCCCTGGCTACGCGATCTCTAGCGTTCCCCGCATCGCTCCCACAACTGCACAATGTAGCTGTCTGTCATTCCGGCAATGTAATCGGCTACGGTCCGCGCCAGGCCCTCGGTCGGAATCTGCGCCTGATGGTCCACCGGCATCAGTTCCGGTTCGCCCATCATGCGATCGAAGATCTCGATGACCACCTTTTCCGCCTGTGCATGTACTTGTTCCTGGCCGGGGGAGTTGTAGAGATTTGCGTAAAGAAACGCCTTTGTCGTTGCGCGCGCAGTCTCCATCTCCGGACTGAGCGCAGCCAGCCTTTCGTGCGCCTGCCGTATCTCCGCGAGCGCAGTCGCGCCCAGCGCCTCAACGCGCGCGCGTATCTCCTGAACGATGTCGGTGACAAAGACATTCAGCAGGCGCCGCAGGGCCTCATAGACTGCGAGCTTGGGCGCGGCGCGAGGGAAACTGGCCATCGCTGCGTCGTGGAAGCCGCGGAACAGCGGCACGGCCTCGCGCACCTGATCGAGCGCGATGATGCCCGAATCCAGCCCATCGTCGAGATCGGCGGTCAGGTAGGCAATCTCGTCAGCCATGTCGATCAACTGAGCCTCGAGCGGCGGAAGCTCACCTAAAAAATACTCCGCCAACTCAGGATGTTCCGCCGCGGAGTAATCGCGCGAGTGTTTCACAATGCCTTCGCGCACGGCGAGCGTAAGATTCAGCCCGCGAAAGGCTGGATATCGCTCCTCAAACCAGGTGACGATCCGCAGCGCATGAAGGTTGTGGTCGAAGCTCATGCCGTGGCAGCGCAGTGCGCGGTCCAGGGCGCGCTCGCCGGCGTGGCCGAAAGGCGGATGCCCGATGTCGTGCGCCAGCGCCAGCGCTTCAGCAAGTTCCGCGTTCAGTCCCAGCGCCGTCGCAACGGTACGCGAAATCTGCGTCACTTCAAGTGTGTGCGTCAGCCGGCTGCGAAAGTGGTCGGAGAGCCCCTCGTCCGGCAGACGGGTGAACACTTGAGTCTTCCCGGCCAGGCGCCGAAAAGCCCGAGCGTGAAGGATCCGCGCGACGTCACGCGCGAAGGGCGCGCGGTAGGCGTGCGGTGGTTCCGCATGGGCGCGGCGCGTGAGTTCGCTTTCGGCCTGGCCGTTCACGGCGATGCCCGGCGGCAGCAGAGGTTCATTGAGGAGTGCAGTCATCGGCTCTCGTCTGGTTATACCGCAAAACGGGAAGGTAGTGGGCAGAGAGAGCTCATCGGTGTGTTTTGCATCACGCTGAATTGCAAATCTCGGCTGTTATAAAACGCATAGATCGGAAAGTATGGACAATATCGGCCTCGCGGGAGTACTATCCTGCCGGATTTTCCGATGGGTCGGCGCAAGTATGCAAAATTCGACACTGGCTGTAGTGAAAGCTCTTGCCGGAATAGGAGGAAACGATGAAAGCAAGGACAGTCATGGCGCTTGCGTTTGCGGCGCTGGCGACCGTATTGATCCCTGGGTGCGGGCAGAGGCACTCGCTGAAAGAGGTGTATTACCTCGTCGGCTCGAATATGTCTTCCAACTACTGGAAGACTGCCGTTGCCGGCTTCAAAAAAGCCGCGGCGCGGTACCAGGTAACAGCCAAGGTTGCAGGGCCCGACAACTACGATCCGCAGGCTGAACTGACGGAATTAAAGAACGCTGTTGCCGCCAAACCAGCGGGCATCCTGATCTCCGTCTCCGATGCGACCGTCCTTACGCCGGAGATCAATGCCGCGATCGGCGCCGGTATTCCCGTTATTACCGTCGATTCCGACGCTGCAAGCAGCCAGAGACTCTACTTTATCGGCACCAATAATCTGGAGGCAGGCCGTCTGGGCGGCAGGCGCATCGTTGAAAAGCTGGGCGGAAAGGGCAACGTAGTCTTCTTTACCATCGCCGGCCAGCCCAACACTGAAGAGCGATTGAAGGGCTTCAAGGACATTTTCAGTTCCAGCCCAGGCATCAAAATTGTCGATGTCGTCGACATCAAGGGCGACCCAGGCGTGGCCTTTGACCGCACCCAACAGTTGCTGGCGCTTACAGGCCCCAAGAAGATCGATGCCTTTATCTGCCTCGATTCGGCCTCGGGTCCAATGGTTGCCGACGCCGTCAAGCGCAGCGGCGACAAGAGCCGCGTTGTGGTGGCGTGGGATGTGAACCCCGATACGCTGAAGGGAATCAAGGACGGAACAATCGAAGCCACTCTGGTGCAGAAGCCCTTTACAATGGGCTTCGTCGGGATCAAAGCATTGGACGAGGTCTTCCACTACCCGCCGGCGCATTTCGGCAAAGATTACAGTTCTGACGCCTTCGCGCCCTACCCGGCGTTCATCGATACCGGCACGGAGCTTGTGGATAAGAGCAACGTGGATCTCTACCTGGCCGCGGCCGCCGCGCACGCACAATAGCGCGGTTATCCGCCCCGGACCAGCAACTGCGCCGAATGACAGTTTTGCGACAAGTAATAGCTGTCATTCGGCGCAATGCAGATTGCACCGCGGGCCGCAGTAAGGGGCGGACCTGGAGTGCATTCGCTATGCCAGCCGCACAGGGTTGGCGTGGGGTGATTGACGCTCGCCTTCGCGTGTCAACCGGCAGATTGAGCGATCCAGAAGACAACGTGTGCGTGGAGTTCGATGCCTATTCGGGCTTGGGCAGGCCCAGCGCGCTATTCTCTTTGGCGAGCTTGATCCGTGCACTTGCAAGCTTCTTCTGCACTTTGGCGACATCGCTCGGTTCGATGTCGGCGGGCAGTGACTTGGCAAACTCGGACAGCGACAACTCCCACTGCGCCGCAGCTTCCCGGATGCGCCCGGTCTTCTCGTATAAATCGCCCAGGTGCATGTGCACCGTGGGATCGGTCTGGTCGCGGTTCACGGCCTGGCGTAGATTATCCTCGGCCAGATCATAATCGCCCATCTTGAAGTACACCCAGCCCAGCGAATCGCGATAAGCGCCATTCATCGGCTCAAGATCGACTGCCTTGCGAATCAGCTTCAACGCGTCCGGCAATTTCTCTCCCTTGTCGGCCCACATGTAGCCGAGATAGTTGAGCGTCATCGCGTTCTCTGGATCGAGAGCAAGCGCCTGGTTGAAGAACTGCCCTGCCTCGTCGTAGTGTTTCTGCCGTTCGGCCAGTTCGCCGCGCAGAAAGAACAGGTAGGTGCGGTCTTCCTTCTTGGTTGCCAGCGGCGCGCCATTGTCGAGTGCTTCCTCAGCATCCTTCCAGCGGTGCAGCCGCAGGTCCATCTGTGCGATCGCAAACCAGATGCCGCGTTGTTCGTCGGGCGTGGCGCCCTTGAGCAGGCTCTTCGCCATCGCCAGACCCTCGTCGGGATGGCCCTGGTCCGTCAGTTCTCCGGCCAGCATCAACTTCAGATCGGGATTCGTGGGATTGGCGGCCACGGCATCCCTGGCCACGCCGAGCGACTTATTGAATTCGTGCGCCGTGCGATAGGCGTCTACTTCGCCCTGGTAGCCACGCACGGCGTAGCTGCCTCCCAGGTCCACCATTTTCTGATACGCAGCAATGGCCTGGTCAATCTTATTGTCTTCCACGCACACCGCGCCCAGCCGTTCCAGAAAGATGCTGCGATTGTTCTTCTCCGCATCTGTGTAGGCGCCGTTGGCGTGCGAGGTCAGATCCACCATCTGCTGGTAGGTGTTGATGGCATCGTCCAGCCGGTCCAGGATGTCGAGCAGCAGCCCCTCGTTGAATCCTGCCTCCATTGAGCTGGGATCGATCTTCCGCGCTTTGCGCACGACGGCCAGAGCTTCTTCGTACTTGCCCTGCCGGCGGTCGATCTCAGCGATATGAATCAGCGACTCGGCGTCGTCGGGGTTTGCCTCAGCAAGCTCCTTGTACTGCTTCAGAGCCTGGTCGAGCTGGTTGTTATTGAGTAGCGCCTGGGCCAGCGCATCCATGGTCTGTACATCGCCGGGTTCCATATCTTCTGCCCGCTGATATGCCGCGATCGCATCCTTGGGCTGCTTCATCTGGTCGTATAAAGCGCCCAGAGTGAACTCCATTTTTGGCGTGCGGCCATCCAGAGGAACAGACTCAATCGACTTCGTGGCGTGCTGCAGGTCGCCGCTCTCGGCGTAGAGCCGGGCCAGGTTCAGCACAACTTCTTCGGATTCGGGTTCAATCGCCTGCGCCGTCTTGAACTCGGCCTCCGCTTTGTCAGGCTGGTGCTTCACCGTGTAGAGCTGTCCCAGCACCATGTGGTCTTCCACGCTCTTCGGTTCGAGGGCCACAATCTTCTGGAACTCCGCAATCGCCTTGTCCAGCGCATTGTTCGGCGCCGCGGCTCCTGCCATGCTGTTTTCGCCTTCGCTCAACTGGCGCAGGTAGATCCGGCCCAGCAGTTTGCGCGCTTCGATGTTGCCGGGCGCGTTCTTCACGAGGGCCTGCTCTGTCGCTTCAGCGTCGCGTACCCGCCCCACGCGGAAATAAAACGCGGCCAGTTCGTTGGCCAGTTCCGTCGAATCGGGATCGGCATCGAGCGCCAGTTTGTACTCCTCGATGGCCTTGTTCACCTCGTCGGTGCGGCCATTGGAAAGGGCATCGTCCTCATACACGCCTGCCAGCGCCAGGTGATAGTAGGCCTGGGCGCGATTCGGAGCGCCGCCTGCTGTGGCATCCTGCTGGCCCGGAGCCGTCGCCGGATTCGCCTGTGCGTCCGTTAAAGACGCGCTGCGGGGGGCGTTTTGCGCGTAAACGGCTGCTGCCGGCAAGAAAAGCAGAAGGGCGGGGGCAAGTGTGCGCCCAAGGGGCGAAAATACAGTCATTTTTGTCATCATGCAGGGATCTCGGCCGACAAGCAAAAACCAAAAACTCGGGACAGGCCACCCGTACCTCTTACCGTCGGGCAACTCTACATACCATTAAAGACGATTTTACGCGTCATTGGTCGTGTGTGCGCGCCCGGATCGGCGAATTTCGCATGGCTTCAGACGAACAGTCGGCAGGCAGGGGGATCGCGATCCTCAGCAGGCCTGGCCCTGCTCTGCACGAAACAAGGCGCCCCACCTTCGCCGATTCGCGTTTTTTGCGGATCGATTAAGGTGGGACCGCGCCAACCTCAACAGGTGCTCTGAATAGGGCAAGAACTCCGCTCAATGTCTGAAGTGCCGCATCCCAGTAAACACCATGGCCAACCCCAGCTTATCGGCCGCTGCAACCACTTCTTCGTCGCGCACCGAGCCGCCCGGCTGGATCACCGCCGTTGCTCCGGCTGAGGCCACAGCCTCCAGGCCGTCGGGGAACGGGAAGAACGCATCCGAAGCCGCGACGCAGTCTTTAAGAGTCAGCGTCGCCTTCATTGCACCGAACCTGGCCGCATCAACCCGGCTCATCTGCCCCGCGCCCACGCCCAGTGTCTGCCCATCGCGCGCGTACACAATCGCGTTCGACTTCACGTGCTTGCAGACCCGCCACGCGAAGAGCAGGCTGCGCATCTCTTCGGCCGTTGGCTGCCGCTTCGTGACCACCTTCAGCTCCGGCTCCGTCACACGTCCAGTGTCGGCATCCTGCACCAGAAGACCGCCGGAGACGTGCTTGACCACGGGCCGGGCCGGCGCCGCTTTCACCACTACCAGGCGGAGATTCTTTTTGGCGGCAAAGCGTTCGCGGGCGGCGGCGGAAAACGCAGGAGCGGCAATCGCCTCGACAAACAGCTTCGCGATCTCTTCGGCCGCCGCGCCATCCACCTCGCGATTGATGCCGATGACGCTGCCGAAGGCCGACACCGGATCGCATTCGAGGGCCTTCTTGTAAGCCTCCAGAATCGCCGCACCTGTGGCCGCGCCGCAAGGATTCGTGTGCTTGATGATGACCACGCAGGCCGGATCGGACCCGCCGGATGGGAACTCCTGCACGAGATCCCAGCAGGCGTCGAGATCGACCAGATTGTTGAAGCTCAGCTCCTTGCCCTGGAGCTGCCGCGCACCGGCAATGCCAAGACCCGAGCCATCCGCATAAAGCGCCGCGCGCTGGTGGGGATTCTCCCCGTAACGCAGCGCCTGCGCCAGCGGCAGATTCACTCGCAGCGTAGACGGCAGCGAGGCATCGTCGAACTCCACCGGCGCCACGGGCGCGGGCGCTTCGGCAATCTTTTCGAGCGTATTGGCAATCGCGGAGTCGTATGCAGCCGTGAGCGCGAAGGCCTGCTTGGCCAGCCGCCAGCGCGTTGCGCGCGACAGCGCACCACCATTCGCCTTCAACTCCTCGGCCAGCGCTGGGTAGTCGGCTACACGCGTCACAATGGCCACGTCTTCAAAGTTCTTCGCCGCCGAGCGCACCATCGAAGGCCCGCCAATATCGATGTTCTCAATGAGATGCCCGAAGGCGGCACCGGGCTTGGCCGCGGTCTTCTCGAAGGCGTAAAGGTTCACCACAACCATGTCAATCGGCAGAATGCCGTGCGCCGCCACTGCCGCCTCGTGCTCCGCGTTGCCGCGGATATAAAGCAGCCCGCCGTGCACACGCGGATGCAGCGTCTTCACGCGGCCGTCGAGCATTTCGGGGAATCCCGTCAGCTCGCTGATGTCTTTCACCGCAAGCCCCGCTTCGCGAAGAGCCTTTGCGGTTCCGCCCGTCGAAATCAACTCCACGCCGAATCCCGCCAGGCTCTGCGCAAACTCCACCAGTCCGGTCTTGTCGGTGACGCTCAACAACGCCCGGCGAATCGCCTTCGCGCCTGTGCCGCTTGCAATTGCTTCCGTACTCACCATATCTCTCCTGTCTCGCAACGTGAACTTTGCAGCCTGAACATGGTCACCCTGAGCGAGTCCGCCGAGGGCGGACTATTCGAAAAACCTGCATCTTCGCGCCGTTTATCCAGCACGAACCCCGGTTGCTCCAGATCCCGCATTTGGGGCGCTGGATACGATCAGGTTTTTTGCAGTGGTTCTAAATTCCAGACTACAACCAAACCCCGCCCCGGCGTGTGAATCCCGGAGCCGGCCAATTCGAGCTACCTCGTTCCTTTGTTTCTTTGTTTACTCGTATTCCTTTCTGGTTCGGGCCACGCCGGGTTAAAGTGTTGATATGGGAAGTTGTCCCACGAGTCATTCGCCGGAGATTCTTCCTCCGCAAGATGCAAGGGCGCCGCAGCCTCCCCGGCCACGGCGTCGCTGGGCGCCAATTTCGGCCACCTATCTGCTGGTAGGCGTCAATTGCGCGGTCTATCTCCTGATGGTGGTGCGCGGAGTCAGCCCGTGGGGGCCCTCGGTCTACCAGTTGATGCACTATGGCGCCGACAATGCCGGCAGTGTCCTCATCGAAGGGCAGTGGTGGCGCATTATTTCCGCCATGTTTGTGCATGTGGGCATTCTGCACCTGGCTACGAACATGTGGTGCCTGTGGAACCTGGGGCTTCTGGCTGAGCCCTTGATGGACTGGTTCGGCGTCGTTGCCGTCTACATCCTTACCGGGGCGGCCGGCAATCTGCTTTCCACCTGGAGCAACTGGGTCAGGCCCATTCACGATGCTTCAGGCGCGGCATTCTTTCCCGCCGGGGCCGGAGCCTCCGGAGCTGTCTTTGGCATCGCCGGCGCGCTCATCGTGCTGCTCAAGTCGAAGCGCCTGCCCATTCCCCAGTACGAACTGAAGCGATTGCGTAAATCCGTCATCTACTTTGCTGCCATCAACCTCGTCATCGGACTTGGCCTCAACTTCGGCAGCGGCTTTACTGGCGTCGAGATCGACAACTCGGCCCACATCGGCGGGTTTCTTTGTGGGCTGCTCTTCGCGGTCCCGCTGGTGCCGCGCATTGGCTCGCCGCGCAGTGAATTTACGGGGCGCATGCGCCTGGCTGTCAGCGCAATCGTTATCCTGCTTGTGCTCTTCGGCTTTTACGTGGCGCACATCCCGCCACCGCAGGGGCTCATGCCGCCGCCCGGCCACACAATTTGAGAAGGCGCTCGCGTACACATTCCGGCAGTTCGTTTCCACCTGGACAACAATGTGCAAGGAGTTGCGAGGGTCTGCCGGCCCGCGGTTCAATGCCTCGGAATATACACACCAGAAGCTGATCGCTGAAAGCTATCGCGTTGCCGTCGCGGCAAACTTCTTCACCATCGCCAGCAGCAGCTTGCGGTCGCTGTCGTTCAGATTTGAGGAGTAGCGGCGGATCTGCGTCAAAAAGCGCAACTCGTCGTCGGAAAGGCTCTGCGCATTCATCTGGCGTCCCAGCGTGTCGCTGGCGAAAAATTGGGCAATCGGCAGGTCCAGAGCGTGGGCAATCTTGGCCAGTGTGTCCAGCGAAGGCACGGTGTGGCCGTTTTCCACTCGCGACAGGTAACACCGCAGCAGGCCTGTTTTCTTCTCAATGTCGCCCTGAGAGTAGCCCTTCTGCAACCGGTAAGCCCGAATCGTGGTGCCGATCTTCATTCCCATCCGCCAACCATCCTGTCCGATACCGCTCCAAAGTTAACCGGCTTGCCAGCAATCGAAGAATTATTATCATAAGAGTTAACATGCGGCGGCACGGATTGCAAGCCCTACTTTCTCCACCGCATCCAGCCGGTAAAATCGAATCATGGCACTCACTGCGCAAGACCGCGCTCGCAAGATCAAGATCATCCTCTTCGACGTTGACGGCGTCTTCACCGACGGCACCATCTGGCTCGTCCCGGGTGCTGCACACGGCGGACTTCTGGACGAGATTGGCGGCAATGAAAGCATCGGCTTCGGCGTGAACTCAATGAGCATGGTCGAAGCCAAGGGCTACAGCGCCCACGACGGAACGGCGATCTCGCTGGCTCGCATCGGCGGCCTCAAGTGCGGAGTCATCACCAAGCGCATCAGCGAAACCGTGGCCACGCGCGCCCGTGACCTGAAGCTCGAATTCATTTACCAGGGGCAGGCCTACAAGATGAAGCCGATCCGCGAGATTATGGCCAGGGAGGGTGTTGGCCTCGACGAGATCTGCTACGTAGGCGACGATGTCATCGACCTGCCCGCCATGCGCGAGGTAGGTTTCGCCGTGGCCGTTGCCAACGCCCGCGAGCGCGTGAAGAAGGAAGCCCACTATGTCACGCCCAACCCCGGTGGCTATGGCGCCGCGCGCGATGCCGTCGAATATATCCTCGAAGCCCAGGGCAAGCTCGACCATTGCATCGACGCCTATGTCGACGAAGACAACCCGATTCCGTCCTCGATGGACATTGGCCGTGGCGGCAACGATCTCAAGTAGCTTCGTGTTGCGGAACGTTTTTCGGTTTGGCATCCTGTGCGACCGACCCTGAATGCATTGAAGGAAAGGGAGTCGAAGAATATGCGGTTGCCTTCACGCTTCTGGCGGGCTTGATTGTTTTCTTTTGAACAGGACTTCCAATGGGCACGAACAAAAAAGCCGTCATTCTGCTCAGTGGCGGCCTCGACTCGGCTACCGTGCTGGCCATCGCGAAATCCGAGGGCTACGCGCTCTACGCGCTCTCGTTTTTCTACGGCCAGCGCCATGCCTGGGAGCTTGAGGCGGCAAAGCGCGTAGCCGCGTCCATCGGAGTGGCGCAGCATCGAATCGCCGCCATCGACCTTCGCGCCTTCGGCGGCTCCGCGCTCACCGCCGACATCGCCGTTCCCAAGGGTCGCGCGCCCGAGGAGATGGCCCACGGAATTCCCATTACCTATGTGCCCGCGCGCAACACAATTTTTCTTGCCTTCGCGCTCGCCTGGGCCGAGGTGCTGGGATCGAGCGACATTTTTCTCGGCGTCAACGCGCTCGACTACTCGGGTTACCCCGACTGCCGGCCCGAATTTATCGCAGCTTTCGAGAGGATGGCGAATCTGGCCACCAAAGCCGGCGTCGAGGGCCACCAGCATCTCCACATTCACACGCCGCTCATCGCCTTGACCAAGGCGCAGATCGTGGCTCGTGGCATTGTGCTGGGGGTGGACTACGGACTCACCAGCAGTTGCTACGATCCGGGGCCGGAGGGCGCTGCCTGCGGCGAGTGCGACTCCTGTTTGCTGCGGCAGAAGGGCTTCCGCGAGAACGGAATGGAAGACCCGGTCTTGAAAAGATAGCTTTCAGCTATCAGATCTCAGCTTTCAGTTTTTTCGTGCGGAGTTGACGGCGTTGGCAGTTGCGAGATGACCAGTGTAGTCCGCCACACATATGGTCATTTATTGAGAGCGTCCCGGGCGCGAGTGACTTTCTCCAGGATGTCTGTGGCCCTGGCGGTCCAGATGAAGG
>JAJYFA010000223.1 GCA_021790995.1 Acidobacteriota bacterium
GCGGATGCGCTGGTTCTCGGTCCCACTACGCTTCACGCGGTCTCGGCCAGTCTGCGCATCCTTCCGGCCGGTGCGCAGGTCGAGCGCCTCGACGCGGGCATCTTTGGCGGCAGCATCCACCTTACGGGCTCTGTCGATAAGCCCGCCACCGATCGGGACAAGCCTGTCTACACCTTCGAAGGCGACTTCAAGAAGCTGAATGTCACACAGCTTGGCGCTCTGCTCGGACTGCGCTGGTCCGGAGCCTCTTTGAATGGCAACGGCAAGATCACGCTCGCCGGCTATACCGCCAAAGACCTCGCAAGCTCTGCACATGGCGCACTTCACTTAGAGTGCGGCCATGGAATCATCGGCAGCCAGCCCTCAGAATCTTCAAAGCCCGAACGGGTTCCTGCGTCCATCAGCCGCTTCGATCGCTGGACCGCCGACGCCACAATCGCAGATGCCGCAATTGCGCTCGATCAGAACGTCGTGACCGCAGGTTTACGCAAACAATCCGTCGCAGCGACAGTCACCATCGCTGATCCGCCGGCCGTTAGTTTCGCCCAGTCAAAGCAGCCCGCCGCAAAACACTGATGTAGGGCTGGGCCTCTAACCGGCCGCCGTGCCAGCATTTGTTCCCTCACGCATAGACTGGTGACAAGCCTCAACCCTTCTTCCCCAATTCACCGCTGAAGCGCCCCCATACAATTGAAGCATGGGATCTCCTGTTGTCGCCTCCCCGGTTCTTATCCATTGCAAAGCTGTCCTTTTTGACATGGATGGCATTCTCATCTCGTCCATTGCCTCGGTGGAGCGCAGTTGGACCACGTGGGCGCAGCTTCGTGCTGTCGATCCCTCGCTTACACGTGAGACCGCGCATGGACGCCGGGCGGTCGAGACCATCCGCATCCTGCGGCCCGATCTCGACCCCGAAGACGAACTCAAGGTCATTGAAGAGATTGAACTGGCCGACAATGAAGGACTTACCGTGTTGCCCGGCGTGCTTGCCCTGCTGGCCGCGTTGCCCGCGGATCGCTGGACGGTTGTCACCAGCGCCACAGAGCGGATTGCCCGCATCCGTCTGGCTGCGGGCGGCCTCCCCGTGCCTGCGCACCTGGTTACCGCTGACCGCGTCACGCGTGGCAAACCACACCCCGAGCCGTTCCTGGCAGGAGCAGCGCTGCTCGGCGTCTCACCTGTCGATTGTGTGGTTTTTGAAGACTCAGCCTCCGGCGCCGAGGCTGGCCGCAACGCCGGAAGCACTGTGGTGGCTACCACTTTTTCGCATTCCGCCGAAGCGCTCGCGGCTGCGCACTACCTGGTGCGAGACCTGACAGGGATCTCGGTTGAATCGAATCACGGCGAGATCGCGTTGCAGCTTACTCCGCTGGCGGAAAATAGACTGCAAGTAGAAGAAAGCTAAGGGCCGTCTTCCGATCCTCGCTCCCTGGCCCCTCGCTTTACTGGTTCGCTTCAATTCGCCTGCCGTGCGGATCCTGCAGGGGGCGCGTGTTGATCTTATAGAGATCCGTGAAGGCACGGAACTGCACCCGGCTAATAGTCAGGTTCTCCTGGAGGACATACCAGCGAACGCCCTCGGTGCAAGGCGGCTCCAACTCCGATCCAACATAGGTCCAGTAGCTTTGATCGCCCGGCAGCAGTCCGCCGGCGTTTACCATGTCGGTGACTTTTTCAGTGGCGCCAGGCTTGGTGGGCATGTGTGCCCAGAGCGTCGAAAGCAGTGCGTTCGGAAAGCCGCGATCCTGGGACAGGCGCACGGCCACAATGGCCATTTTGCCGTCGTCGCTGCGATGCACAAGGTCGACCTCCATATCGTCAAAGTTGCCCTTGATGGGATGCTCGCTCGGTTCGTGGAAGTCGAACTCGACCAACTGGTAGCGAACGCCGTTGGCCACCATCGTACTGCCCGGATCGACGCGCACGATGATACCGCGGCCGGTGTTGACGAGCGTCATCGGCCCGCCAATGTAGTGGAACTGAAGCGGCTGCAGACTCTTGTCGATGCGGGTATTGCGAATGTCGAGCGGCGATTGCTCATGGCCGCTGGAGCAGGCCTTGTACGCCGGATCGAGCTTGCCCCAGACCAGTGGCCCGGTCTTTCCTGCGTAGCTCCATTTCGGTCCGTTTTGCGCGGCGCAAAGGGTTGAACAAACAAACAGCAGTGCAGTCAAGGCAGTAAGATGCATATTTTCTCCCGCTTCATTAGACGGATCGTCATCTCCGAAGCATTCTACGGCATCGGCGTTCGAAGCGCGAAAAACAAAAGGGAAATGGCGCGCGAAACCATTCCAGCCACAGCCATCCTATTGGCCGTCCGCCCCCTCGCGCGAAAAGGATCGCATAAACGAAGAGCGGCTGCCAGAGCAGCCGCCCAAAATGCGCCATTCCATCCTTTCGCCAAAAAGCGAAAAAATGGAACTGGGTTGCTCGTTACTTTGGAGCCACGGCGATAGCGGCCTGTTCGACCAGATTGGCGGCCTTGGCGGTCGACTCCCAGGTGAACTCGGGCTCGGTACGGCCAAAGTGCCCATACGCGGCAGTCTTCTGGAAGATGGGGCGGCGCAGGTTCAGGTAGTCAATGATCGCCTTGGGCGTGAGCGAGAAGTTCTTGCGTACAAGCTCGGTGAGCGTGGTCTCGCTCAGCCTGCCCGTGCCGAAGGTTTCCACCAGAACCGAAACTGGTTCGGCGACGCCGATGGCGTAGGCCAGTTGCACCTCTGCCTTTTCCGCCAGACCCGCGGCCACGATGTTCTTGGCAATGTGCCGTGCCATGTAAGCGGCAGAACGGTCAACCTTGGTCGGATCCTTGCCAGAGAAGGCACCGCCGCCGTGCCGGCCCATGCCGCCGTAAGTGTCCACGATAATCTTGCGGCCCGTCAGTCCGGTGTCGCCCATAGGCCCGCCGATCACGAATCGGCCGGTGGGATTGATGTGGTACTTGGTGTGTTCGTCGAGCCACTCGGCCGGGAGCACGGCCTGGATCACGTGCTTGAGGATGTCGGCGTGCAGTTCCTCGTTCGAGATGGACTCGGAATGCTGGCTCGAAATGACCACGGCATCGATGCGTGCCGGCTTCCCGTTCTCGCCGTATTCGACCGTCACCTGGCTCTTGCCGTCGGGGCGCAGATAGGGCAGTCTGCCGTTCTTGCGCACATGGGAGAGTTGGCGGCAGAGCTTGTGCGCCAGCGAGATCGGTGCGGGCATCAGCTCCGGCGTCTCATTCGAGGCGTAGCCGAACATCATTCCCTGGTCACCGGCGCCGCCCGTGTCAACGCCCTGGGCGATGTCGCCCGACTGCTTGTTGATGCTGGAAATCACGGCGCAGGTGTTGGAGTCGAAGCCGTAGAGCGCGTTGTCGTAGCCGATCGAGGCCACGACGCCACGCACCAGCGACTGGAAGTCGACATACGCCTTGGTGGTGATCTCTCCCGCGATCACAACCAGACCAGTTGCGGTGAGGGTTTCCGCGGCTACGCGGCTGTAGGGATCCTGCTCCAGGCAGGCGTCGAGAATGGCGTCGGAGACCTGGTCGGCTATCTTGTCCGGATGGCCCTCGGTCACCGATTCAGAAGTGAAAAGAAAACGGTCGCTCAACTTGGGTTAGCTCCTTCCTGCATCCAGGCACTGAGCCCGGTATGCAGCGGGATCAGGCGCAAAAGTGCATCCTGTCTATGGTAATTGGGGTGGGCCAACTGGAGCAAAGCTGTGCAGCGGATGGCAGATATTGGCCGCTCAACTGCGAAATTCCCGGGGCCGTTTGGAGATCGCAAATCTCAAGAATTCTCCCTCAACCCTTGACAAAGCTGCAGGATCGACCAAGCCAAGTCCACGCGTTTTGCGTTTAACGCCGCAGCCATGTCACAAGCCGTACAAACAGGCGCACAATCCAGTCCCATGCGGCATGGATCCCAGCCGAAACTTCGTTTGTGGGCAGGAGCGAGTGCCACCAACCCTGGCGTAGGCCGAAGGAACGCACAACCAGGAAGCCCCCCGCCAACACCGCCAGCAGCAGCAGGATCGCGCCCACCCAGCGCACACGCATCTCGATGGCTTCGCGGCGCAACAGACGCGCTTTTCCCACATTTGAGGCAAAGGCCGTCCAGCCACGCTCGTCATCGGACATCTGGCCCGAGGCATCGCAGGCGTGAAGAAATCGTTCGGTCCAGTCCCCGGGATCCAGTCCTAGGGCGCCTGTGTAACCGCGCACAATTCCTTTGCTCAAAATCCCGCCGGGAAGCAGACGAAACTTCTCCTGCTCCAGCGCAAGCAGATGACGCCGGCTGATTTTGGTGACCGCCGAGATGTCCTCCAGCGCAATTCCGCGCGCCAGGCGCTCCTTGCGCAGGTCCTCTCCAAAATTCCCCATCGGCGACCGAAAATGGCCAAAGGCCAGAAAAGAAATTACATCCACGATAAACCCCGTTAGGGTTGAGGTCAAAGACTGAGACAGGGGACAGGAAACTAAAGGAACCAAAAGAACAAAATGGCTCTTTCAGACAGGTAAATTGAAGGCGGGTGGCCACGGTCCCGATCCTCTTCCCAATCGAACCGACGGTGCCACCGGTCTCTCGCACCTGGAGACCGGTGAGGACAGCGATTCCCAATCTTTGGCCGGTGGCCCGGTCCCGTGACCTTCCAAAACCACGATGACGGTGCCCCCGGTCCCTCGCATTTGGGGACCGGGGTGGGAAGACCCCAGGGCAAACGCATTTCAGATTGCGGGATGATTTTGATTTGAAAGGGCACGGCTTCAGCCGTGCCGCAGGCGCATCCCGATGAAAATCTCCGGCCTTCAGGCCCTGAGGGATGGGTTTTCAT
>JAJYFA010000224.1 GCA_021790995.1 Acidobacteriota bacterium
ACCGCTCCGTAGGAGGCGAGCCGTGCCGCATGATAGGCACCCCAGGTGGCGAGTCCCGCTCCCCGCGCGCTGGGCGGTCTCGAGTGTTGCCGCGAACCGCCTGCGCCCTTCGTGGGAGATGAGGTATTGCTCGTGGCGGTCTTTGACGCAGACTGCTCCGGGCTAGCACTGGTACCCGAACTCGGTGAGTCGTCTTCGGCCTTGTTGCCGTACATAATCTGGCCAATATTCCTGCGCATTTCGGAGGCGTGCAGTCCGGCCGTGGGCTGAAAGCCGCCGGTTTCCGCCTGCCCTGAACTACCCATCTCACCACCGGATGCACCATTTTCTGGGGCACCGGAATCCTTGTTCCCTGCGTCCCCGTCCTTGGTTCCGGTTGGAGTCTTGCTTGTTGCCGGATTGTTGGAGGCCTTCGATAGAGAAGCATCCTGCCCTTTTTGAACGGGAGCCGGCTGGTTGCCATTCCCCGCGATCGAAGTCGATCTGGAGGCTGCGCTCCCGGCCGCCGTCCCTGCGCTCGCTCCAGTTCCTGAAGTGGCTCCAGCGGCCGCGCCAGCCGCGATTCCCTCGATTGCCGCTGTGCCAGCGGTGATGGCCGTTGCGGCGGCGCCGATCAGCGCTGCCGCAGTTGCTCCGACATCTCCACTCACAATCCTCTTTGCGATGAATGGAATGATCGCGATCGCGAGCGAGAAGATGATGCTGGCAAAACCGATCAGGAAAGAGCCTTCAAGATTTCCCAGCCCTCCCAGGAAGTTGTTCTGATTGAGCATCTGGCCGACTTGCCCCATCTGCACAGCGCTCAGCAAAGCACCGAAGCCGCCGTAAAGCACGGGCCAGGCATTCCAGATGAAAACGTTCTCGGCGTAGGACTTGGCCAGACGGTTCGTAGCTCCTAGCGGCATCAGGCCAATTACGATCGGCCCAAAGATGTAAAGGATACTGCCGTAGAGGATGTAAAAGAAGCCGAAGATCACGATCACGACGGGGTAGAGCACATACGCAATCAGAATCAGCATGGCATCGATCAAACCGGCCACCGAGCCGGTGATCAGGCCCCACATCTTCTGAAAGCCGATCTGACTGAACTGCGTCTGGAGATCGCTGGCCCAGTTCTCGAAGAGGTTTCCTGCGCCGGACGCACTGTTGACCCAATTGCCGGCGTTGACGAAGCCTTGATTGAGGATCGTAAAGATGGCGTGGTAATTCATCACGACGATGGCCGTGACCACGTACTTGATGAGATTCGTGCCCAATCCGCGGACATCTCCCCCATGAAGGGCCGACTGATACACCTGCCACAGAAATCCGACCACGAGGATGACGTAGGCCACGTTCTGCATGCCAGCCGTAATGCTGGTCGAATCGATTCCCGCAACTGCCTGCGTGAGGAAACGCTCGAACAGATTCAGCTGCGTCGCCTGGAAGAAGGCGAGTACTGAGATTGCGGGATGGAGAAACGCAGTCATTATGACTATTTCGCTGTTAAGGATCCGTTGATCAGTCCGTTATTGCTGCTGTTGTCGGTGGCTGCGAGCTTCGACATTTCACTCTGGTTGGCGATATCGATCCCGCGGGTGCGCATCAACTCCGCCAGGGCCGCCTGGGTATAGGCATTCGCCCGCACCAGCCAGACATCGGCCTCCGCTTCCAGAATCGGGGCACTCCCCGGTGCAGCAGCGGAGATCTGCTGGCCCATCTTGTCCGCCTCGGCAAGTTCCGCATCGGCGAGGGCGTCGATCTCAATGGCGCGTTTCATCGCGTCCTGCGCCTGCGCGTCGGTCATGTCCGCCATGTTGCGCACCTGAGGCGATGCCGCATTCTGCGCCATTACAACGCCATACACGTTTTGAAACTGGGGAGAGACGTTTGCAACATTGTTTGCGTTGCGGGAAAGCAGGATGGATTCAAGACTCTGCGATTGGGGCAGCGTGGCGCTCGCAACGTTCACGCGGAACATGCCGCTCACCTGGCTGAACTGGTCCTCGAACTGTTGGACGGAACTCCTGGCCTGGTTGATGGCGGCAACCGGATAGACAACTTCCTGCTCATACGTCGCGATGCTTTGCTGCGTCTGATTGATGGCCGCCAGAGGCGCAGCCACGTAGGTATTCATCAGCGACTCAACCTGGGACAGGCCGGCCAGAATCGCCGCGATACCGACTCCGAATTGTCCGTGCGCGCGCGATGGAATGATGAGCAACGCCAGGAGTATCGCCGCCGCCGTTTTCCATACGCTCGGCCGATACCATGGGTGTTCCTTCGGCGCCTCGAATTCAATATCGGGCACGGGCTTCGGAACTTCCGGTGCGAAGCACTCGTTACGCCGCCAGAAGAGCGGTTTCCGCATCTTGTTGGTTTTCTTGTTCGACTCCGTCATACGATTGCCTCCTTATCGCGTGAGTGCTCCGGAAACCAGGTTGTTGATGTCTCCCGCGGCCGTTGCCCTTCGCTTCAAGAGGACGTTGTCATGGGCGATCCTGCCCGCCTCCTGACGCAGTTCGGCGGCAAGCATCTTCTGCATGAATGCCTGGCAGCGAAGATTGGCGACCTGGGCCTGCGCGGTAATGTAGGGGTCGGAACCGGGCGCGCCGACGGCGACCTGATTCTCCATCTGGTTCGCCGTCTGAAGAATCAGGTCCTGTCCCTGATCGGCGACCAGCGTGGTCTTCAGATTTTCCTGCCCCAGCGAGTCGTCGATGTCCATCATCACGCGGTCCTGGGGAGAGGCGGCATTCACCGGAGGGACCGATCCATAGTTGCTGCTGAAACTTGTCTGGAGCGCAGAAATCTGTGAGGACTGGCGGCTGTGCAGGATGGTTTCCAACTGTTGCGGATTAGGCAACGTCGCGCTCTGGAATGGCGTGTTGAACACTTGGGTCATGTAGCTGCGATAACTGGCGATCGAGTTGGACACGAAACCACGGGCCTGATTGACCAGCGCCAGCGGCCACACCGTTGCCTGATAGAGCTGCTGCATCTCCTGGGTCATCTGATTGATCGCCTGAAGGGAGCCGCCCATATCGCTCTGGATGGTGCTGAACATCGCTTGAAAGATATCCAAAAACTGGGCATGGGCCGGAACAGGCGCCGCCAGCCATGCGCCGGCAGCGACCGCTCCAACCAGCAAGCCCCTCTTCCAGCGAGAGCGCAGCGTTGGTTTTCGATCGAGCGTCGCCGCGATGTCGCACGGCACGCCATTGAGAAGGGGCCTTTCGGTCGCGGTCTTGGTTGAGTCCTTCATTTCGTCAAGGCCTCCAGGACTACGCCGGACCGCTCTTCCGGCAGGGTAGCGACGTCCGCAAGTCCACGCGGATAGCGGCCCGCAAGCGCTTCATAGGTTTCGAGTAATGTGGCCGCTCTGTGTTCCGCCAGCCACCATTTCCGGTACGTGCGCTCTCTTGGGTAGGTGGTCGTGATCCAGTAATCGACCGGGCTGGGAACGATACGGATGGTATGGGTCGATTCGGCCTTCTCTCCGATCGCGATGAGGAACTCCGCGCTGTGGCCCTTTTTCGGGTGGGCAAAGGTCTTGATCTGATTCAACGCGGTCTCATTCAGGTGGAGATGTTCCCGCAACGCGGTCATATCGCCCGGCTGTTTGCCAACGATCTTCGTGGTCGAATTCTTGATGATGCCGGCGCCATATTCGTTGGGTTTGTCCGGCGTCCCCACAAAGTCTTCCGGCGTCTGGCTGATGCCCCAGATGCTCGCATAGCGTTTGCGCGCGGTGCGGAAGAGCTGGACTACCACGCTAGCGAGAATCGGCGACTCGAGCAGCGCCCAGCACTCATCGAGCATCACGATGCTCGGACGTCCCGTCCATCCGGAGGCGCGGTAGGTCGCTGTATGTGCGATCAGGAGGCTCATGGCGTGCTCGAGCCGCTGGTCGTCCTTGAGCCGCTCGACGTTGAAATAGAGCCAGGGATTGTCGAGCTGAATGGTTGTCGGCCGGTCGAACAGCCGAGCATAAGGGCCTTCATCGACCCAGGCACGCAGTTTGGTCGAGGCCATCTGCGCCATCGCATTGATCTTCTGGTTGCGGTCCCGGTCCTGCCAGTGCGCCAGCTCGGCGGCCAGGTCTCCGAACAATGGGGTGGGATTCGAGGTCTTGGCGCTACAGCGCTTGTACGTCGATGCGATCGCATCAAGCAGAACGCTGTCCAGAAGATCGATATCGAGATCGGGCGGGGTATTCTCCCCCAGCATGTGCCGAGTGAGATTTTTGAGAAACGAAATCTGGTCGTTCGATGGCTTCGTTTCGCCCTTCGGCAGGTCCCACGGATTGATGGTCTGGTCGCTGTCGAGCGACATCTCGATCATCTCGCCGCCCATCAGCTCCACCAATGGTTGATAGGAGTCGCCGCGTTCCAGAATGGAGACCACCGCGTTGGCCCGCGCCACCATCAACAGCATCTGCTGCGCCGCCAGCGTCTTGCCTCCTCCGGTCTGCGCCATCAGCAGGCCATTGGCGTCGGTGAGGTCCGGGTCGAACATGGAATACGGAATCAGCTGGCGGTAGGGCGTCTCGAACAGAATCAATGGACTCTTGCGGGTTCCGGTCCAAGGCATCTCGACCGGCACAAGGTCGGCGGCGTTCGAGGTGAGCATGTCCTGCTCCCGCTTGTCCGTCTCTCCCATGCCCGGCAATGTTCCGAGGAAGATCCGGCGCTTCGCGATGGTCTCGATGACCGCTTTCGCGCCGTTCATGTGGGTAAAAGCGTTCAGTACTTCCTGCGTCCGGTTGGCAAGCTCTCTCTCCGAGCGCTCCAGATCGCCGAAGGTGACCGCCGGATGGGACGTGCGCACCACGACT
>JAJYFA010000225.1 GCA_021790995.1 Acidobacteriota bacterium
GCCGCTTTCCTGCGCCCGCCGGCTGGAGGCACTCGACGCTCTGCTGCAACTGGTTCTCTCCAGCCAGGATGCGATTACAGACGCCATCAATGCCGACTTTGGCCAGCGCGCCGCTATCGAGACGCGGCTGCTGGAGATCTTTCCGCTGATTAATGAGATACGCCATATCAAACGCCATCTGGCCCGATGGATACGGCCGCGATCGGTCCCTGTGAACTGGCAGTTCCTGCCCAGCCGCGCCTACGTTCTTTATCAGCCACTGGGCGTTGTGGGCATCGTGGGAGCGTGGAATTATCCGCTCCTGCTCGCACTCTCTCCGCTGGCGGAAGCTCTGGCCGCCGGGAATCATGTGCTGCTGAAACCCTCAGAGAACGCCCCTCGATGCGCTGCGTGGTTGCAGCAGGCGCTGGCGTCAATCTTCCCTCCGGAGTACGTGGCCGTCGTCGAGGGAGACCGCGATCTTTCCGCTGCCTTTGTTTCTCTGCCTTTCGATCACTTGCTCTTCACCGGATCCACTCAGGTGGGCCGGCTGGTGATGAAGGCAGCGGCGGAAAATCTGACTCCCGTCACCCTGGAGCTTGGCGGAAAATCGCCCGCTCTGGTCCACGAGGAGTTTCCCGTCGCTGAGGCCGCCAACCGCATCTGCTCGGCCAAGTTCTGGAATGCAGGGCAGACCTGCGTGGCCCCCGATTACGCACTTGTGCACGAGCGGCAAGTGGAGAACTTTGCGCAGGCCGGCGAGCAATCCGTGCTTCAGCGTTTTCCCCAACCCATCGTGAATCCTCACTACACACACATGAGCGGCCCGGCCGCCTGGAAGCGCATGAAGGAACTGGTGGAAGATGCGCGCGCGAAGGGCGCGGAGATTCGCCCGATCGGCGGTGCGAAAGCTTCTTCTTCCGGCAGCGGACCGTGGCCACCCACACTGATCCTCGCGGCCAGCGACTCCATGCGCGTGATGCAGGAGGAGATCTTCGGCCCGCTGCTTCCCGTGCTTGGTTACTCGTCGATGACGCAGGCTCTTGGCTGGATGCGCAGCCGGCCCCGTCCGCTCGCGTTCTACTATTTCGATCGCGATTCCCAGCGTGTGCGCGGAGTCCTTGAGCAGACCTGGTCGGGTGGAGTGACGGTCAACGACTGCATCTTCCATCTGCCGCAGCACGACCTTCCCTTTGGCGGCATCGGCCACAGCGGCATGGGAAGTTATCACGGCTTCGACGGATTTGTGACCTTCTCCAAAAAGAAGGGCGTGTTCCGGCAAAGCCGCCTGTCCGGAATGGTGATGGATCGCCTTTTCAAGCCGCCCTACCCCCGGGCAGGAAAAGCAGCCCTCGACGTCCTGATCGGGAAAGCTGGCAAAAGGCCAGTGCGCCGCTTTCGTCTGGATGCCTGAAAGTGTTGCGATGAAAAATTGAGCAAGGGCGACAATCGAGACGGATCTGCCTCAACCACGAATTGGCATTACGGCATAAGTCTGATTGGCTCTCACCTTGCACGCAGAGCATGGACCACGCCGCACCCGCGATCGCCTGGTGCAATCTGAATGCGAAGAAATGGCATTGAAGGCATTGCGATGGCTTGTCAAGAGTTTTTGACATGTGTGTCCAATTCTTCTAGGAAGACAAGAGTTGCAGATGCTTTACCTCGCATATTTTCGGAGTAACAGGCGCAGGGCCTTTGGGCAGCCACGTGCTAACAAGCATCAAGAACGAGGCGTTTGGGGCTCGAATGAGGTTTTTACGATCCCCTGAGAAGTGAAGGGCTCTCTGTTAAGCATGAAAGTTCTTCCTGCCTGGCCCCGCAGGAGCACTTTGAGCTTATCGATTGACCGCGACAGCGACCGGTGGACAGAAAAAGCGGGCTGAGCGCGTTTACCTGGAGGTGTCCCATGCTGCAATTTCCCCCCATTCCGACCTGGGACTCATTGCACCCGATGCTCGTCCATTTCCCGATCGTGCTCCTGCTGCTATGCCCTTTGTTCGTCCTGATCAGTGCGCTCATGGCTCCCCCCAAAGGCAGGCCCTACATGATCTCGGCGCTCATTATTCTTTTGCTGGGAACCGGCAGCCTGTTTCTTGCAGCCGCAGCCGGTGAAGCAGCAGCCACAGTGGCAGGACACGGTAGTCCGGCAGACGCTGTTCTAAAGTCCCACGCGGACCTTGCCGAGGAAACGGAAATCGTCAGCCTGGTCTTGTGCGCAATCCTGGTGGGAATTGTGGCGCTTCCCAGGTTTCTGCAGCGCGAGGAGACCCGGCTGACAACCACTTTGGTCCCTCTTTCGTTTCTGGTTCTCTATTGCGTGGGGGTTCTTTTTCTGGTGAGTACGGCTCACGCGGGCGCCCGGCTGGTGCACGAATTTGGCGTGCACGCTATAATTCCCGCGGGTAACGGTCAATCTGGCGCTTCGCCCGGAACAGCAGGATCGGTACAAATGGACGAAGGAAATTGAGGCCCCCGGTCTTTGGCGGGATGGCAGCTACGAAGCGCGCGATCAATCTGGACCGTTATCCCCGGTGACGATGCACATGATTCTGCCGGTAGAAAGTATCGAAAATCAGACGTATAGGCAGCAGCAATCGGCGTTCTGCATTATCACTTTGTTTGTGATAGCCGCGCTTCTCCTGCTGCATGCCGTTTTCGGTCCTCTTTTGGGTGAGCCATCCAAAGGCGTCCTCCTGATTCTTGCTCTGGCTTTCCTGCTGAAGATGTGGGAGGTGTTGTGGCTTCAAGGAAAGCGAGACGGTATTTCGGCCAGGACGGCCCGGATTGAGGCAGCCATTTCGATGGCCGGCCTGTTCATTCTGGCTGCGCTATTGGCTTTCCTGACCAATCGCGACGATGCGCCGTATTTTGTCCTCCTGGCAATCCCAATCTTGCAAAGCGCCTATTATTTCGGGCTGATGCCGACCGTTGGAACCATTGTTGCGGCGACCGGAATGATGTTCGCGTGGATTCAGCATTACTTTCGCATTCATCCTCCGGCGCGCCCGACAGAATTTCTGGAAACCGGGATGATAGCGGTGATCTTTGGGCTCATCGGACCGTTGGTTTGGCTTCTGGTCAATCAACTCAGAGAGCGGGAGGTCAGCCTGTACCAGAAAGTAGTCGAACTTGAATCGACTCGGGAAAGGCTGCTGGCCGAAAAGAAGCTCGCCGCGGTCGGCAGGCTCGCCAGCGGAATCGCACACGAGATCCGCAATCCAGTCGCAATGATCTCCAGTTCCCTGGCCACGGCTACCTCTCCCGCTTCCGATTCCAGCGAACGGGAGGAGATGTTTGCGATCGCCTTGCGGGAGGCCCGGCGTCTGGAAAACCTCACCACTGACTTTCTCACCTATGCGCGCCCTGCACCGCCACAACGCGCGATCATTTCCATCGGCGATGTTGCGCGTCATGTCGCAGACGTAACGAGAATGCGCGCGGCTGGCAGATCAATCGATATCGAATGCGCTGCAAGCGAGGATATCTTCGCCAGTGTCGACGGCTCGCAGATTGAAGGAGCCCTCCTGAACCTCTCACTGAATGCTCTCGACGCTACGCCCGCGGGAGGGTCGATTGAACTTCGGCTTTCGGACGGTAAAAGAATCGTTACCCTGGAGGTCGAGAACTCCGGAAAGGCCATCTCGGATTCGCATTTCGAGAGAGTTTTCGAACCTTTCTTTACCACCAAGGCGGGTGGTAGCGGGCTCGGGCTGGCCATTGCCAGAGGGATTGCCGTTGCTCATGGCGGCGACCTTTGGGTAAGCAGGAATACGGACGGAGCGGTGGTTTTCACGATGACGCTCACGAAATACTCTGATGGTGAATTCGGCGAGGAGGCCATGCGTGGCAAAGGTTCTGGTGGTCGATGATGAACAGGGCATGAGGCGGATTCTCGAAACGAACCTTCGCCGCGATACGCATGTGGTGGTGGATGCCGCGGGCGTGGCTGAAGCGATTGACCTGCTCAAGAGGGAAGACTTCGACGTTGTGCTCACCGACCAGAAGATGCCGGACGGAAGCGGTCTGGATGTGTTGCGCGCGGTACAGGGGGACGATTCCACCACCTCGGTGATCTTCCTGACAGCTGTCGGCACCCTGGAACTGGCTGTCGAAAGCATGCGGCAGGGCGCCTTCGACTTTCTGACAAAGCCATTTGCGCCCGATGTGGTTCGCGCAGCGGTGCGGCGCGCCTCCGAGCACACCGCCCTGCTTCGGGAAAATGCCGTACTGAAAACCACCGTGCAGAAACTGGAGGGCGCGGACGAAATTCTCGGTCAGAGTTCGCCAATATGCAAGGTGCGCGGTTTCATTGCGCGCGTCGCGACGACCAGCACCACGGTATTGATTACCGGAGAAACCGGCACAGGAAAGGAACTGGTCGCCAGGGCCATTCACCGCAACAGCCTGCGGGCCAAGAAGCCCTTCATTGCGATTAATTGCGCTGCCGTAACGGAGAGCTTGCTCGAAAGCGAACTCTTCGGACATGAACGCGGAGCGTTCACAGGCGCGGACAAATCGCGGGCCGGCCTATTTGAGGCGGCGCACGAGGGCACCCTGTTTTTGGACGAGGTTGCAGAGATGTCTCTGGCAGCCCAGGCCAAGCTGCTTCGAGTACTTGCCAATGGAGAGATTCAGCGTGTCGGCTCGACGGTATCGCGCAGCGTCGACGTGCGGGTGTTGGCGGCAACGCATCGCAAACTCGAAGAACGGGTTCGCGATGGCCTCTTTCGGGAGGACCTGTTCTATCGCCTGGCGGTCGTGCCGGTTCACCTTCCAGCTCTTCGCGAAAGGCCTGAGGACATCGGCGAGCTCAGCCAATCTCTT
>JAJYFA010000055.1 GCA_021790995.1 Acidobacteriota bacterium
TTCCTGGCCGCGCGATGTTCTATGCGAACCAGCGTCAATGTTGAAACCTGCCCCAATGAGAAATAAAACCACGAAGCCCTCCAAGGTGGTACTCAACTGACGAGTGTGTTCGATCTTGCGTGCGATGTGCGGTCCAAAAGTGCCTGCTAGCGGCGGCCAGTAGTCCAAGATGGCCGTGGGTGAAAAGGTTTCTCCATGCGCCAAATTTTAGCGTGTTTGATAACAAATCGATATTCGAATGCGATCCGACCAATTATCGATCATCTTCGAACACGGCCCGAAGGCGTTCGAGCCTCATTCGATGTCTACCAAATACGAATGCTCTCCTAAGCCGTGAGGCTTAGGGATGGTGTCTATCTTCAAAACGAGCGTAGCGAGAACGCTCTGGGCCGGACTCAGCCGAAATGACGCTTGCGGATTCTGATTGTGCTGACCGCAATACTGGCAGACCGGGTCCCGGAACTGGCTCCTGCGGGCTTCTGCGCTGGCGCGACAATCAGGACGGTAGAGACGCAAAAGCTGTTGCAATGCAAATTCGAACAGCGTTAGCGTCGGGTTGTGCTGACGATTCGTGCCATGTCGGGAGGTGCCGGGTACGCACAGCGGCATTTGCAGCACAGCGACTATTACGATGAACACCGCCGCGTACAGGGCGAGTGGCAGGGCCGCGGCGCAGAGCTGCTTGGGCTGCGCGGCAATGTCACTCGGGAACAGTTTGAGGCCGTGCGGGAAGGGCTGCATCCCGGAACTGGTGAGTTTTTACGCCCGCGCCACAGTGCCGACCGCGCGAATGCTGATGGCAGTGAACAGAGCAAGGCGCGGTCTCTCTACGATCTGACATTCTCTGCGCCAAAGTCGGTTTCTGTTCAAGCTATGGTTGGCGGTGACGAGCGCCTGGTCGCCGCCCACGATAAAGCCGTCGGCGAAGCCCTGGCGGAAGCGGAAAACCATGCAAGCGCTCGTGTGCGACTGAACGGGGCGAATGAGAATCGCGCAACCGGCAATTGGATTGTCGCGACCTATCGGCACGATACAAGCCGGGAACTCGATCCGCAACTGCATACTCACGCCGTGGCCGCGAATCTTACCTACGACGGCGTAGAGGGCCGGTGGAAGGCATTGCAGGCGTCGGGACTGTACGAGCGGCGGGCATACCTCACGGAGGTCTACCGGAACGCTCTGGCAAACGAGGTGCGGAATCTTGGCTATGAGATTGAGCCGCGCCGTGATTCCCGTGGCAGGGACCTTGGTTTTGAAATCTGCGGCATGTCGAACGAACTGCTGGAGCGATATAGCCAGCGAAGCGCGCAGCGTGACGCGGCCATTGAAGAGTTCAAAGAGCAACATGGCCGGAAGCCGACAGACAACGAAGTGGCCGTGCTCGTTCGGGAGTCCCGAGCGGACAAGCTCACAGAGATTGCCACAGAGCAAGTGCGCCAGCAGCAACAAGCGCGGCTGTCGCCGGAAGAATCGGTGGGCCTAGATCGCCTGCGGGACGCAGCCTTGGAGCAAAGCGGCGGCGGTAAGCCTGAACTCTCGCCGGAGGTGGACTCGCTGCAACACGCAAAGGACCATCTCTTCGAGCGACGTTCCGTCGTCTACGATCACGAATTGCTGACCGAAGCCCTGCGACACGGTCGCGGAAGAGTTGATCTGGGGCAGCTACGCGGTGCACTGGAAATCGAAAAGTCCCAGGGAGCCGTCATTCATGCCGACGACCGGCTGGCCACACACGAGAGTCTGGATCGCGAACAGCGCATCGTTGCGATGGTGAACCATGGCATCGACCAATACGCGCGGCTTGGCGGCACACATGAGTTCCATCCGTCTGAACGCCTGCGTGAAGAGCAACGGCGTGCGGTGCAGCAGGTTCTCGATTCTCGCGACTTCGCCATTAACTTGCGTGGGGCTGCCGGAACCGGCAAAACGGCAACGTTGCAAGAAATCGACAGGGGCCTGCGCGAGGGTGGACGCGAGGTGATGGCGGTTGCGCCCACGCGCGGCGCAGTGGAGGAGCTGCAAAAGGTGGGCTTCCGAGAGGCCATGACGGTCTCACGCCTGCTCCAAGACGCAACGGCACAATCGGCGCTGCGTGGCAGGGTACTGATCGTCGATGAGGCCGGAATGATCTCGGGGCGACAGATGGAAGGCGTACTTCGGATTGCCGAGCAACATATGGCACGCGTTGTCTTCTCGGGCGACACTCGCCAGATTCAGAGTGTCGAGGCCTGCGACGCACTGCGCATCCTGGAGCGCGAATCGCAGATGAAGAGCGTTTCCCTGACCGGCGTTCAGCGTCAGACGCACGCGCAGTATAGAGACGCCATTCAAACCCTGCGGCACGCTCCCGAGCAGGGCTTTGAGAAGCTGGAGCGGCTCGGCGCTGTGCACGAGGTTCCCTTTGTCGAGCGTGGCCGTGCGGTTGCCGATCTCTACCGGGAAATGACCGCCAATTCGTCGCGGCGTGTTTTGGTTGTCGCGTCCACGCATGAGGAAATTGGCCGTGTCACTCGCGCGATTCGCAATGACCTTTCTGAGCGTGGTCATCTCGGCCAAAGCGTCACGATGGATCGATACGTCCCGCTGCAATGGACGGAAGCGCAGAAACGTGATCTGGCGAACTACCGCGAGGGGCAGGTGCTGGTAGTGCATCGGGCGGCAAGAGGTATGGAGAAACACGAGTCACTCACGGTCAGCCGTGTTGATTCTGACGCAGTGATCGCTCGCAATGCACGCGGTGAGGAGCGGAGCTTTACGCCAGCACAGACGCGCACTTTTTCCGTCCATGAGCGGCAATCCATCGACGTTGCTCCGGGCGACCGGCTCCTGCTTACCGCCAATCGGCGAGATACCGGTTTCCGCGCCACGAATGGCGAGCTGGTGAGGGTGCGTGGTGTCGAGATGGGACGCATTCAACTTGAGGATGGTCGCACACTGCCGGCGAATTATCACCAATTCGATCACGGCTACGCGATTACCGCCCATCGCAGCCAGGGGAAGACGGTAGACGGAGTAATCCTGTCAGCCGATGCCATGAAGCAGGAATTGTTCTACGTCGGCGCTTCCCGTTGTCGCAGTGAAATCGCAATTGTCACGAGTGACCGTGAGCAGTTGCGTGAATCGTTGGGTATTTCCTCCGCGCGTCCGTCAGCAATTGAATTGGCAATAGAGCAAGCCCATTTGCCCCGCTTAGAACATGGTATTCAGCAAGCCCCAGCCCAACAGATCGAACCACACGCTCCTCGCCACGAAATCAGCATCGGTCACGATTTTGGGCTGGGCCTGTAGGGCAAAGCTGGGCGCTCCATTCAGTCCGCGACGATGCCTCAATCTGAAAGATTCAAAGCAAGAAGCGGGCGATAGAATCGCCTGTATGAAGCGCCTGCTGAAAATCTTGATCCTATTGGCACCCCTTGCGATTACTTGCAACGTCCAAGGCCAGTGCACTGCTGGTGCTTTGCCGCAGGCTGCTGCCCGCGTAATAGCCCTTCAGCTCGAAATTGAACAAATCAAGGTCGGCGAGATGGAAGAGGGGATCCCGCCTGCAATCGCTAACAAGATCACTCAACTCAAAGATGCTTTGAGCCATGTCTCTGACGTTGCACTCGCCTGCGTCGGGCCCTCCATTGATCCGCTCGAATTGGAGAAGCGTTTGGCTGAGTCACTTCATGCAAATGCGCCAGAACCTGCTCCAAACACCGCCATATCCGCAAATGATCATCGCTACGACGAAATACTCGGATCATACGGGCATAATCTACGGGTTCAAGTAAGCCGTTCGGCAAACGTCGCGCGTGTTCTTGCGATCCGGTATTCGATCAACGTCGAATGCGGAGCGGATAACATGCTTTTGGTCTACGAACTTGAGAATGGAGACTGGAAGGAGAGGCTTCGTTGGCAGTCACCGCCGCTAAAGGAAATTTCTGATGCGTTCGGCGACTTCTTTTTGTCAGCCTTCATCCGTGATTCCTCCTCTTCCAAAGAGAAAGAGGCAGAATGGCGAGTGGTTGTCGCGCATGGTACACCCTGGTGCACATCGCGATTCAGCGGCTTCAAAATTGACTTGCTTTCCGCTGGTCCTGATACCGCCTCGCCGCAAGTTCTCTGGCACACTGAGCGAGGTTATTCCCGGGGGGACTTCGATCCGAGGCTCAAGTCTTCAGGAAACACGTTTGAACTGCGCCTGAATACCGACTGCATGTCCTTTGATAATGCGAACTGCTTCGAGCGCCGAGTGATCTATCGCTACACGGTCGATGACAGCGGTCGCGTGCACCGCCTGAACCCGCTGGGAATCAATGCCCGAGGGTTTGTGGAAGAATGGCTCTCCGCCCCCTGGTCAGAATCAAAGGACTTTTCTCTTGACGGGTCGATCCATTCTCTCCAGACGGTTCATGAACTGTTTAACCCACCCTCGAAACCGGGCGACGATCAGTTCGTCGGCCATAGCTTCGGGCCGATTCGCGCTTGCGCCGCACAAGGCGTTTTCCAGGTCCAAATGAATTCAACGACGGAACGAATTGTCCCCGGAAAGCCCGGTGGGGAATCAAAGCCACTTCCCAGCAACTATTTTCATGTGCGTGAAGTGAAGGACGGATATTTGATGCTTTCCGCTCCTACCGAGCCCGATCCGACATGCACAGGGCCCAACCTGACGCCATTGGACGCGCCGTAAAGAGAATCTGACATTCCCCGGATATTAGGGATTGTGCGCCGAGGCAGAGAGGGCGGTGTCAAGGGTCTTGACCGCTTCGCGGCGGCGTAGCCGCCCTTGACTCCGCCCGCGCCTCGGCTATGCTGCTGTTATCCGGGGAACGTCAGCGGGATTTGTCCAGTGGAATAGAGGTCCGAAACTAATTTCGTTTTTGTGAGATCGAAAATCCACGGTGACAATAGGTGCCAAAGAAGGACAATGGTGCACCTCTATGCACTTACTGTGCCCGACCGTTCGCTTTTGCTTCGCACGCCGCATCCATGAGAATGAAAATGCGCCCCAAGCGGTAGGTTGACAGTGCTCCTTGGCCCCACACATTGTGGTGCTAAGGAGCGTGCGAACCATGTTCGATTTCCCTCATTCTCCCGCCTCATTCGAACCGCTGCTGGATAGTGATCGGGCAGCAGCCATCATTCGAGTTCACCCCAAAACTCTTCAACGTTACGCACGAAATGGGATCGTTCACGGCGTCCGCGTGGGCAAGCTGTGGCGCTTCCGGGCGTCCGACCTGTATCGATCCGGCAGGAGGATCGAACCACTCGACGACAACGACCAGGCACAGTAGGCTGAAAGTAGCTATCCGTGCCGTCTCACCACCCTTGATTTGGAGAGGAAATGAGACGTTCACGATTTCAGCAAGGCAGCCTCCGACTTGTGGAGCGCGCCGGAAGCCGGAAGGCATGGGAGTACCGATGGTACGAAGCCCAGCCAGACGGTACACGTCGCCGCCGCAACCTGGTGCTGGGAACCCTTGAACAGTATCCGAACGAGACCGCCGCACAGAAAGCAGTGGTCGCACTTCGGGTTGACATCAACGTTGAGAGTCCGCGCACGAGCCTGGCCCCGATCAGTGTTCAGATGCTCGTCGATCACTACCGGCAAAAGGAACTCGGCGAAGACTCGAACAAAACCTATGCGACCTGCAGAACGTATGAAGGCTACTTTCGCAAATGGATCTTGCCCCGCTGGGGTGAATACCGTGTGAAGGACGTTCGGGCGGTCGTAGTTGAAGAGTGGTTGCGTTCGCTCAAGCTGTCGAATGGCAGCAAAGCGAAAATGCGAAACATCATGCACGCTGTCTTCAATCACGCGATCCGGTGGGAATGGCACGACAAGAATCCCATCACGCACGTGCGCCAGAGTGCGAAACGGGCCAGGATTCCTTTGGTCCTGACCATCGAAGAAACCGCTGCGTTGCTCGACTTGTTGCGTGAGCCGGCGCGGACTGCCGTTTTCCTCGACGTGCTCACTGGCCTGCGTGTGGGAGAACTGCTGGCCCTGAAGTGGAGTGACATCGATTTTGAAAAACTGCAAATCTCTGTCACGCGCTCCATCGTTATGCAGCATCTCGGCGAGTGCAAGACTGAAGCCAGCCGCAAACCCGTGCCGCTCGATCCCCGGCTCGCGGAATCGCTCTACAACTGGCGGCGAGCAAGCCCTTATCCGTGTTCCGAGGATTGGGTGTTTGCAAGTCCGCATTCGAACGGAAAATTGCCGTACTGGCCTGGCGCATTTTACCGGGCGCACATCCTGCCAGCAGCCAAGAAAATGGGAATCGAGGGAATCGGCTGGCATACCTTCCGCCGCACCTATGCGACGTTCCTCAAAGCCAACGGTGAGGATGTCAAGACGGTGCAAGAACTGCTGCGCCATGCAAACAGTCTGGTGACGATGAACCTGTACGCACAGGCCATCACCCAGAACAAACGCGACGCCCAAAGTCGCATTGTGACCATGGTGCTCGACGACAACCGTCTGCGCAAAGCGCAGCCCAGCGAGGGCACTTTCCCTTATCGGACCATAACGGACCTACAAATTTCTGGACGGGATTTGCAAGTAGCTCAATCTATTGGCGTCCCCGACGGGATTTGAACCCGTGTTATCGCCGTGAAAGGGCGGTGTCCTAGGCCGGGCTAGACGACGGGGACGACTGGGAGAGCTGAAAGCTGCTGAAAGAGCGGCTACTGCGTCCTTTTAAGGCTATCAACTCAGCTAACCGGTGTCAAAAAAATGACTTCCAGAGAAGAGAACGCATTGCTCGCCGAAAGCGATGTGTCGCCGCTTTCCTCCGAATGCGATGAACACGTTCTGAGGCTTCCGTCCAGGCGCGGCTCCGGCAGGCGCGTGTGGATGACAAGGAACCTGCAGCCCGGAACGAACGTATAGGACAACAGAAGCGGGGGTGTGCGCTATCCTCGAAAGAGGCTGCGGGGGTTGCGCAAGCCGGTGCGGCAGGGTGCGCCGCATTGTTTTTTTTGTTTTCATTCACCAGTTCCGTGCGTGGGATGGGCTTGGCAATAGTTGCAACCCATTCTTGCGGAAGGGCGCCTGGCCTGTCCGCTGGAGCGGGAGATGGCGCACATCGTGGCCACTCTGGAAGATGCGCTCGGCACCCCGGCATCACCAGCAGCCCGGGTGCGCCCCATTGCTTCAAGGCCATCACGCACGCTTTGCCCGCGCAGGGCAGGAAGCGAGCTGCGGTGCGGACTATGGGAGTTGGTGTGCGGCTAAAGACAGAACTTGCAAGTTCGCCCCGCAGTCCGCGCGTGGCGAGCCTGAGTGGCCAGAGGAAGAATCAAGTGACGCAAAACAGATTAGTCCGTTCTCTTTCCTTGAGTTATTTTGTCCTGGCGTTGGCGGCGACAGGCTGCCAGAAGAAGCCGACGGCGGCAGCCGGGCCGAAGATGCAGGGTTTGCCCGTGCAGATCGCGACTGTGACCATGGCGCCTGTGGAGCAAAGCAACGACTATGTGGCCACGATCAAATCGCGGCGCTCGGCCACCATGCAGCCGCAGGTGAGCGGATCGCTGACGGAGATCTATGTCCACTCGGGCGACCATGTGAAGGCCGGCGAGCCGCTGATCGAGATCGATCCGCGGCAGCAGAAGGCACAGGTGGCCTCGTTGCGCGCCACCGAGCGGCAGAAGAAGGCGCTCTACGACTACGACACGATCGAGTTGGGCCGCCAGCGCAAGCTCTACCAGGCCGGCGTCACCAGCCGCGACGCCTACGACCAGGCGCAGCAGGCTTTCAAGAACGCGAAGGCCGATTACGAAGCGGCGGTGGAGTCGCGCAAGACGCAGGAGCAACTGCTGGCCTACTATACGGTGCGCGCGCCCTTTGACGGCGTGGTGGGCGACATCCCGGTGCATGTGGGCGATTACGTGACCAGTTCGACGGTGTTGACCACCGTGGATGAGAACAAGGATCTGGAAGCCTACATTTACATTCCCACCGAGCGCGCCTCCCAGGTGCGCTCGGGACTCGGTGTCGATCTGACCGACAACAGCGGCAAACTGCTCGAAAAGACGCAGGTGTATTTCGTCTCGCCGCAGGTGGACAGCACTCTGCAAGGGATTCTGGCGAAGGCTCCTGTGCATTCGGGAGCGGAGATTCTGCGCAATGCCCAGATCGTGAAGGCCAGAGTCATTTGGAGCACAAAGCCAATGGCAGTGGTTCCGGTGCTGGCGGTGATCCGTCAGGGCGAGCAAAGTTTTGTCTTCGTGATGCAGCAGCAAAACGGAATGGCCATGGCGCACCGCGTGCCTGTGGTGCTGGGCGAGACTGTGGGCAATAACTATTCGATTGTCTCGGGGCTGAGCGCCGGTGAGCAGGTGATTGTCACGGGCACGCAGTTTCTGTTGGATGGCATGCCGGTGATTCCAATAGGCGGCGGAACGGCAAACAGCAAACAGTAGACAGCGGATAGCCAGCAGCAAAAGCTCTCAGCCAGGTATCCACACTCCAGTGCGCGCGAACTGTCTGCTGTTTGCCGCTGGCTGCAAGTGAAAGAGGAGACATCAACTCGTGTTCGTCGATTTCTTCATTCATCGCCCGGTTTTTGCCACGGTATGCGCCCTGATGATCATTCTGGCAGGCGCGGTTTGCATCCCCACGCTTCCGATCTCGATGTACCCGACGCTGGCGCCGCCGGTGGTATCGGTGACAGCAAACTATGTGGGCGCCGATGCGGAGACGGTTGAAAAAGCGGTCACGATTCCGCTTGAAGAGTCCATCAACGGTGTGGAGGGCATGCGGTATATCAGCTCGTCCAGCACCAACAGCGGCACCAGTGAGATCGACATCACCTTCCAGACCGGCTACGACCTGAACATCGCGGCAGTGGACGTGCAGAATCGTGTGGCCAGCGTCGAAGGGCGGCTGCCGGGCGAGGTGGTTTCGACCGGCATCGACATCGTAAAGTCCAACAACAACTTCGTCTTCGGCGCGGGATTCTTTACGCGCGATAGCCGCTATTCGAGCGAGTACATCTCCAACTACCTTGACGTTTATGTGAAAGACGCTCTCAAGCGCATCCCCGGCGTTGGCGATGTGATGATCTTTGGCGAGCGCAAGTACGCGATGCGCGTGTGGCTCGACCCGGTGCGCCTGGCCGCACGAAGCCTGACCTCGACCGACGTGGTCAACGCGCTCATGGAGCAAAACGTCGAAGTTCCGGCCGGGCAGCTCGGGCAGCCGCCGGCCAACCCCAAGCAGGCATTTCAGATCCCCGTGCGCGTGGTGGGCCGTCTCTCGAGCCCCGAGGAATTCGACAACATCATCGTCAAGAATTCGCCGAACGGCCTGGTCCGGCTCAAGGATGTGGGCCACGCCGAAGTAGGCGCGGAAGATTACAGCGCGCTGCTCGAATATGGGGGTCACGAGGCGATGGGCATTGGCGTGGAACAGCTCTCCAACGCCAACGCTCTCGAAGTGGACCGCAAAGCCAAAGCCATGCTCGCGCAGCTTGCGAAGAGTTTTCCGCCCGGTCTCGAATACGCCATTGCATTCGACTCCACGACCGCGGTCGGCGAATCGATTCGCGAGGTGCTGGTCACGCTGGTCGAGGCCATCATCATCGTGATCGGGGTGATCTTTCTATTTCTGCTCGACTGGCGCGCCACGATCATACCCGCGGTCACGATTCCGGTTTCGCTCGTTGGCACCTTCGCGTTTATCCGCCTCTTCGGCTTTTCCATCAACTCGCTCACGCTCTTTGGCATCACGCTGGCCACGGGCCTCGTGGTGGACGACGCGATTGTGGTCATTGAAAATGTGCAGCGGCACATACACATGGAGCACTCCGATGCCCATGCGGCAACATCGCGCGCCATGGGCGAGGTCACGAGCGCGGTCATCGCCACTTCGCTGGTCCTGATTGCCGTGTTTGTGCCGGTCTCGTTCTTCCCCGGAACCACGGGCATTCTCTACCGGCAGTTCTCGCTGACCATCGCGTTCTCCATTGCCATCTCGGCCTTCAATGCGCTCACGCTGTCACCGGCGCTCTCGGCGCTCTTTCTGCGCGGCGAAGAGGCCCGGCCGCACCAGATGGATTTTCTGCGCATCGGTTTCGTGTCGCGCGCCTTTGCCGCGTTTGTTCATGGAGCTGACAGCTTTATCACGTGGCTGGGGAATACCTACGCGCGGATCATCCATGTGGCGTTGCGGCTGCGCTATCTGCTGCTCCTGCTGTTCATCGCCGGCCTGGGTGCGACAGTGTGGATCTACCGTGCGGTACCGACAGGCTTCATTCCGCAGGAGGATCAAGGCTATTTCATGGTGATTGTGCAGGCGCCGCCGGGGTCGTCACTTGCTTATACGACCGCGCTCGCCGACCGTGCGCAGGCCATCATCGCGCAAAATCCCGGTGTAGGCGGATTGTTCTCCGTGGTTGGCTTCAGCCTGGCGGGCAGTTCGTCAAACGCGGGCATGATGTTTGTGAACACAAGCCCGCCCCCGGATCACCGCGGAAAATGGCCTTCCACAGCCCAGATCATTCAAGCGGCCGCGCCGAAGCTGCAAATGCTGATGTTCGCTCCCAACGGTGGCCTGGTGGAGGCGTTCGAGCCGCCCGCCGTGCAGGGCGTGGGCAGCTTTGGCGGATTCCAATTCATGCTGCAGGACCAGGGCGGAAATACCTTGAGCGATCTGGATCGCGTGGCGCACGAGATCGTGAATGCCGGCCCGACACACAAGGAACTGACGGGACTCTTCACGACCTTTTCGGCCAACGATCCGCAGGAACTGGTCACGATCGACCGCGAAAAGGCCAAGGCGATGGGCGTTTCGCTCTCGCAGATTACCACGACGCTTAACGTCTTTATGGGCTCGGAGTACATCAACGATTTCGATTACAACAACCGCACCTATCGCGTCTTTGTGCAGGCCGACAAGCCGTTCCGCATGAACGCCGGCGATCTGCACAGCTATTATGTGCGCTCCGATTCCGGCCAGATGGTTCCGCTCGACAATCTGATCGCGGTTCAGGAAAGCGCGGGTCCGCCGGTGATCTCGCATTACAACCTCTTCCGCTCGGTTGAGATCGACGGCTCGCCGGCTCCCGGTTACAGTTCCGGCCAGGCAATTGCAGGCATGGAAAAGCTGGCCAGCGACCACATGATGCGCGGCATGGGATTCCAATGGACGGGCCTGACACTCGACGAGATCGAATCGAGCGGCAAGGCGATCCTGATCTTCGGCCTCGGCATTCTGGTTGTGTATCTCACGCTCTCGGCGCAGTACGAGAGCTTTGCGTTGCCGTTCATCATTCTGCTGGCGGTGCCGATGGCAGTGCTGGGCGCTTTGGGCCTGGTGTCGCTGCGCGGTTACGCGAACGACGTATATTGTCAGATCGGGCTGGTGATGCTGATCGGACTTTCGGCGAAGAACTCGATTCTGATCGTCGAGTTCGCCGAGCAGTTGCGCGAAAAGGGACGTTCCATTGCGGATGCTGCGATTGAAGCCGGTGAGCTGCGCCTGCGGCCGATTCTGATGACGTCGTTTGCCTTTATTCTCGGCGTGCTTCCGCTGGTCTTCGCCACTGGATCGGGCTCGCTGGGCCGCCGCTCGGTGGGAACGACGATCGTTGGCGGCATGTTGCTTTCGACGGTGCTGAATCTGATCTTTATCCCGGTGCTTTACGTGATCCTGAGCCGGTTGCTCAAGGGCCGCGATACGCAAACAGCAAAAGAACTATAGCTGTTCGGATGCTGCCGGACGGCGAAGCCTCCGCGCTCCGGCCCAAAGCAGGATGGCGATGCTGAGATAGATCGCCGCCGTGGCGCTGAGGCAGAGGCTCATGCCGAAGCGCTCGGAGGCGAGACCGATGGAAAGTTGCGCCGCTGCGCCGCCCAGCCAGCCAAGAGAGTTCATGATGCCGAGGGCCGCGCCGCGCCGCTCGATCGGGGTCACGTCGTACAGCGCTGCCCACAGGTTCGATTCGTAGACGCCCTTGAACAGGCCAAAGCCGATCATTGCTGCCAGCACCGCCGCGATGGTCACAGCGAATCCGCTCAGCAGCAGAAACGGAACACCGCAAAACAGTCCCAGCGCCTGCACCGACATACGCGCGCCGTGATCGCCCTGCCTGCGACGCGCTCTTCGGTCGGCCAGCGCGCCGCCGCTCACCACACCCACAATGGAGGCGACCTGCAGATACGCCGCGCCGCTGAAACCGGCCATGGAGAGGCTCATGTGAAAGGCGCGAAAGAGGTAGGTTGGCATCCACACGGTAAAAATCATGGCGACAAAATTAGCGCCAATAAAAACCATGACCAGAATCCAGGCGGCGCGGTTGCGCGCCAACTCGCGCAACCCTTCGATGAGCCGTGGACTCGCAGGCAGCTTGCCGGCAGCACCGTCGGAGAAGCCGCGTTGCGGTTCGCGAAGCAGCATCCAGAGCACGCACGCCAGCATAACCCCTGCCGCGCCGAAGAGACGAAATCCCAGACGCCATCCGTAAAGCTGCCCCACATAGCCGCTCATGGCGCCGCCAACAATACTGCCCACATAAACGCTCGACTGATGCAAGGCCATGGCTCGCGAGCGCGTGTCCGCGGCATGATAGTCGGCAATCATCGACATTGCAGCGGGAAAGTAGAACGCCTCGCCGATGCCGCCCATTGCCACACCTGCAACCAGCAGCAGGTAGCGATGCGCTAGGGACGTAGCCACTACTGTAGCGGACCAAAGGACAAGCGCGCCCAGGACGACAACGCGCCGGCCCGCGCGGTCAGTGACGAATCCCGCCACGGGACCAAACAATGCGTAGGCGCACATGAACGACGCGCTGATGACAGAGAGCGCCGCATCGTTCAAACGGAACTCTGCGCTGAGTAGAGGAAAAACCGTGAAGAGAAGCTGACGGTCGGCGTAGTTGAGAAAGCAGACGCACCAAAGCATCGCCACCACCAACCATTTGTATTCGCCGGAAACTCTCATTGTTCTTCCATGAGATTACGCGATGGGCGCTATCGCGGGACTTGCCGAAAAGTCGCGAGGTCCACGCCAAGGTTCTTGAACGGAGCTATGGGAAGGAGCTTCTTGATGCCAGCGTGAGTATCCGAAGAGGGAGGTCTAGTTCGTCTTGACCACTTTGGGCTCTCCCACCTGGATCGCGGTGGCCGTGTACAGGTGGCAGTTGTCCGTGACCTCCCGGAAGCGGAAGTACGGATGAAAAAACAGCGCCGCGCGCGCATCGCCGGATCCCTCGGCGAGGTCGGTGAGCCATACGTCGTCGGGTTCGGAGTGGTTGTGGACGTGGAACCACAGCCCCTTATGCACGTTCGCCAGCAGGCCCCCGCCAATCTTCAGATCCGCGACGGACTTTACGTTCAAATCGATGACCTCGCCGCTCTGCTCGTCTATGGAGACCTTGCCATCGAGAACGCGGGCTATGCGCTGGTTCAGGTTCTTTGCCTCGAAGTGCGGGTTGGGCATGATGTCGTAGTAGAGGATGCTGCGGCCGTTGACGAGTTGACGATGCCCATTGGCCAGCATCATGGCTTCCATGAAGTCTTCCGTCTGCTGGTTCTGTTGGTCCTCTTCCTTCTTCGCCGCCGCCTGATTGCTGTATTTGAGCGTCTCTTTCATCACGCGCTCATCTTCTTTCTTTGTCTGCTCCGGTGTCAGATCCTTGCCGTTTTTCTGGAGTGTGCGGTCGATCACGATGCCGTTGACAAAGAACTGGTCCTTGACTACGGTGGTGGTCTTTTTAGGATTGCCCCTGCTGTCGGTTTGTACGATCGTGTCCGTCACGCGGCACTCGTAGCGTTCCTGCTCGGCGGCTAGTTTGCGTTCGTTGGCAAGGGCGCGCTGCCACAGCTCCGAAGCGTTGGGCAGCGGCGCGTTGAGGTTTGGAGCGGAGGTTTGCGCGGCAAGCTGCGCAAGACCGGCGAAAGACACGGCAAGAAGAGAGAAGACAAAATGATGGCGCATCGGAGCGGCTCTCCGGATGAAGTGGGCCTGTAATGCACTACGGTGAGAAGGTCAGTCTGGTTCCCATTGCCGACGCCGGAGAATTAGCTGACAGGTCCCACCGGCACTGCGAGCAGCGCGCCTTGCGATTTGGCTTCCGCCACCACGGCGTCGAGATGCGCCAGCACTTCGGGAACGGTCATGGTATAGACCTCGCGGTGCGCGTCGTAGCCCTCTTCGATGATTTGCTTGAGATAGCGCCCGGCAATCTGGGCGGCAAGCTGGTCGGTAATCACCTTGCCGCTACGCTGCTTTTGCTCAACCCAGGCGGTCGACGGCAGAGCGATCCACATGGGACGCCCATTCACGTCGAAGCGAATGTCGATAGCGTCGGCGTGGCGGGTGGCGATAGCCACCATGTTTGCTTTCCAGCGGCAGTGCAGATCCTCGCCGCTCCAACGGTCAGTGACGTGAAAATCGTCATACATGTTTTAAGCCTACCGTTCCCGACGCGGCGCCGCAAGGCGGACTGGCGGCCACGCAGTAGAGATTGCGAGGATGGCTTTGTACCTGGGCTGAACTCGCGCAGGGGCCATTCTTCGCGCTAAGCGTGGCAGCCGGCTTCGAGCGAGGGCGTGTCCTGGTGCTTATACATAAGGAAGAACTCGCGGTGGCCGAGACGTTCAGGCTTGCTTTCCTGGCCCGAGGCAACGTCGGCAACCATCTTCAGCAGTTCGTCGGCGGCCTGGTCCATTGTTACTTCGCCTGTGAGCACGCGGCCGGCGTTAAAGTCCATGTCGCCGGTCATGTTTTGATAGGTGCGCGTGTTGCCGGTGACCTTGATGAGCGGCGAGACGGCGCTGCCGATGACACTGCCGCGGCCGGTGATGAAGAGCACGATCTGCGAGCCAGCGGCGACCAGGTCCATGATGCCTTCGGTGTCGTTGGGGTTGGTGTAGCCGAACTGCATGAAGTGCCCGTCGGGAACCGAGTCGAGGAGCCAGAGACCAGGGTGCGGCGGCCGCTCGGAGACGCGGATGACGCCCTGAATGGGCCGGCTGCCGCCCTTGGCGAAGGCGCCCATGCTCTTTTCTTCGATGGTGGTGAGGCCGCCGGCGAAGTTGCCGGGCGAGACCGAGTATTGGCGCACGGCTTTGCAGTAGCTGAGCATCTTGTCGTAGGTGGCGCCGAGTTGCTGCGCTACCTGCGGCGAGGCCGCGCGCGAAACCATCAGGTCGCGCAGGCCGATCATCTCCACCACCTCTTCAAAGATGGCCGAGCCACCGAGATCGACAAGACGATCGAAGGCGCGGCCGACGACGGGATTGCCGGCGAGGCCCGAGGTTCCATCCGATCCGCCGCACTCGGCGCCGATGGTGAGATCGGCGAAGGTCATGGGAACCCGGACGGCGTCTTCGCCGGCGCGGGCGCGGAGCGAGGCGAGCAACTGCTTGCCATAAGCGACGCTCGACCGCGTGCCGCCGTTCTCCTGAATGAAAAAGGACTCAGCGGGACGGCCTGAGGCGCGCACGGCCTCGGCGATGCGGTGGGGCTGCGTGTACTCGCAGCCGAGGCCCACGGCCAGCACGCCGCCGATGTTGGGGTGTGTGGCAAGCGCCAGCATGAGGCGGATGGCGTAGTCGTTGTCGTAACAGCCGGGAAAGCCAATCAGGTGCGTGCCCGGCTCATCCTTTGCAATCTCCTGCGCCACGAAGCTCGCGCACTCGACGGTGTAGATAACGAGCAGATGATTGCGAACGCCCTTGCGGCCATCGGGACGGAGGTAGCCGGTCCAGGTGCTGTCGTGAGTGTGATCGGCGCGGTCAGGCATAAGCTTGGTCTCCCGGTTCGCCGGTGCGAACGTCGAAGTGGCCAGAGCGCTCGTCGAGTTGGCTGCGGCAGTTATGCAGATGTACCCACTCGCCCGGCGCGATCGGACGCATGGCGACGCCGATGACCACGCCGAACTTGATGACCGGCTCGCCCTCGGCGATGGGGACGAGCGCGACCTTGTGGCCCAAGGCGATCTGCTCGCTCGCCGTGATGCTGGCTTTGGACGAGGAGCCAACGATCGCAAGCGGCGCGCCCGCCGCGGCTTCGGCGAGTAACGTAGCGACGTTGTCAGAGGCGTGAACCTGAAAGGCCGAAGGAGCAGGTTGAGCAGTCATGTGGCGGAGAGCTCCGGGAACGTTGGTTGCGACGGTTCGTGTGTGTCGGTAATCCACCCTTTTGTCGCGGCGAAAGAGGATGGGAGAACGAGAGATATTTCTTGCACCCGCTGAAGCGGACTCGATCCAGTCGGAGTGGGAATCGCCACAACGAGCGATTTTTCCATCAACATGCCGGAAGGAGCCAGACGAGCGAATCTTCGGCTCAGAACTATTCTATGGCGAAAACAGCGTACACGGTGGCCTCTTCGCGGATGGTCTGAGGGCGGATCGCAAGCTTTGGAATCCGCATCGGAGCCAGCCCCTTCCCCATTCCGGCGGAACCGAATAGGGCCGAAGGCGTTTGGAAAAGAGTCGTGTGGGGCGTTTCATTGCTGGCGTAGATGAGGTCGCCAAGTTTTACGTGCAGCCCTTCAGCCATCTGGTTTGCTACCGCACGGGCCTTGACAAGAGCTGCCTCAGCGGCCTTCGCCTGAAGAGCCTTGCGATCGGAGAGACGCCAATCGATGGTGCCACTCTTGTTCGCTCCGGCCGCAACCGCAACTCGGATCACTTCCGCAGCGGATTTTGGCGGCACGCTGACCACCCAGGACTGGCGCATCACGAACTGCCTCTTCGCACGCTGGTCTGGCGTATCCAGGTGGTCAAATTGGAAGTTACGTTCCAGACTTTGTCCGGAACTCTCGATGCTCTTGTCCTCGACTCCGGTCTTGTGCAAAGCATCGATGATGGCCTGCGAAAGGTTGCCTCCGTCTGTGTAGGCGCTTTGATAGTCGGGACCATAAACTTCGAATCCGACGGTAACAGCGGCGATGTCGGCCGTATCGGTCGCTTCATCCGTCGTGTTGATGGCAATGGTCCTGTTTTCGCGGTTGACTTGGATGGTTTGTGCCGAAGCCGGATTGAACCAGGCCAAGGCGCAAAGTAAACCAGAAACCATCAACCATTTAGGCAGCATGACACCCCTCCCGTCTTTCGCGTGCAAGATTACCACCTTCGCGTAAAAATTGGACGATCTACTGTCTGGTTGTGTACTTCGCGCCGAAGCGGCGGAGCTTTTCGAGCGTAGCGGCAGCCTGGCCGGAGTCGATGGCTTCGGCGCCCATGGCAACGCCCTGCTTGAGGTCGCCGGCCAGGCCAGCGGCGACAAGCACTGCCGCGGCGTTGAGCAGAACGATGTCGCGACGCGCGCCGGAAATTCCGGTGAGCACATCGTAGAGCAGCGCCTTGTTGGTGTCGATGTCACCGCCAGTAAATTGGTCCAGGGTGGCGCGCGGCAGCCCGGCCATCTCTGGCGTCATACGCGCGGCCTTCAACTGGCGCTCGCCGGCCTCATTCTCTTCGACGCGCGCGACCACGGATTCGCCCGTCGTGGTCAGCTCATCGATTCCATCTGTTCCGTGCACCACGAAGGCGCGCCGGGAGCCAAGCGAGGCGAGCGCTCGGCCGACCAGAAGCACACGGCTTGGAGCGAGCACCCCGATGACCTGGATGCGCGCCTGGGCCGGGTTGGTGAGTGGGCCGACAAGGTTGAAGATGGTGCGAAATCCAAGGGCACGGCGCAGAGGTCCGAGGGCCTTCATCGCGGGATGATAGAGCGGCGCGTAGAGAAAGACAAAGCCGGTCTCGCGCAGGCATTCCACGGCGAGATCCGGCGGCAATTCGATCGGTATGCCGAGAGCTTCGAGCACGTCGGCCGCGCCGCAGCGCGAGGTGACGGCGCGATTGCCGTGCTTGGCCACGCGAGCGCCCGCGGCTGCGGCTACCAGCGCGGCGCCGCAGGAGATGTTGAAGGTCTGCGGGCCGCCGCCGCCCGTGCCCACGCAGTCGACGAGCTCCGCTCTTTCCTCTTCGGAGAAGGGCAGCTCCACGGCATGATGGCGCATCACGTCCACAAACCCGGCAAGCTCGGGCGCCTGCTCGCCGCGCGTGGCCAACACGGCAAGCAGCGCCGCGGTCTCCAACTCCGGAACATGACCGGCGAGGATCTCTTCGAGTACTTCGGCGGCCTGCTCCCGGGTGAGTGCAGTGCCATCCTGAGCGAGCGGTCGGAGCAGCTCCTTCAATAAGGACATGCGTTTATGATAGCGGCCACGCAGGGCTTCGCCCCAGCCGGCAGCACGAGGATCTCGATGCAAGGGGTTGCGGCCTTCTCATTGCACAGTGGCCATGCTGGCTCAGAGAGCCCGCATCGTTTCACCGCGAGGCGAGCAGCTATGATGGGGTCAATGTTGTCTGCGGCACCACGCTAGTCATGCCCCCTTCGATCTTCATTTCGGCAGGCGAAGCCAGCGGCGAGTACTACGGCGCGGAGTTGGCTTCTGCTCTGCGCCAGCGCTTCGCTCCAAAGGCGGAACTGATCGGGATGGGAGGACCGCGCATGGCGGCGGCTGGCGTGGAGTGCATCGTCCGCTCCGAAGACGTGGCTGTCATGGGCTTTACGGAGATCGTGCGGCACTTGCCCCGAATCTATCGCGAGTTCCGCAGGCTCAAGCGCGCCATCCGCACACGCCGGCCCGCGGTGGCTGTGCTGATCGATTTTCCCGAGATTCACTTCCGGCTGGCCAAAGAGTTGCACCGCCTTGGCATTCCCGTCATCTACTTCGTCAGTCCGCAGCTTTGGGCATGGAAGCAGCATCGCATCCGCCTGGTCAAGCGGTATGTCAAGCGCATGCTGGTGATCTTTCCGTTTGAGGAGAAGTTCTATCGCGAGCGCGGCGTGGAGGCGGAGTTTGTTGGGCATCCGCTGGCCGATCTGCCGGCTCCGTCTCTGAGCCGGGAGCAGTTTGCCACTGAGAATTCCCTGGCCCCTGAGAGAACCTGGATCGGTCTTTTGCCGGGCAGCCGCCTCAAAGAGATCGAAGCCAATCTCCCGGAGATGTTGAAAGCCGCTCGGCGCCTGCTCTCGCTGCAAGCAGCCGGGGCTAGTTCCGAAGGCGCTCTTGAGTTCCTGATTCCGCTGGCTCCCACGCTCGACCCCGGCCAGCGCAAAGCCGTCAATCAAATCGCATTGCGCTACGGTGGCGATCTGCCCCTGCGAATGGTCGATCATGCCCGCGCCGTGCTCTTCCACGCCCGCGCCTCGGTCGTGGCCAGCGGAACGGCCACCGTCGAAGCCGCCCTCATCGGCAATCCCTTCGTGGTTGTTTATCGGGTTTCGCGGCTGACCTATGCCATCGCCAAACGGCTGGTGAAGGTGCCGCATGTGGCCATGGCCAACCTGATCGCCGGCAAAGATGTGGTTCCGGAGCTCATTCAGCACAACTTCACGGCGGCAAATATCGTCCAAGAACTCAGGCATTTGCTACCCGACGGGCCGGGCCGCGAGTCCATGATGAAGGAACTGGGGACCATCCGCCAGGCGTTGCATGGCCGGCGCGAGGGGGAAAGTGCCATCGAATCCGTAGCGGCTGCGGTTGCAGCGGAGATGGAAGCAGCTTACCCTGTGGCTCAGGAGATTTTGCGACGTTGAAACGGATGGAATTTGGAGGTTGCTGAAGAAGCCCGAAATACGGGCGAAAGTGACAGGCAAGGGTGTGCAGGGGCTGAAACTCCATTTATTTGGTTCTACTTGCGGCATGAAGAACGTCGCGCCGTGACACTTCTCGGCTCTCCGTCGAGGTTTTTCAGCTACCTCCTAATGTCTTATTGATTTGATGGCCCGGTTCAATTCGAGCTTTTGTTGCAGATTCCTCAGAGAGGGCAATCTTGGCTCTGAAAGGTTCTTCGATCAGGTTCTAAGCAAGATTTTGGAGTACATTTTTCAGCCCGTTCACGAAAAGCGGCAAGACGAAAGATCAAACCTATGGCTCGACATGCGGAAGATCCCAAATCGACGACGCGCCGGCTCCCCACTCGGTTCAGACTCGTTCTTTTGCCGGTTATCCTGCTCCTCGCAGCAGTTTCGGCCCTTGCACAGCAAATGCGGCCGGCGCTCAAGATTGCCGGCTATGTGATTGACGCCGAGATCGATACCACGGCCCACCACCTCACTGCCACCGCTCTTGTCAGCTTTACCGCGCCCCCCAATCTCGACGTGGCCACCTTCGGTTTTCATCCAGCTCTTAAGGTCACCAAGATCACCGATGAGAGCGGCAAGCTTCTCGATGGCGAGCGCACGGCCGACGGCTCCATCCGTGTCACCCCGTCCGCGCCCTTCGTCGCCGGGCAGACCTATCGCTGGACCTTTGCCTACGAGGGCACGATCACCGGCAATGAAGACGGCCCGGTCCAGGGGCTTAAACTCGCGGCGGTCCAGGATCCCATTACCTACCTGCTCTATCCAGCCCGATGGTTTCCCATGTCCGGCTTTATGACGGATCGCTTCACTGCCGAGATGCACATTCGCGTACCCCAGGGCATGAGGGTTTTGGCGAGCGGCCCTTCGGGAGAGCCCAAACCCGTCAACCTGTCGAACGGCAAGCCCGGCACGGAGTACGACTTCAACTGGACCAAGCCGGGGTTTCCCGGCACCGTCATCGCCGGCCGCTTCGTCGATCCCTTTTCCGCCGGCGCGGGCAACGTCAAGGTTTACCTGACGATCTCGCACCAGGCCTCCGGCAACCAGTTTGCCCAAACTGCCACGCACGAATTCGACTTCTTTACCGACACATTCGGCCTGCCTGAAACCACTTACCTCAACGTTGTGGAACTGCCGGATGACACCCTTCCTGCCGCCTGGGCGCCTGGGCTGGCCGCCATTCAAGGCGCGCACGTAGGCGACAAATCCGGAATCCGCCTGCTGGCCAATACCGTTGCCCATCAGTGGTGGGGATCGCTGACGAGTCCCAGCACACTCAACGATGCCTGGATCACCAACGGCATGTCGCGCTATGGCGAACTGATGTACGTTGAAGACCAGAGCGGCAAAAGCGCCCTGCGCGCCGCTCTCGACGATGTTTCGGCCGGCGCTCTTGCCTACGACACCATTCCTCTTTCCAGTGCCGGCCGCCTCGATCCCTTTTCACCCCAGTTCCAGTCGATGACCCTTGAAAAGGGCGCCATGATCTTCCACATGCTGCGCGGCGAGGTGGGCGACAAGGTCTTCCTCAACATCCTTAAAGGCACTCTGAGCCAATTCACCGACAAGTCCATCCGTACCGAAGACCTTGAGAAGATTGCCGAAGAGCAGAGCCAGAGGCAACTGCTTCCCTTCTTCTCTCAGTGGGTCGACGGTACGGGCGCTCCCACTTTTACCGACAAGTACTCCGTATATCGACTGGGCAACAACAAGGGCTTTCGCACCATTGGCGAGATCGATCAGGATCTCGATCTCTTCCGCATGCCCGTCGAACTGCGCATTGAAACCGAGGGCAAGACCGAGGACAGGAAGATCGACGTGGTCGGCACCAGCACGCAGTATGTGGTGGACACCTTTGGCCGTCCCCGCCGCATCAGCATCGATCCGGATGACTGGGTGCTCAAATCCACTCCTGACCTCGAGGTGCGCGTCCACATCCTCAAGGGGCAGCAGCTTGTGGCGCAGGGCGATCTGATTGGCGCCCTGGCGGAGTACAGGAAGGCCCTCGACGCCAACCCTTTGAGCTCCCTCGCCAGCTATCGCATCGGCGAGGTTCTCTTCACCCAGCGCAACTACCAGGCCTCAGTCAATTCCTTCCGTGACGCGCTTCGCGGCGACGACGAGCCGCCATGGACCGAGGTCTGGAGCCATATCGCCATAGGCAAGATCTTCGACATCACCGGCCAGCGCGACCGCGCCGTCAATGAGTACAGGCTTGCCATCCAGACCGGCGATAACACCGCGGGCGCCGTCAATGAGGCGCGCGAGTACCTGCAAAAGCCCTACAAGCGCCCCGACAATAACTAGCGATTCGGGGCTGGATCTCTTGCCGCCAGATGCGCTCCGCCGCCCTTTGCACTGGAGAGCTGGAGATCGTCTCTCTTTTAGGGGTCTATTCACCAACCCGTATGGCCGAAGACGGGATGATTCGAGCCGAGTCAGCCTCGCCGAATCATCCGGGAGCTGGTTCTGGCAGCACTGCGGCAGTCCGCTCAAAGGTGACCTGCATGAGCGTAGTTCCCCAGCTTGATGGGAAAGTAATTGCCTTTTCCTATGCAAATCATTGCCGAATTGCCCGATGAATAATCCGTAAGCTATTGAAAATAAACATGCGAAAATTGGCCCACTAGTTGCAACTAGTTATGCACATGCTCTACGTGTGGGCCGAGACGTAGGCTCTGGATTTCTGAGAGGTCGGCTGGAAACACATGAGCAACATAAGAAACGAGGCTTTCTAATTATGACTCCCCGAAAATGCCATCAGGCTCTCGCAACATTCTCTTCTGTGCTGGCTTTGGCAATCCTCGCTTCTGTTACGGCAATCCCGGCCTCGGCGGACACCCTCGCCTGGACGCCCCCATCTCCAGATTCAATGCTGCCCAATCCCGACACAACGGGAAACCTAATTAATGTTGGCATTGTGTTCACACCCAACGTGAATGAAACTGCGACGCAATATGGTTACTACTACAACGGGTTTGGCAGCTATATCGATCTGACACTCTACGATTCGCAAGGCAACCTTCTCTCCCAAGGCTCGGTCAATCCTGGGACCCTCGGCTGCTTGGCGGACACCTACTGCTACATTCCAATCACCCAGATCACCGGGCAGGGTGTTTATGTATCCCAGCTCCAGGCGGGACAAACGTACGTCCTCGATCTCTATACCAATGGAGTAACACCAGGATACTCTTACAGCAATATTGCTGCCACAGCGGGATGGGCCACTATCCTTGGCACCAACGCATCAGCGTCTTATTCCCACACGGCTACTCCGCCTGTCGGCTTTGCCATGGAATTTACTGGCACCAGTTACTCTCAAACCCCAGCCTTTTACGGCATGAGCATAGAGGGCGTTCCCACGACGCCGGAGCCAGCGTCGCTTCTCTTGCTGGGAACCGGGCTGGTTGGCCTCGCAGGGTTTGTGAGGTTTAAGCTCCACAAGGGATAATCGCGACATCAATCCAAAGCAAAATCTTTGGCTTTGCTGGCCTTTTCAAGTGTCTACAGAGCCAGTTTGCAGAAGCATCCGCAAGTAAGAGATTAGCGTTGCTGCCGTCTTTGGC
>JAJYFA010000226.1 GCA_021790995.1 Acidobacteriota bacterium
AAACCAAAGGAACCCCGCTTCAATCCATCGCAGCCGGTGGCGCGTCTCCCGGTTTGGGCAGTTCTTCCTCGCCTGCCATGCTCTCTCGGCCTGCTACGCTTGAACCCGGTTCCTCGGTAAGCATGCAGCTTGTTCGCGGCGATCTGGACGTGGCCGCCACATGTACCGTCACCTGGATCGATCCCACGCAGCTTCTGGCCTGCGGCCATCCCGTTCTCGGCGTCGGTCCTGTCTCTTTGCCCATGACCACGACCGATGTTATTGCCACCGTGGCGTCACCGCTCGACGCCTTCAAGATCGTCAACACAGGCGCGCCCATCGGCGCTTTCACCGAGGACCGCGAATCGGCGATTCATGGCGTCTTCGGCGTCCGGGCGCGCATGATTCCCATGCACATCTCCGTCGACGCTCCGACCGGCAGTCGCGCCGTCAACGTTGAGATTCTCGACCAGCCTTCACTTACCCCGCTCGCCATGCAGGTTGTTTTGCTGGATTCCCTCACCGAATCGAACGCAAGCAGCGAGGCTCTGAGCTACCACATTACCGGCAACATCGATCTTGCCGGCTATCCGGCCTTGCCGCTGAACCTCTGGGCACCGGCCTCCTCCGGCATGCCTGCTTCGATGCAGGCAGTTTTCTTTGCCGGACAGGAGTTCACGCAACTTTACGCAAATGGCGCCCGCCAAGGTGTGGTGCGCGGAATCGACCTTCACATTCAGGCCGTTCCCCACCGCGTTCTGGTCACGCTCGAGCAGGCGCACATCGTCTCAAGCGACATCATCCACGCCGGCGACACTGTAGAAATCGAGGCCACGCTCCAACCCTGGCAACAGCCAGCGCGAAATGTTCGCGTCGCCTTCAAACTGCCCGCGCGGCTCGCCGCCGGCAATCTGCGCCTGCTCGTCTCCGACGGCGCCACGCTCGACCGCACCCTCGTGCAGCCTCGGATCAATGCTCCCGCACCCGATCTCGCCACGGTCCTGGCCGAAGCGCGCAATCAACACCCAGCCGACCGCATCTATGTCAGCCTTCTCGCACCTGAAGCCCAGGGCGAGATCGAAGGCCAAACCCTCACCAGTCTCCCGCTTTCGATGGCAAATGCCCTTGAGCCCCTGCACGACGCGCAGGATGCCAGCCTGAACGGCGAATCGGCTGAACTTGCCGCCGAGGCCCCTGCCGGCGGTGTTCTCTCCGGCTTTCAAGTTCTAAATCTCTACATCGAACCGGGCGGCGGTTTAAACTAGATACATCGAACTTCAATCCCCACCAGTTCGGGCGGGCTCTCTGGGGTTACTGCCTGTCCGATCACGATGGAGCGAGTGTTTCGGGGTAAAAAATGTCTCCAATTAAAGGACTCGCGGTTCACGCAGCGGGAGCCGAACTCCTACCCTTTCATTACGATCCCGGCAACCTTGGAGCGTATGAGGTGGAGATCGCCATCACACACTGCGGCATCTGCCACAGCGATCTTCATCTGATCTCCAACGACTGGGGGATCAGCCAGTACCCTTTTATCCCTGGCCACGAAATCATTGGAACGGTCCAGGCCGTCGGCTCTGCGGTCAGATCCCTCGCGATCGGCCAGCGCGTCGGACTAGGCTGGCAGTCCAACTCCTGTGGCCACTGCGAATGGTGTGTGAAGGGCCAGGAAAACCTATGCCTCTCGTCGGAGGCCACCTGTGTGCACCGCCATGGCGGTTTTGCAGACAGGGTCCGGGCCAACTCCCGTTTCGTGATTCCCATTCCTGACCCGCTGCCCAGTGAGCAGACTGCGCCGCTGCTCTGCGCCGGAATTACGGTCTACAATCCACTGCGCATCAATGGCATCAATCCGTCGTCCCGCGTCGGTGTCGTTGGCATCGGTGGCCTCGGCCACCTCGCCATCCAGTTTGCCCGTGTCTTCGGCGCTGAAGTCACGGCGTTCTCCACTTCCCCGGCCAAGGAAAAGGAGGCGCGCTCGCTCGGCGCTCAGCACTTCGTAAACAGTCTCGAATCCAAGGCCGTCAAGGAGATGGCTGGCGCCCTGGACTTCATCCTCACCACTGTCAACGCCGATCAGGACTGGGGCGCTTACCTGCAATGCCTGCGGCCAACCGGGACTCTCTGGTTTGTCGGCGTACCGCCCTCGCCAGTCTCAGTGCAAGGCTTCCCGCTCGTCTCCGGGCTGCGCACCATCGGCGGCAGCCCTGTCGGCAGTCCCTCTCGCATCCGCGAAATGCTCGACGTTGCCGCCCGTCATGGCGTCAAAGCCACGACCGAGACCTTCCTCATGGCCAAGGCCAACGAGGCTATCGAAAAGGTCAAGAAGGGCAAAGTCCGCTACCGCGCCGTACTGGCCAACCAGTTTTAGATCTTCAACGCCTGCACGGTTCAGCTCGCCATACTGAGCAGCACATGGTGCACTGCGCAGGATGGCGAGATAGAGAGTGCGAATTGCCGTCGCGGATCGAGACAGTCTCCGAGGCAGGTTTCGATCATGCGGCCTGGTCTCGTACACCGGGGTGCTGATTTACAGAGCCGCTTTCTTGCGCGCCGCCTTCGCTGTATCGAGAGCTTCGTGGATAATCATCTTGAGATAGGTCTGGTAGCGCAGTCCGCGCTTCGCGGCTTGTACACGCGCCTCCGCAATGTCGTCTGGATCGAGGCGAATCGTAGTCGTTGGCGTAGGTGTCGGCTCCTTGAAAGGGATGCCCTTCTCGGCAAACAGACGCCTGACGCCGCCACGGCCCAAGCGGCCCTCCATCGCAGCTTTCTTGAATTCCTCGAAGACCTTGCCGTCGTTCTCAAACCACCATTTTGCTTCTTCCGCTTCTGTGGCGAACTTCGGAATCTTCAGGTCGCTCTTGTAGATGCTCGCCTCTGTCATGCCAGCCCCGCCTTCTGCTCGATGTAAAACACCTTCCAATGCCTTTCCGGCTCAAACGCTGTGACAGCTCTCATGCGCTCGCCGCGAAGGGCTATCACCACACGAAGAATTCGCCCCTCGCTTGTTTCACCAACATAGCTCCAGCGATCCTCGCCGTCGACAACCTCAAACCCGAGATCGCTCGGGTCGTCGAGCAGGATCTCTTCAGCCTCTTCCGGGGTTACGCCGTGCTCAGACAAATGGAGAATGTTTGCATCGTCCCAGTCGAAATTCCGATTGTCCATGGTCTCTCCAACAGTTATTGACAAGTCAGCGTTTTTGCTAACCACTATCTTGTTGTCGAGGCCTTGATGATTCTCCTCAAGGAGGAGAGGTCAGGAATCTCTGCGATCCAGGTTTCCGGTAGCTTTCGATCCGACTGAATCTCGCAGTTTCCGAGGCATGTGGAATACGAAAGTCCGAAGTTCGCTATCACGCATCATCGTAGCTACATCGTAGCTATTTGTCAACTCTCACTCTCTTCTACTGCCGCAGCTCCACCAGCGTCGCGCCCTGCCCGCCTTCATTCTGCGGGGCCTCTTCGATTCCAGCCACGTGCGGATGGTTCTTGAGGTACGCGCGCACACCGCGGCGCAGGATGCCGGCGCCGTGGCCGTGGATCACACGCACGCGCGGCAGCCCTGCAAGGAAGGCGCGGTCGAGATACTTTTCCAGCTCGTCGGTCGCCTCATCCACGGTGCGGCCGATCAAATTGATCTCCGCGCGCAGATCGTCAGTGTTGGCGCTCGTCACCGAGACGTGCACGCCCTTCTGTTGCCGCGCCGCGCTGAGAGGATCGATCTTCACCGCGGCGGCACCCGAGGCTTCGGTGAGGTCATCTCTCCTGGCGCGCATCTTAATCGGTCCGAGAGCCACCTCGAAGAGATCCTTCTCGACCTCGCGCTGCACCACGCCGACCTTGCCCATCGACTTGATCAGCACGCGATCGCCCAAGGCGATGTGCCGCAGCAGATGCGGCTGGGCGTTGGCGTCGCCCTGGTCGGCGCCGGTGCGATGCGCAACGACGGTCTGATTGAAGCTCTCCTGGAACTCGCGCCGCAACCGCTGGATGCGCCGCTCGGCTTCTTTCGAAAGCTTCTGTTGCGCCGCGCGATCCTCAATGGCACGCACGTTTTCGCGCATCTGAAACTCAAAGTCCTTCATGAGCGAAGCCAGCTTGGCTTCGAGATCGCGCACGCGATTGCGCATCTCGACGTCGCCCTCGCGCTCCAGCTTCTTCCGCTCCTGGTTGAGCGCGTACTGCTGCTCGCGAGCGGCCTTGCGCTCGACTTCCAGCTGCGCGAGTTCGCTGTGCAGTTTGTCGAGAAAGCGCGCGATGTCTGCCTGTTGCGAACCCAGCCGCTCGCGGGCCGCCGTGATAATTGCGGCGTTCAAGCCAAGCCGCTCAGCCGTCTGGATTCCTGCCGACGCGCCCGGCACGCCGAGATGGAACTGGTAGTTCGGCGCCAGCGTCTTTTCGTCGACCCCGGCGGCAGCGTTGCGCACACCCGGAGTGTTCGTTGCGTAGACCTTGAGCGAGGCATGGTGCGTCGAGATCAGCGTCCACGCGCCGGCCGCGAGAAAATGCGCTGCCACGGCCACGGCGAGCGCCGCCCCCTCCTCGGGATCGGTGGCCGATCCCAATTCGTCGAGCAGCACGAGTGAGCGCTCGCCTGCCAACCGCGACAGCCGGTCGAGATTCGTAATGTGCGCGGAGAATGTCGAGAGTGCGGCCTCGATCGACTGCGCATCGCCAATATCGGCCAGGAACGCCGTAAACACAGGAAAGCTCGCCGCCGCGGCCGGCACCGGAATCCCCGCCTGCGCCATCATTGCCAGCA
>JAJYFA010000056.1 GCA_021790995.1 Acidobacteriota bacterium
AGATCGCGGTCTCCCTCGACGACGGCCACGTACTCCGGAGGGAAGATTGACGCCAGCGCCTGCTGCAACCACGCAGCGCATCGAGGGGCGTTCTCCGAGGGTTTCAGCAGCACATGATTCCCGGCGGCCAGAGCTTCCGCCAGCGGAGAGAGTGCGAGCAGGAGCGGATAATTCCACGCTCCCACGATGCCCACAACGCCCAGCGGCTGATAAAGAACGTAGGCGCGGCTGGGCAGGAACTGCCAGTTCACAGGGACCGATCGCGGCCGTATCCATCGGGCCAGATGGCGTTTGATATGGCGTATCTCATTAATCAGCGGAAACATCTCCAGCAGCCGCGTCTCGATAGCGGCGCGCTGGCCAAAGTCGGCATTGATGGCGTCTGTAATCGCATCCTGGCTGGAGAGAACCAGTTGCAGCAGAGCGTCGAGAGCCTCCAGCCGCCGGGCGCAGGAAAGCGGCGCGTGTTGCTCAAAGGCCGCCCGCTGAGCCTGAAAGATCCGGTTGAGTTCCGCAACCTCGGTGGTGTGGGACTGGCTTGTCATGCGGGTTGCACCTCTTCCCTGCCCTCTTCAGACTGCCAGGCCGCGTCGGGAATGTGGCGCATGATGTACTCGGCCAATGCCGTAATGGTAAGCGCCGGATTCACGCCCAGGTTGGCCGCAAGGATCGAGCCGTCGCAGATCAGCAGGTTGCGGTAATGAAAGACACGTCCCTGATGATCGCACACACCCTCGCCGGGCGTAGCGCCCATGACGGCGCCGCCGATGCAATGCGCCGTCATGGGCACATCGAAGAGAATCTCCGGCAGTGAGGTCATGGCCACGCCGCCAAACTCCCGGGCGGCCTGTTCGGCAAAGCGGTTCGCCAAAGGAATGTAGGTGGGGATCTTCTCTCCGTGTGTGGAGAGGCCGCGCGAGAATGGCCACCAGGGGCGTCGCCTGTAGCGCATCGTGAGCTGACCCTCCAGGGTCTGCATGCAGAGCAGAATCATGGTTTGGCGTGCAAAACCAAAGGGCGAAAGGATGCGTAGCGCGGTCCAGGGACGAGTGACGAGCAGGCGGAGCAGCGCGGAAAGGCAGAGAAGCCAGCGGCGCCATCCCGAGCCACTGCGCGCCAGCAGCGCCGTGAGCAGGGCCATCGCATCGGAGCCTGCCGGATAGCGGGTCGCTTCGACGTTGGTGCAGGAGTCAAGATAGATTCCCGATCCGATGGCAATACCGCGTGAGAGGTCCTCTTTCGAGCCGGGGAAACGGATGCCGATTAGAGATTCGGCATTGGTGCGTACGCCCTTTCCCAGCGCCGCGGAGATCCGCGGCAGCGATCCGTTGGCGCGCAGACGGAAGAGAAGATCCTGCGTCCCCAGCGAGGAAGCGGCAAAGACGACTGCGCGGGATCGCAGTTGTTTTATCGCTCCGCCCGAGCCAGGCGCCAGCGAGCGGGCTGTCACCAGAAAGCCTGCCGCGCCATCGGCCTTCCCATCCAGTGGGCGCACATCTTCGACGCGCGTCTCGGCAAAGACCTTTGCACCGAGCTCTTCCGCAAACCAGAGATAGTTCTGGTCGAGCGTGTTCTTTGCCCCATGCCGGCAGCCGACCATGCAGCCGCCGCAGCCCGTGCAGGGCGAGCGGTCCGGGCCTTTTCCGCCAAAGAATGGATCCGAGGGCTGCGTTTCGTCCGGCTGTCCCGTGCCAAAGTAAACTCCGACCTGGGTGGGGTAGAACGAATCGCCAACACCGGCGCGAATGGCCATTTGCTGAAGGCGAAGATCGGCTGCTGCCAGCAGTGGATTGGTGACCACGCCGAGCATTCTCCGCGCTGTCGCGTAGTGCGGCCGCAGGGCTTCGGACCACTGCTCCAATCCGGCCCATGTTCCCTGGGACCAGACGGACGCGAGTGGCTCGAGGAGCGTGTTGGCGTAGGTGATCGATCCGCCCCCGACAGCCTTGCCTCGCAGCACAACCATGTGGCGGAAAAAGCGCATGGTAAAAAAGCCGCGCAGACGGAGGGCCGGCAGCCAGAACCAGCGATGGAGTTGCCAGTTGGTGCGGGGAAAATCCGAGGCGCGCCAGCGGCGGCCTTCTTCCATCACTGCGACGCGATAGCCTTTTTCCGCCAGGCGCAAGGCGGCCACACTGCCACCAAAGCCGGAACCGACGATCAGGTAGTCGTAATCGAAGTCCATCGCGTGCCATCCCTGCGCTGGTGTCGGCGCCGCGGCCTCTGGATCGGTCTCTCGGATTCCAGCGCGCTCATTTGTAAATCAGATGGATCGTAGTCTCGGTCGATGGGCAGGCCACCTGCACGGCTGCAATATTGAAACGCGGCGGGCTGAGAAAAACCCGGGGATTATTGGCGAAGCCGAAACCTTCCCTGGGAATGCCCAGAAAATTGCGATCGAGCTTCTTGTTCTGGTTCTCGTCGTGCAGAACGGCGATGGAGTAACGGCCGGCCGGAACCTGCAGCGTAACGCTTGTCGCCGTCCCGGTGATCGGATAGCCGTGATGGAAGTAGGCTTTGCTATTGTTCTCCGGCCAGCCATCTGGAGAGGTGAATAACGTGATGCCGAGATCCCCCTTCAGATTGCGGAAGCCATCAACGTGGATGGTCAATGCACAGGTCGCGCTCTGCGCCGCGGCCCGCGAGGGCATCAGCACGAAAGCGGTGGCGGCAAGGAGGGCGAAGAATGCTTTCTGCACCATGCGGCCTCGCTGTTTGGCAAGGCGGAAGCGACGGCCTCCGCCTTCCAATCAACTTGCTTCTTTGCTCAGTGAACGTTGTGCCCAAAGTGAATGGCTGGCCCGATCGAGAAGCGATAGACCCAGCCTCCGTTGGCCAGCAGATCGTTCATGGGGTGAGTATGCGCGATATCGATGATAAAGCGGGCGCTGAAATGCCTGCTGAAATTGACATCCGTTCCGCCGCCAATTCCGTAGCCGCCGGTCCAGTCCAGCTTGATTCCAGAAGCCGGTACCAGGCCTTGCTGCTCGAGCGCGCCAAGCACTACCGTGGAAACGGCGTCGTTGGGATGCGGCGTTGCCTTGACGCGGAAGGCGCTCAGCACCGGATGCACAAAGAACGACGCCTGGGAGTAATGCCGGTAGACAAGTTGTGGACCGGCGCTGAAGGTCTGAATGTTCACGTCGGTCGGAACGCTCAGCTTGTATCCAGGCGGCAGCAATGCTCCCAGCGCCATCTGCAGGCTCGTGGGCAGCAGAGACGGCGTCAGTTGCGTGGTGCCCGTCTGAGCGCTGTAATCGAAGCCCGTTGCCAGCCAGCGGGTGTTGTTGATACCAAACTGCGCGCCGACTCCCTGCTGGTTCAAGTCATTCACAAACGGAGCGTGAATACCTGAGAATCCGACATAGGCGTCAAAACGGCCTACATAAGCGCTCTTCTTTGTCGCCTGCTGTGCCCGGACGCCTTGTCCGGCCATCAAAGCCAGGCCTGCCAGTAGCATGAACTTTCCCATTGCTCGAAAGCGATTGTTCCGCGTCATGGTATCTCCTTGCTTCGTTCGTATGATTTGATGGGTTGAGATGGCCGAGTGCAGAAGTTCCTTGCAGAGAGGAACTGAGCCACCCGCGCGATGAGCGCGTCGGTCTGCTCACGGTGCGGAAGATGGCCCGCCTCGGCAAAGACGTGCGATTCGAGATCCGGCAGATACTGCCGGAGTACATCGAGGTGTGAGCCGGTTCCAAACTCGTCGCGGGCGCCTTGCAAGACCTGGACGGGACATTGGATCTGACTCAGCAACTCGCGGGGAAAATAATCTTCCAGCCTCATCTGGAGAACCCACTTCGCCCAATGGCTGAAGACTCCGTCGGCGTCGCGATGATACTTGGCTAAACCCGATTGCAGTCTGCTGCCGGGGTAGCTCTTCACCAGATGCTGGACATATTTATGCACCTCTTTATCCGGATTGAGGTGCGGGCTTTCGAGAATCAGAGCGCGGGTGGGACGGCCAGATGCGGCATACAGCATGGCGATGGCTGCGCCTTCGCTGTGGCCATACAGGACCGGGTCGGAAATTCCGTAGATTGCGAGCATCGCTGGAATCACCTCTTCCACCTGGCGTGTGTAATGCGCGGGAGCGCGCTCTTCGAGGGGTCCCTCGGAGTTGCCATGTCCAGGTCGTGAGTAGCTGAGGACATGGTAACCCGTCGCACGGCATAGCTGCTCGGGAAAATCTTTCCAATAGCTCACCGAACCCAGAGCTTCGTGCAGCAGGAGGATGGCACCGCGGCTTGCTGGTGCGGCATGATAGGCCACCTCGACCTGCTTTCCGAAGATCAACTGAAATCCTGGCGAGGACAACGCGGATGCCGTCATTGCGCCTCCAGCCAGAGAATTCTTCTGCCCGCAAGCTCCCATTGCTGGAACTGAGAGGAGTAGCGTTGCTCCAGCGCGAATCGGCGTACCTTCAAGGTCGGCGTCAGGTAGCCGTTCTCTATCGTCCACGGCTCCTGCGAAACGGCGATGAAGCTGAGGCGCTCAGCCAGTTCCAGATTCGCGTTGATGCGCTCCAGGCAGGCTTCGAGCTCGGCTTCGACCTCGGCGCGGCCGTTCGCGTTCAAACAGGCGTCGCGCCGTTCCGGCGAGAGAACGGCGAGGGCAAACGGCTGATTGAAGCCCTCGCCAAAAACAGCCACGCCCTCAAACATGCCGGTCACGGTCATTTGTTCTTCGATGCGAGCCGGATAGACATACTTTCCCTTGGAGGTCTTGAACTCTTCTTTGAGCCTGCCGATCAGGCGCAGGCGGCCTTCGGCATCGATCTCGCCGCGGTCGCCCGTACACAGGAATCCATCCGGGGTAAAAGCGGTGTGGCTCTTTTCCGGGTTGCGGAAGTACCCCATCATGTTCATGGCGCCGCGAATCTGTATTTCTCCTTCGGGAGAGATTCGCGTTTCGGCATACGGGCTGGCCTGGCCGACAAAGCCCACGCGTTCCGTGCCCGGCAGGGGAACGTGTGTAATGCCGGTTTCCGTCATTCCGTAGCCTTCGATGAAGTTCAATCCCAGGCCGCGGTACCAGCGGATCAGCTCCACCGGCGTGGCAGCGCCGCCGCCGGCTACGATGCGGGTGCGATCGAGACTCAGGGCGCGCCGAATCTTCCTGCGCGTCAGAGCGCCCACCAGAGGCAGCGCCAGAAGCAGCCGGAGCCGTTTCTCCGGAACGCGCTCGAAGACCTTCTGCTGAAAACGCGCATAAAGACGAGGCACTGAAAAAAAGATGGTGGACTGGGCGCGGGCAAGATCCGCCGGGAATTTTTCCAGGTTCTCGACAAAGTAGATTTCAAGCGGCGAAAACAGCGCATTCATCTCGATCAGAGCGCGCTCGGCGATATGGGCCAGGGGAAGGTAGGAGAGCACGCGATCGGTTTCCGGCAGGCCCTCCGGAAATTGCGGCTTCATCGACAGCCCCATCATGCTCAGCCCCTGGAAGGAATGGATCGCGCCTTTGGGCTGGCCGGTACTGCCGGATGTGTAAATGATGGTGGCTACCTCCATCCCGGCGCGCAAAGGGCTCTCTTCCATGGGCGGCTGGGTTGCCAGCAGGTCGTTCCAGTGCAGACTGTGAGCCGGAATGGATGCGGGATCGGCATCGGGACAGGCGATCGAAACAAATGAATCCGTGGCTTTGCGCGCGGCTGGAATGGGATTGTCAAAGCGCCCCAGGAAGCATGCGACCGGCTCGCAGTGGTCGCAGAGGGCCGCCATTGTCTGCGAGCTGGCGGCAGGAAAGAGCGGAACGCTCACGTATCCAGCCATCCAGATGGCAAAATCGGCCATCAGCCACCAGGCGCTGTTCTTGCCCAGAATCATGATGCGCGAGCCGGGAGGCCAGTTCTGGGCCTTCAGCCATGCAGCCATCCGCCGAACTTCCAGCATCGTCTCGCCCCAGGTCCACTCTTGCACCATGCCGTGGATTGGCTGGACCAGAAAGCGCATCGAGGCGCGCTCCCGCTCAAATGCGTAGAGCCTCTGGAGGGGAAGTTCTCGCGGGCTGAGCACAGAAGTGGCGGCAGGGTTGGAGCAGAAACTATCCCCAACGATGAGTTCCATAGAAGAGCGCCTCAGAGGTGAAAATCTAACCGTTGGGTAAAATAACCATTTTACTGGACGTTTGTCACGAAGTTTTTTACCATCGGGACAGAAAAAGTTCTTCAGCTTTCGGTTGCCGGGGCGGAACAGGCTGCCGGACATGTCGGATGATTGATGGCATTTGGCAGAAAATAAAGGAGATGGCACTGTGTCGAACCTGCATGGAAAGACATTGCTGATTACCGGGGCCAGTCGAGGGATCGGGTTGGCCATCGCTCTGCGCGCAGCTCGGGAAGGAGCCGGCATCATCCTGCTGGCCAAGACCACCGAGCCTCATCCCCGCCTGCCCGGCACCATTTTTACGGCTGCCGCGGAGATCGAAAAGGCCGGCGGCAAGGCGCTTCCGCTGGCCGTGGACATACGTTTCGAAGATCAGATTCAGCAGGCGGTCCAGCGTGGAGCTGAGCACTTCGGCGGTATCGACATCCTGGTGAACAACGCCAGCGCCATCAGCCTGACCGGCACTGCTGAGACCAGCATGAAACGCTTCGACCTGATGATGGGCGTGAATGTGCGCGGAACCTTCGCCTGCGCTCAGGCTTGCCTTCCGTTCCTGAAGAACGCGGAAAACCCGCACATCCTCATGCTGTCGCCGCCGATTGATCTGCGCCCGAAGTGGTTTGCCCCGCATCCGGCTTACACGATCTCCAAGTACGGGATGAGCATGTGTGTGCTTGGCATGGCGGAGGAGTTTCGCCCACTGGGGATTGCGGTCAACGCACTATGGCCACGGACAGTCATCGCTACTGCGGCGCTGCAGGCGATTCCCGGAATGGACGGCGCGCCGGCAAGAAAACCGGAGATTGTGGCCGACGCGGCTGCGGTTATCCTGAAGCAGGGGGCGCGTTCGGCCACCGGCAATTTCTTCATCGATGAGGATGTGCTGCGCGCCGCGGGGGTTACCAACTTCAGCATTTATGAGACCCAGCCAGGGCGGCCCATGCGGACCGACCTGTTTCTGGATTGAGCACAGCGGTGCCCTGCCGGTTCCCGCGCCAGCCATGTTCCTGGGTCAACCCGGGGACAGGCAATCAGGAAAAGGCACGCGGTGATGAGGCAACAGGGTCTTGAGGGTACCTGAGTTCCAGGCGCACCCGCGCCGATCGGCTTGGAAGGAGATACGGATTGCCCACTGAAAGTAAGGATTCCGAATCGGTCGTACCGGCGCACGAGCCCTGGAAGGCCTTTAATGTGCGCTCGCAGCACCGCATGGACACCAAGCGGGATGCGGTCCTGCAGACCGCGGCGAAGTTGTATCTGGAGAAGGGCTACCACAAAACCTCGATGAGCGAGCTCGCCTCGCGGCTGAACATCACCAAACCGGCGCTCTATTACTATTTCCGCAATAAGGAAGAGCTGCTGGTGGAGTGCTATCGGGCGGGGATCGATTCGATTGAAGCCTCTCTGCGCGAAGCCGGGGATTGTCAGGGGACGGGCCTCGAAAGGCTGCGCGCCTACGTCGAATCTTATGCCACTGCGATCGCGACCACCGACTTTGGCCGTTGCGTGCCCATGCTGGACGACGCCGAACTTTCCAGCCCTGCGCGCCGTCAGGTGCGCGACCTGAAACGCCGCATCGACGCGGCCATTCGGGCCAATATCGAGCAGGGAATTCAGGACGGATCCATCGTTCCCTGCAACGCCAAGCTGGCCGCATTCGCCATCGCTGGCGCCATCAACTGGATCGGAACCTGGTACCAGCCTGGCGGAGGGTTGGGCGCAGAGGAGATTGTCTCGGAGTTTTCGCGCCTTCTGATCTCAGGACTGGCTCCCAGGTCCTAGCTCCGGAATGAGAAAAAGGCCTGATTCAGGGTTCGGACGCACTGCATCTCTGTAAGGTAACTCGCATTTTATCTGCAACTTAGCATAAGTATTCTCCGAGTCAATCTCTTGCCTGTTGACTTTTTACCTAGTGTTCAGTAATATTCGTTCGCCAGAGTAGATAGGGCTTTATTTGACCGATAGGTCAAATATATTTGAACTCAAATTTTGGTAAAGATGAGAGGAGCCTCAGTCTTTCCCTGGCTCGAAAAGGAGATCTCTCGATGGACCTACAGTCCAGTCCAGGCGTCGTTTCCGGGTCGGGAGCGAGCAAGTATCCCATCCGGCGTGTGGCCGTGCTGGGAGCGGGAACCATGGGCGCTCGCATTGCCGCGCACGTGGTACATTCCGGAGTTCCGGTGCTGCTGCTGGATGTGGTGGCCGCCGGGGAGGATCGCAATGCGGTTGTGGCGCGCGCCATGGAGGCTCTGAAGAACTCCAAACCCGCAGCCCTGGCCCTCCCTTCTCTGGCAGCCATGATTTCGATTGGCAACTTTGAGGACGATCTGCCGCGCCTGCGCGATTGCGACTGGGTTATCGAGGCGGTGGCTGAGAACCTGGAGATCAAGCGCAGCCTCCTGGCTCGCGTGATCCCCCACCTGCACGCCTCGGCGATTCTGACCACCAACACAAGCGGACTTCCGGTGGCGAAGATCGCTGCCGATTTCCCGGCCGCCGTGCGGCAGCGATGGTTCGGCGCGCACTTTTTCAATCCGCCCCGCTACATGCGGCTCATGGAGCTGATCGCAACTCCGGAGAGCGACCGCGATGCGCTGGCGGCGATTGCCGATTTCTCGGACCGCAAGTTGGGCAAGGCGGTGGTTCCCGCGCACGACACGCCCAACTTCATTGCCAACCGCATCGGCACCTTCGCCATGCTCAACACCGTCCGCATCATGCAGCAGCAGGGGCTGACGGTGGAAGAAGTCGATCTGCTGACCGGCCAGATCGTCGGCTGGCCCAAGACTGGGACCTTTCGGCTTGCGGATATGGTGGGCATCGATGTGCTCGGGCACGTGGCGCGCAACTTTGCCGCCAATGCCAGCGATGAGCGCCAGGACGTGAAGCTGCCCGCAGTGATCGAGAAGCTGATGGGGCACAACTGGCTGGGCGACAAGACCGGCCAGGGCTTCTACAAGAAGCAGCGCGGCGCGGGCCGCGACCAGCTTGAAGTGCTGGACTTCGAGAGCTTCGAGTACCGTCCTGCTGTGCGCGCCTCTCTGCCGGAAGTCGAGATGGCGAAGACCAACGAGTCGCTGCCGGGGAGGATTCGCGCGCTGCTGGGCGGCGATCCGCGCGGCAAAGCGGCGCGTTTTTATCGGCAGGCTCTACCGGAGCTGTGGAGCTATGCCGCCAACCGCATCGGGGAGGTGGCCGAATCGATCGTCGAAATCGACCGCGCGATGAAGACCGGCTTCAACTGGGAGCTTGGACCCTTTGAGATGTGGGATGCAGCCGGAGTGGCTGAGGCTGCGGCTCTCATGCGGGCCGCGGAAATGCCGATTCCCCCGGTGGTGGAAGCAGTGCTGGCCGCAGGCGGCGCGTGGTATCGCCAGGGTGGAGAAGAGTACTTTGATCCCGCAAGCGGCGGTTACAAAAAACGGGTGCTGGATCCGGGTCTGGCCCCGGTGAGCTTCTACAAGAAGAGCCGCGGCGAAGTAGCCGGGAATCCTGGCGTTTCGCTGGTCGATCTGGGCGACGGAATCGCCTGCTTCGAATTTCACTCAAAGATGAACAGCATCGGGCAGGACATCGTGCAGTTCATCCAGCAGACGCTCAACCCCGCCAGCGAGCACGTGCGCAACTTCGAGGGCTTCATCGTAACGAGCGATGCGGCCAACTTTTCGGCGGGCGCCAACCTGATGCAACTGTTGATGACGATTCAGGATCAGGAGTGGGATGAGATCGACCTTTTCACGCGCGCCTTCCAGGCCATGACGCAGGCCATCAAGTTCTGTCCGCGGCCGGTGGTAGCGGCGCCCTTCGGGCTCTGTCTGGGCGGTGGAACGGAGATCTGCCTGCATTCGGCGCTCCGTCAACCGCACCTGGAGTTGTACACCGGGCTGGTGGAAACCGGCGTGGGCCTGGTTCCAGCCGGCGGCGGCTGCAAAGAGATGGCGCTGCGCGCCATTGCCGCCGCCAATGCGGTGAAGGCCGACAGCCGTGGAGAATCGGTCGAGATCTACGACGTCTTCCGCAGCATCTTCGAGACCATCGCCATGGCGAAGGTCTCCACGTCGGCGTTCGAGGCCCGGGCGATGCGAATTGTGGAGGCAGGCGATACGGTGACGATGAATCGCGAGCGGCTGGTGGCCGATGCCAAGGCGCAGGCCTTGCGTCTGGCGCGGGCGGGCTACCGTCCGCCGCTGCCGCGGACGGCCATTCCCGCGCCCGGCGAGAATGTGCGCGCCACGCTCCAGATGGGCGCCTATTTCCTGCGCCAGGGCGAGTACATCAGCGATCACGATGTGAAGATCGCCAATCATGTGGCGCATATTCTCGCCGGCGGAAAACTGCCTGCGGGAACTCCGATCAGCGAGGAGTACCTGCTAGATCTGGAACGGGAAGCCTTTGTTTCGCTATGCGGCGAACCGAAGACAGCCGAGAGAATTGCGCACACTCTCAAAACCGGCAAACCACTGAGGAACTGACTCCGGGCAGTCCACAAACGAACGGAGAAAGCGATCGGTGAAGGCAGGCAAGGAGGCGATAGAATGCGGGATGCAGTGATAGTGAGCGCGGTACGCACGCCGGTGGGCAAGGCTCCGCGAGGCATGTTGAGGAATACGCGCCCTGACGAACTGGGCGCAGTAGCGGTTCGCGCCGCCGTCGAGCGGGTCGCGAATCTCGATACCAGGGAAATCGACGATGTGATTATGGGCTGCGCCATGCCGGAGGCGGAGCAGGGCATGAACGTCGCCCGCGCGCTTGCCCTGCGCGCGGGACTGCCGATCACGGTTTCGGCCATGACAATCAATCGTTACTGCGCGTCGGGTTTGCAGTCGATCGCGCTGGCTTCGGAACGAATCCGTTGCGGCGGCGCCGAGGTGATTGTGGCAGGCGGCACGGAGTCGATGTCACAGGTGCCAATGGGCGGCAACAAGATCGCCATGAATCCCTGGCTGGCGGAAAACTTTCCCGGCTCGTATCTGACCATGGGCCTGACCGCGGAGCGCGTGGCCGCGCAGTACGGCGTGAGCCGCGAAGACGCGGACCAGTTCGCCTTTGACAGCCATCGCAAGGCTGTGCAGGCGATGGCAGCGGGGCATTTTCAGGACGAGATTGTTCCTTTCCCGGTCCGCGTGGCCTCGCCGGGGAATGGCAAGCCGGTGGTGACGGAAGTTGAGTTCGCCATCGACGAAGGTCCGCGCGCCGATACCTCGCTGGATGCGCTGGCCAAGCTCAAGCCGGCCTTCCATGCCAAGGGCGTGGTGACGGCGGGCAACAGTTCACAAATGTCGGATGGCGCGGCGGCTGCGGTGGTGATGTCGCAAGAGCGAGCGCAAGCGATCGGCGCGCGGCCATTGGCGCGGCTGCTGGCCTATGCCTATGCGGGCTGCGAACCGGAGTTGATGGGCACCGGCCCGATCTATGCCATTCCGAAGGCATTGAAGATGGCAGGGCTCACGCTGGATCAGATTGAAGCCATCGAGCTGAACGAGGCCTTCGCCACGCAATCGCTGGCCGTGATCCGCACGCTGGGCATCGATCCGGCGCGGGTCAACAACAGCGGCGGCGCAATCGCTCTCGGCCATCCGCTGGGATGCACCGGCGCCAAGCTGACGGCGACTCTGCTGAACGAAATGAAACGAAGCCATGCCCGCTACGGCATGGTCACCATGTGTGTTGGCGGCGGCATGGGCGCGGCCGGCATCTTCGAAAACCTGCAAGACTAAAGGAGAACCGATGAGCACAGCAACTGTTTCGCATTCCTCCCGAAAGGTGAGCGGCGGCGCTTTCCTGGTCGAGGATCTGCTGCCCGGGGAGATCTTTACGCCGGAGGATCTGAGCGACGAGCAGAAACAGATGGCGGAGATCACCGCTGACTTCGCCGACAAGCACGTTCTGGGCAACATTCAAGAGATCGAAGCCAAAAACTTCGATCTGTCGCGCAAGTTGATGCGCGATCTGGGCGAGCTTGGCCTGTTGAGCGTGGATGTGCCGGAGGCTTACGGTGGAATGGAGCTGGGCCACGTGACCTCGGCCATGCTGACCGATAAGATCGCTGTCTCCGGAAGCTTTTCGGTGACCTTCAGCGCGCATGTGGGCATTGGCATGTTGCCCTTGATCTGGTATGGATCTCCAGAACAGAAACAGAAGTACCTGCCCAAGCTGGCCAGTGGGGAGTGGATTGCCGCCTACGCGCTCTCCGAGGCTTCGGCGGGGTCGGATGCAATGAATATCCACACGCGCGCGGCCTTGTCGCCCGACGGAAAGCACTATGTGCTGAACGGCGAGAAAATGTGGATCTCGAATGCCGGCATGGCGGGCCTGTTTACAATTTTTGCCAAGGTTGACGGGGAAAAATTCACTGCCTTCCTGGTCGAAGCAGGAACGCCGGGATTGACGGTGGGGCCCGAGGAGCATAAGCTCGGCATCCGCGGTTCCTCCACCTGCCCGCTGGCGCTGGTCGATTGCCTCGTGCCGGTGGAGAACGTGCTGGGCGAGATCGGCAAGGGTCACCACATCGCTTTCAATGTGCTCGATGTAGGCCGTTACAAACTTGCCGCCTCGGCCGTGGGCGGAGCGCGCACTGTGCTGCGCGACGGAATCCGCTACGGCAGAGATCGGATCGCCTTTGGCAAACCCGTGACTTCGTTTGGCCTGATCCAGGAAAAGATCGCGGACACGGCGGCGGACGTGTATGCCGGCGAAGCCGCGGTTTATCGCACCGTGGGCGCGATTGACGCCGCCATGCCAGAGGGAGAAAAGTCTCCCCAGCAGATCCAGAGGGCGATCGAGGAGTTCGCCGTCGAGTGCTCGATCCTGAAGTTCTGGGGATCGGAGATGCTCGAACGCGCCGTGGACAAGATGTTCCAGATCTTCGGCGGCTACGGCTTTGTGGAAGAGTTTCCTGTCGAGCGTGCCTATCGGGATTCGCGTATCAACAAGATCTTCGAAGGCACCAACGAAATCAATCGCCTCATCACCACCGGCTGGATGGTCAAGCGCGCCATGCAGGGCCGTCTGGCGCTGCTGCCGGCAATCAAGAAGGTGATGGACGAGGTCATGGCTGGGCCGAGTCTGCAAGCGCCGCCCAGCGGAGCTCTCGGCGCGGAGAGAAGCCTGGTGCGAAACGCCAAGAAACTGGGTCTGTTCTGCTCCGGCGCGGCCTCGCAGAGGTTCGGCACGGAACTGAGCGAACAGCAGGAGGTCGTCGGCATGTTGGCCGACATGCTGGCCGAGATCATGGTCTCCGAGTCCGCCTTGCTGCGCGCCGAGAAGTCAGCCGAACAAATGCCGATGGGCGTGCGTCTGGCGAAGTACTTCATCGCCAACTCATTCCGGCGAATGGTCATGCTCGCCGAGAAGCTGGTCGCCGCTGTTGCCGAAGGCGACACTCTACGCACGCAAATGGCGATTGTGCGCAGGCTGGCCAAGCACGAGCCGGTCAATACGGTCGCACTGGGCCGCGAAATCACCGCAACCATGGTGGCGGCCGGCCGCTACACGGTCGAGGAAGTTCGCGGTTAATCGCAGGAAGCAGGGCAGACCGCGCCGTCTGCGCGGAGCGGCCCGCGGAGGACAGGAATGCGCATTCTTGCCATCATTCGCCAGGTGCTGGACGCCGAGGAGAGCGTCTACGTCGACAACCGAACCGTCGATCTCAAGGGCCGCAAGCTCGTGATGGACACCATGGACGAATACGGAGTGGAAGAGGCGCTCCGCATTCGGGAGCGCGGTGCGGAGGCCGAGATCGTCGTTGTGGGGATCGGCCCGGCGCGCTTCGAGGAGGCGCTGCGCTCGGCGCTCTCGATGGGCGCCGACCGCGCGATCCACGTGGAGACCGACCAGGAAGTCGATCCGATCGCTCTCAGTGGAGTGGTGGCTGCGATTGCCCGCAAGGAAGAGGCGCAGATGATCTTCTGCGGAGGGCAGCAGGCCGACTGGGACAGTCAGGCACTGGGCGCCGCGGTTGCCGAGCATCTGGATTGGCCGGCCCTGACCTGGACACGCAAGCTCGAACTGAAGGGAACAACGCTTGCCGGGCAACGCGATGCCGAGGACGGCGTGGAATCGTTTGAAGTGGATCTGCCTGCTGTCGTGACCACGCAACAGGATCTGAACGAGCCGCGCTATCCCACGCTGCCCAATATCATGAAGGCGAAAAGGAAGGAGATTCGCCGCGAGACGCTGGAATCCTTCGGGGTTGCCTTGAAGGTGCGCAGCCATGGAGTGGAAGCGCAAAATCGGGAACGCCTGCGCGAGGTCATCGATGGCCGCGATGCAGCCGCGGCTGCGTCGCAACTCGTCGCAATGCTGCGCGAGAAAGCCGGGGTGATGGCATGATTTTAGTGGTCGTGGCGCACGCCGATGGGCGGGTCGGCAGAAGCACCTTTGGGCTGATCGCGGCAGCCAGGCAAATTGGAAGGAGCGGACCGGTGACGGCCCTGGTATTGGGCAGCGGCGTGGCCGGTGTTGCGACGGAGATCGCGCCCTATGTGGATCAGGTTCTTGTGGCCGATCGCGAAGAACTGGCGCAGTACGATCCGCAGGTGTGGGCCGCCGCCGTAGCGCAGATCGCGCATGAAGGCGAAGCCGATACGATTCTGCTGACGGCCTCGCGCAGCGGACGCGAGTCGAGCGCCCGCGTCGCTGTAAAGCTCGATGCCGCACTGCTCGAAGACGTGGTGAGCGTTGTGGATCGGCAGGGCGCGCTTGTGGCAGAGCGGTACAGTTGCCTGGCGCGCGTGACAGAGCGGATTGAGGCGCTGTCGCCGGTTGTGGTGGTTTCGGTCAAGCCGGGCATCTTTGCCGCTGCGGAGCCAACGGGAGCTGAGCCGGGCGAACAGTACGATGTGGAGCTTGCTGTGCCTCCGGCGCGCGTGCGTGTCACAGGCAAGGTTCGCTATGCGACCGACCGGATTGCGCTGGCGGATGCGGATGTCGTTGTCTCGGGCGGCCGCGGCGTCGGCGATGCGGCCGGCTTCGAGCGGCTGGTTGTGGGCCTCGCAGATCAGCTTGGCGCCGCTGTCGGAGCGACGCGTGCGGTCGTCGACGCGGGTTGGAGACCTTATTCTGAACAGGTTGGCCAGACCGGGAAGACCGTGCAGCCAAAGGTTTATATTGCGGTCGGCATCTCCGGCGCGGTTCAGCACCTGAGCGGCATGAATAAAAGCCGCTTGATCGTGGCCATCAACAAAGACTCGGAAGCGCCGATCTTTCGCGTTTGCGATTTTGGAATTGTGGGAAATGTCGAGAGCGTTGTCCCGGCCATGATCGAACAGATTGCCGCCGCACGGCTTAGCCGCGCAGGCTCATAAGCTGCGCGGCGGTTTGCCTTCACAAAACGGAGAGATGCTCTTCATGCTGCCGATCGAGCACAGAATCGCATTTGCAATTTTTGCGGCCGTCATGATCGGGCTTTCGGCGCCGGGCTTTCACGGCGTCTATCGGCGAATTCGCATGGGCCGCGCCGACACCGATCGCCGCGCGGACCATCCATGGAAGAGGCTGCGCTATGCGTTCGTTACGACGATCCTGCAGAGCAGAGCCTTCCGCAGGCGTCCTGTAGTTACGATCCTGCATTCCTTCATCTTTTACGGATTCACCTACTACATGCTGCTCAATCTGGTGGATGCGGTGGAAGGCTACACCGGATTCTCCATCTCCTCCGCCCATCCGGCCGGCGCGCTTTATCACCTGCTCGCCGACCTGCTGAGTGGACTGGTTTTGATCGGCGTTGTCGCTCTGGTGGTGCGCCGCTATCTTGTTCCCGCTCGCCGGGACTTCCGATTTAACGAGAAGACACTGCTGCATCCCCTGGTGAAACGCTGGTACATTCAGCGGGATTCTGCGATCGTCTCAGCCTTCATCTTCTTTCACGTCAGCAGCCGTCTGCTGGGTGCGGCCGCCAGCTTGCGGCTTCATGGAGACGACTCGTTTCAGCCGATTGCTTCGGCTGTGTCTTGCTGGATCGCTCCGAATCATGCAATGGCCTGGAGCATCTTCGCCTACTGGGCCGCGCTGGGCAGCATCCTGGCCTTCCTCCTGTACTTCCCGTACAGCAAGCACATCCATCTTTTTTTCGCGCCTGTGAAGTATTTTTTTGCGCGTCAGGCGAACTCCGGCGTACTTCCTTATCTTGACGTGAACATGGAGACAGCCGGAGAAGACACAGCGCTCGCGCTGGGCGCCGGAACTTTACAAGAACTGACCTGGCCGCGTCTTCTCGATGCTTACGCCTGCATCCAGTGCAATCGCTGCCAGGATGCCTGTCCTGCCTCGGCAACGGGCAAATCGCTGAGCCCGGCGGCGCTTGTCGTCAACAAGAGAATGGAGTTGAATTCGACCGGCGCCGACCACGCCGGATCGCGAGCACTGCTGGACTTTGCCCTGACGCCCGAGGCGCTCTGGGCCTGCACCACATGCGGCGCCTGCCTTGAAGCCTGCCCGGTGCAGAACGAGCCCATGATGGACCTCATCGAGTTGCGCCGCAACCAGGTCATGATGACGGGCGTGTTCCCGGCGCAGTTGCAGGCCGCCTTCCGCGGCATGGAACGAACGGGCAATCCCTGGGGAATCAACCACGAAAAGCGCATGGAATGGGCCGAAGGGCTCAACATCCCTACGATTGAGGAAAATCCGCGGCCGGAGGTGCTTTACTGGGTCGGTTGCTCTCCGGCCTACGACTCACAGGCGCAAAAGACAGCACGGGCCTTTGCGCGCCTGATGCAAATCGCAGGGGTGAATTTCGCTGTTCTGGGAAAGAAGGAAAGCTGTACGGGAGACAGCGCGCGGCGCGCGGGCAATGAATTTCTCTTTCAGGATCTGGCCAGGAAAAATATCGCCACGCTGAATGCAGTTCAACCGAAATTGATGGTCACAACCTGCCCCCACTGCATGAACACCATCGGCCACGAGTACAAACAACTGGGTGGCAACTTCAAAGTCTTGCATCATACCGAATTTCTTCATTCGCTGGTTGCGTCGGGGCGGTTGCAGGCGCAGCGCCTGGACGCTACGATCGCATTTCACGACCCGTGCTATCTTGGCCGTCATAACGGCGTCTATGATGCGCCGCGCAATCTTCTGCGCGTCCTCAGCGACGACTGCGTGGAGATGCCGAGAAACCGCGAGAAGTCCTTCTGCTGCGGTGGCGGCGGCGCGCAATTCTGGAAGGAAGAAGAGGAGGGTGGCGAAAAAATCGCGGCCAACCGCTTGCTGGAGGCTCGCGAATCGCTTCAGCGCGGACAGCAGGCGAAGGTGCTGGCGGTGGGCTGTCCGTTTTGCAAGAGTATGCTGAGCGCCACGCCGGAGGCGGCAGGAGAGAAGATCGAGATTCGCGACATCGCGGAGCTCATGCTCGAAGGCGTGCAGGGCGCACAGGGCGCGCCACCGGAAACCATCAACACGCCAGAGCCCGGCGGCCCGCTGGCCACGGCATCTGGCGCAGAGAACGCCGCGGAGACGCCGGCAATTCCAGCCAGCGCCCCATCGCCCGCAGAACCGGTTGGCGCTTCCGCCGATAAAGATCGAGTGGAGGCAACGGCGCCCGCACCGATTGACGTTCCCAAGCCAGAGCCGCCTGTCGAGCGCAAAAAGTGGACTCCCAAAGGGCCCAAAGGGCATTGATCGGCAGCATGTTGAATCGAGCCGCGGAGCCGCCAACAGCGGACCGGGCGCCATGGAGCGTGCTTCGTGATTCGCTGACTTTGCTTCAGCTCTTACCGAAGTCGTCCGGCATCTGGACGGCAACGACTTCACCGCGCGCGGTAGCGACTCCTTCGGCGTAAACAGTGGACTCGACGATCACTTTGCGGCCCTTGATTTCCTTGACGCGGCCGCGGATGGTGAGCGGCGGGCCGAGCGGAGTGGGCTTCAGGTAGTCGACCCGTAGCGAGCCGGTAACAAAGCGAAATGGCGGCTCGCTGCCTGGCTCGCGGCCGGCGGCGCGATAAGCAGCGGCGGCCGCGGTGCCGGTCGAGTGACAATCCACCAGCGAAGCGATGATGCCGCCGTAGACAAATCCGGGAATGGCGATGTGCCATGGCTCTGGCGTGAAGACGGAGACGGTTTCATCGCCGTCCCAATCGGTACGGATGTGGTGGCCGCGGTCGTTGAGCCTGCCGCAGCCGTAGCAATACGCGAGATTCTCAGGGTAAAAATCCTGGACAGCCATAACGCTGCCAGTCTATCCGTCTGGACCGGCTGCTGGCGATAAAGTGCTGCAAAAGAACATCGGCTCCGCGAAAATCCGGATTCGCTGACGCTTCACGCCGTCACTTCGTCCACGCCGGCTGGCGCTTTTCAAGAAACGCGGCGATGCCTTCGTGAAAATCGCTTGTATCGCGGGCATGCACGCTGGCCTCGATGGCGTTTGCGATGGCCGCATCGAGCCACGCGCGGCAGTCTGCGCCCATCAGTTGCTTGGTTGCGCTCAATGCCTGCGGGCTGTTCGCGATCAAAATCCCCGCAAGCTCCTCAATGCGTTTTTCCATCTCCTCGGCGGGAACAATCTCGTTCACAAGCCCCAGCCGGAGAGCCTCATCCGCGCCGAAGATGCGGCCGGTCAACAGCAGATCGCGGCTGTGCTTGTCGCCGATCTGAAGAGATAGAAAGATCGAAACGAGCGCAGGGATGAAGCCGATGCGCACTTCGGTAAAGCCGAACCTGGCGTCCGGCGCGGCCAGCGTAAAATCGCAGAGCATCGCTAGGCCCGTGCCGCCCGCGATGGCCGGACCGCGAACTGCCGCGATGGTGGGGACAGGCAGATCGCGCAGCGCCAGAAAGAGCCGCGCCGTCCGCTCTGCATCGGCGCGATAGTCCTCGGCGCCACGCGCCTCGCGCAGTGCGGCAAGATCCAGTCCGGAACAGAATGCTCCTCCTGAGCCGGTGAGAACAAGCACGCGGCTACGGCTCGCCGCCGTATCTTCCAGCGCGGAGATCAGTTCGTTCTGCATTTCGGGCGTCATTGCATTGCGCCGTTCCGGCCGATGCAGCGCAATGGTGCGAATCGCTCCGGCGTCAGTGATCAGAATCGTGTTGTAAGCCAATCTTCCCTCCAGTAGCAGAGTCTTCCGAGTGGTTCACCACGCAACCTCGTGCAATCTCCGCGCTGGCGGCGATCAACGGATCGAGGTCCGCAAGCGCGGGCAGCTCTGCTCCCCGCTCCCGCAACACGGCGATCAGCGTCTCGGTTGGAATGTTGCCCACAAGCGCATCCTGCGCGAAGGGACAGCCTCCCAGTCCACCGATGGCCGCGTCGAATCGCCGGCAGCCGGCGTCGCAGGCCGCGCGAATGCGCGCGGGAGCCTGCTCGCGGCGCGCGTGAAGATGTACCCCAAATTCGACTCCGGGATACGCCGCAATTGCCGCGGCGACGGTGTCTGCGATCTGCGCGGGCGAGGCCAGCCCAACCGTATCGGCGAGCGAGATTTGCCGCACGCCTGCGTCGATGATCGTGCCACATGCCTCACTGACGGCAGCAACGCTCCACGCATCGCCATACGGATTCCCGAAGGCCATGGATAGATAGGCAACCACGCCGAGGCCGGCGGCGCGTGCATCCGCGCCGATCGATTTCAGTACGTCGAGAGCTTCCTGCGGCGACTGATGCTGATTGCGCTCAAGAAATCGCGGCGAGATAGAAAACGGAAAACCAAGCGTCCGGACCCCGACGGCGCGAATCGCGCGCTCCGCGCCTTTCCGGTTGACCACAATGCCGACGATCTCCACCTTTGCGGGCGGTTGCAGTATTTCCAGCACGCGCTCGGAGTCTGCCATCTGCGGCACGGCCGCGGGCGAAACAAAGCTGACGGCGTCGATGTGCGTGAATCCCGCGGCGATCAGCTTGCCGAGATAGGCGGCCTTCACCTCGGCAGGAATTGGCGCGGCAAGTCCTTGCCAGGCGTCGCGCGGGCACTCGACAATTTTGACCGGGGCGTTCATCCGTTCGCAACTTTCAGCCGTCAGCTATCCTCTTGACGGGTACACTTTCAGGATCTCGCGTGCGATCACCATGCGCTGAATCTCGCTCGTGCCTTCGCCAATCGTGCACAGCTTCACGTCGCGATAGAACTTCTCCACGGGATAGTCCTTGATGAACCCGTAGCCGCCGAACAATTGCACCGCCTGGTCGCAGATGCGCACGGCGACTTCGCTCGAAAACAGCTTGGCCATCGCGGACTCGCGTGTCACCTTGCGTCCCGCGTCTTTGAGCGCCGCCGCGCGCTGCGTCAGCAGCCGAGCCGCGTCCAGTTCCGTGGACATGTCCGCCAGCTTCCACTGGATTCCCTGGAACTCCGCGATCGCCTTGCCGAACTGCCTGCGCTCTTTCACATACTTCAGAGCCGCGTCCAGAGCGCCGCGCGCAATGCCGAGCGAGAGGCCGGCAATCGAGATTCTGCCGCCATCGAGCACGCGCATGGCGTCGATAAAGCCCTCGCCCTCGACGCCGAGAAGATTCTCCCTGGGGATTTCGCAGTCTTCGAAGATCAGCTCGCTGGTGTCGCTGGCGCGCAGTCCGAGCTTGTTTTCCTTTTTGCCGGGCCTGAATCCCTTCGTTCCCTTTTCGACGATGAAGGCCGACAGGCCGTGCGTGCCCCGGCTCTTGTCGGTCACCGCGATGACGACAACGACATCGGCATAATGGCCGTTGGTGATGAATGTCTTCACGCCGTTCAGTACGTACCGGTCACCCTTTTTCACGGCCGTAGTGCGCGCGCCGCTTGCGTCGGAACCGGAACCGGGTTCAGTGAGCGCCCACGCTGCAAGCCATTCGCCTTGCGCGAGCCGCGGCAGATATTTCTCCTTCTGCGCATCGTTACCCGCCAGATAGATGTGGTTGGTTCCCAGCGAATTATGCGCGGCCACTGTGAGGCCGATGGAGCCGTCGATTGCAGAGAGTTCCTCGATGGCGAGGATGTAATCCAGGTAACCAAGCCCGGCGCCGCCATAGTGAGGCGGGAAGATGACGCCGAGCAATCCCATCGCGCCCAGCTTCTTCACCGTCTCCAGCGGAAATTCGGCGGCCTCGTCCCAGTGGGCCAGATGTGGCGCAATCTCGCGCGTTGCGAACTCGCGAATCTCGCGCCGCAGTTGCTCCTGTTCCTCCGTCAGCACAAAGGGATACATGCTCTCAGTCCGCTCAGCCTCAATTGTCATTTTTAGTCTCCTCTCTCACGTCTGCAGCACACCGGGATTGAAGCGCGGCGCCTCGGGGTTCAACGCGCAGGCTTCGAGCGCCTGGATCAGCACGTCACGCGTCTTCGCGGGGTCGATGATGGCGTCGATCCAGAGCCGCGCAGCGCCGTAGCGCGGATCGGCCTGGGCATCGTAGTCGGCGCGGATCTGCTCGTGAATTGCCGCCCGTTCGGCCTCCGACAGCACCTTGCCGTCGCGCTCCATCTGCCGTGCGCGCACCTCGGCCAGCGTGGCGGCAGCCGAAGCGCCGCTCATCACCGCATAGCGGGCCGTGGGCCATGCGAACAGGAACCGTGGATCGTAAGCCTTGCCGCACATCGCATAATGGCCGGCGCCGAAGCTGCCGCCGAGAATAACCGCGATCTTCGGCACCACGCTCGTGCTCACCGCCGAAACCATCTTGGCTCCGGCGCGAATGATCCCCGACCACTCCGCATCCTTGCCCACCATGAATCCATTGACATCGTGCAGAAAGACGAGCGGCACAAGGTTCTGGTTGCAATCCATGATGAAGCGCGCTGCTTTCTGCGCTCCCTCGGTGTAAACGACGCCGCCGACCTCGATGCGCGGCGATCCGGCTCCGGGGCCCATCGCGACGGTCTGGTTCTGGTTGATCTTCTGGTTGGCCACGATGCCCACGGCGCGTCCGCCGATCCACGCGTATCCGCACAAGACCGTGCGTCCGAACTCCGCCTTGTACTCGTCGAACTCGCTGCGGTCCACCAGACGCGCGATGACTTCGCGCATCTCGTAGAGGTTGGTGGCTCCCGGCGCGGGATTCATCAGCCCGTAGAGATCCTCGGCATCAAACTGTGGAGCGTCGCGCTCGGCGTCGAACTCGCGGCGGCGGAAGATTTCAGCCGGCGCTGCGCTGGCTGGCCGCTCGCCTATCTTTGCAACCAGCGAACGCAATCGCGCCAGGCAGAGATGGTCGTTCGGCTCCTTGAAGTCGACGGTGCCCGAGATCGCGGCATGCATCGAGGCGCCGCCCAGTTCTTCGGCTCCGGTCTTCTGGCCGATGGCCGCCTGCACCAGCGATGGTCCGGCGAGAAACAATCCCGAGCCCTCCGTCATCAGAACTGTGTCGGTCATGACAGGCAGATACGCGCCGCCGGCCACGCACATGCCCATGATCGCGGTGATCTGCGGAATGCCGAGCGAACTCATTACGGCGTTGTTGCGGAAGATGCGGCCGAAGTCGTCGGTATCGGGAAAGACGTCTTCCTGCAGCGGCAAAAACACGCCCGACGAATCGACGAGATAGAGCGTCGGGATGCGGTTCTCCATGGCGATGGTCTGCGCGCGCAGAACTTTTTTTGCGGTCATGGGAAAGAACGCGCCCGCCTTCACGGTGGCGTCGTTGGCCACGATCATGCACAGGCGTCCGCTCACGCGTCCCAGTCCCGTGACAACTCCCGCGCCGGGAGCGCCGCCGTACTCGGCATACATGCCGTGCGCAGCCCACAGGCCCAGTTCGAAAAATTCCGCGCCCTCATCGAGAAGCAGCTTGAGGCGCTCGCGTGCGGTCAGGCGTCCCTTGCCGTGCTGTGCTTCCGCGGCTCGCTCGCCACCTCCCTGCCGGATCGTATCTTCC
>JAJYFA010000057.1 GCA_021790995.1 Acidobacteriota bacterium
CTTTCAGGTCACCTTTAAGCGAATGCAGCTTCCAACCCGGAAAGCGGCCGAGTTGCTCAAGTGTCTCGGCGGTTTCAAGGGCGAACAGAAGCTTGCGCAGCTTGTCAACCATCGCGGACAGAACTCCATTGATGTTCGCCTCTTCGTGGAATTGCTTTAGTCCTTTGTGGCGAAAGTGGACAAGTTGCATGTCATCCTTTCATGAATCCAGTATGTACGGTTATACCGTACGAGTCAAGCATTTTATTGGAGGCGCAAGGAAAGCCCGCTGCAGCTCGCTTTGTAAGCCCAGCAACCAGATTTCCGGGGCTATCCCGTGGTTCACTAAAGTCTCTTACAGACGGTTTTCAGGTGAGAACCTGAAAGACGAATCAGATTCTCCACAGCAAATAGAAGCCGAGCAGGATCAGCGAACCCCCGACGATGGGGTCGATCCAGTTTCCGAAGCGGCTGCAATCGAGCCGTTTCAGAAGTCCTCCGGCGGTCGTACCTACCAGAACGAGCGGGAGACCATTGCCGATACCGTACAGAAACAGCAGCAGCCCTCCATACAGAAAGCTCTGTTTGTAAGCCGCGAAGGAGAGAACGGAAGCGAGAACCGGCGTGCCACATGGGCCGATAATGAGCGAGAGCAGCAGGCCAGTTCCAAACGCTCCGCCTAAGCCTGGCCGGAAGGCTTTGGGCGCTATCGTCGGTAGCCGAATCCATCCCAGTCGATAGACCCCCATAAGAATCGGCAGAACGGCGATGGCATAGCGGAACGGCCTTGCCACTACTGCCATCCGACCAATGTAGGCGGCGAGTGAACCGAGCAGCGCAACGGAAACAGCAATCCCCAGCACGAAGGCGACCGCATTGCCCAGCGGACGCTTCATGGTTTGTTCTTGCGCTGGGCAGCAGCACGCGCCCGCTGCCGCCGGGTAAAGCGCGAGGCAGCATGGATTCACGCCCGCGATCACGCCACCCACGAGCGCAAGCGGCAGTGCCGCGACATTTCCGCCAGAGAGTGCGTGGGTCAATGTTTCAGAAATACCCATGTTGACCTACCTTAACTTCTGCATTTGGTTACGGACATCCGCGACAGTCTCCGCGTTTTCACCTTCAAAGCGCAAAACAACTTGTCCATCCCAGTTCAGGATCAGCACCGTAGGGATCGTCAGGACGCGATAGCGCGTAAGCAGGTCCGACTTGCTGTCTGGGCCGAGTTCCTGCACCGCAATGCCACGGGCCTGCGCCGCTCGTACCGAGCGAATGATTTCGGCGCAAGCGTCGCCGTCTGAACCCGCCTTGCGAAGATCAGCCACAAGCAACACTCGGGGATGAGCAATTGTCCTCTGTGCTTGCCGTGTCCGGCTCGATTTGTATGTAACGATCCCGGCGGCAATCAGCACCACGGCGATCAGTCCGAATACCCTGGTCTTCATTGGCAGACCGCTTTCTCCGTATCGGGTGAAGAGCAGGAACTCGAAGCAGGTTTCGGAGTGGAGGGGCACCCGCACGAACTCCCAGAGACGCAGGAAGCCGTGGCCGCAGGAAGAAGTTCTCCGGGTGCGGCATCCTGCACGAAGGGCGCGCCGGTCAGGATGGCTTGTTCCGCGCGGGCCAGCTCTCGCCCAAGATAGGCAGCATGGTCGAGCCGCGTAACCAGTTGGCGTTCGATCGCTTCGCTATAGAGCGCTCCGGTCGAAGCGCCTTCGATCACACAGTTGAGCACGCCTTGGTTTGTGTAGTGTTCCACCACAAGCCGCCTGCTGCGCATTTCGGGGTAGACCACAAAATACCCAGCTTTATCGAGGGTCAGACGTTTGGGTTCGGGTGCCTGTATTCGTTGAATCTGAGACTCCTTGAATGGGTGGGGATATACGCCGGGGTCGCGGTCGGCACAAGATTGAATCTGCCTAGTGATGATGTCTGCATCTTCCTCGCCCACCATCGAGATCATCTCTACCTGCTTCAGGAAGGCATCCACCTCTTCCCGGCTCACATTCTTGAGCACCGGGCGGCGACCGCGAGCCCCGACGATCCTGCTGCGTTCGTCCAGTCCATTCTGGAACAGGCTTTCGAAGCACTGTCCGGGCAGATGGCCTACGGCTTGTTGCGTATCCTCACCACAGAGCAGTAAACAGCGAATATGCGGGTTTGCAAGCGTGTTCTTAATCACCCGCTCGATACCGAGGTTCTCCGTGTGCATGGTTCCGACAACAGCCAGACCTTCGGGCTTGCGTTTGGCGAGAGCCTTCACCAGCAGTTCGCTATTGAGCGCACAGACAGCGACGGGAGCCCCATAGCGGACCACGGAATAATCCCCAGGCAACGGCGGCCAGCCCTGCCGCTCTTCCGGTTCCTCTGTCGGGCAAAGATCGAGACCCGCTCCCGCTTCGGGAAATGCCTCAACAAAAGCATTGGCAGCAAGGGCCGGATAACAGACGGGGCAGCCTAAACAGTCGTACTTCTTCGGCTCGAAGATGGTTTTCGCTTTCGCAAGAACCGAAGCCAACTCCCCTTTGCCCGCCTCTGTGCCGGCCAGCGCTTCCACCGTCTGTTGCAGGCATCCGCACTTATGACACTTGGCCGCAGCTATGGCCTCATCAATTTGGGTCGTGATAATGTGAAAAGCCGAGGCGACCTGGTCATGGGTTGGCATACCTGACTCCTTCCTGCTTACTCAATAGGAACCTCGCCGATGAAGGCAAAATCCGATTGGTCTTTAGAGCCTCTCTTTGCATCAGGCTCCTTCTTCTAAGGGCTTTTCAAATCGCCCGAAACGCAAGGCCAGCGTGGGCAGCACGAGAAGGTTGAGAGCGGTCGAAGTGATCAGCCCTCCGAGAATGACGATGGCCAGCGGTCCTTCGATTTCCTGCCCCGGCGCATTGCTGCCGATTGCCAGCGGAAGCAGCCCGAGGGCGGTCACCAGCGCCGTCATCAGGATCGGCGCGAGGCGTTCGGACGCGCCGCGAACCGCAGTTGCAAAATCCCATCGGAGGCCCTCCACCGCGACCAGATGTTCGTAATGCGAGATGAGCATGATGGAATTGCGAATCGTGATTCCAAATAGAGTCACAAAGCCTACCATGGCTCCCAGGGAGAGCGTGCCTCCGGTGGTGAATACCGCGAGCACGCCACCGATCAGGGCAAAGGGAAGATTCACGAGGACGAGGGCCAAATTGCGCAAATTCATCAGAACCACGGACAATAGCAGCACAATGCCCAGAGCGGCGAGGATGGAATGTACAAGGAGGTCACGGCGGGACTGAGCCTGCGCCTCGGCTGTACCGCTGAACTCGACATAATTGCCGGGAGCAAATTTGACTTTCGCCGCAATTTGTTTCTGAGCGTTGCTCACGAAGGTGCTGACATTGCCGCCAGCGACGTTCAGCGTTATGGTCTGGACGCGGCGGGCGCCGTCGTGCAGAATCACATACCGCCCGGAGTTCTCATAGACGTTGGCGAGCTGACCGAGAGGAACATAGATTCCCTCCGGATTTCTGATGGGCAGAGCAGACACCGAATTAATGCGGGTCCGGTCATCCGGCGGCAGAATGACTGTGACGGAGAAGACGCGGTTCCCTTCGTAAACGTCACCGACTTGATCACCCTGATATGCCGTGTGAATATCGGTAAGCACGCTGACCGGGTCGAAGCCCCAGTGCAGGATCGCCGGGCGGCGCAGAGCGACGGCGATCTCCGGCGTTCCAGGCGGAGATTGCATCTGCACTTCCTCGGCTCCTGGGACAGCACCGAGCACACGCGCCACCTGTCCGGCCTCGCGGTCAAGCTCATCGAGATCGGAACCATAGATGTTCACCACGACAGCGGCTGTGTAGCCAGAGAGCGTTTCCTCCATCCGCTCGCTCAGGAACGTCATTAGAGACGATGTAATTCCTGAAAACTGCGAAAGAACGCCGCGAATCTGTCTCTCCGCCGCTTCTTGCCCTTCGCCGCCCATGGGTTTCAGGTCGATGTCCAGTTCGCTGTAGTAAGGCCCCCACGTGTCTTCGGACAACTCCGCCCGGCCCACGCGCTGCGAAACCGAGCGCACAAACGGTAACTTCAGCAGCGCCGCAGTCACTTCACGGCCTGCGCGCAGGGACTCGTTGAGAGAGGCGCCGGGCGCCGACTGCATGTGCAGGATGTAGTGACCTTCGCGCAGTTCGGGAAGGAAACTACTGCTGAAGTAGGGCAAGGCTGCAATGCCGCCAAGCGTGATGACAATGACCGATCCGATCACCAGGCCGGGAACTCGTTCGATGTGTTCGAGAAGGGAGACATAATGCCGTTTGAGCCAATGGATGACCGGCGGCTCCTCGCGGCGGGGCGGACGATTCCCCAGGATCAGCATGGAAAGTGCGGGCGTCACCGTAAGCGCGACCACCAGTGACGCCAGGATGGAGAAGATGTAGGCGATGCCCAGAGGTGCGAATATCCTTCCCGCCACCCCGGAGAGCGTGAGCACGGGGATGAAGATCAGCGCTACCGCGAACGTGGCATAGACCACAGCACTGCGGACTTCGACAGAGGCGTCGAGTACGACGCGAAACACCGGCCTGGGATTTTCACTGGCGGCGTTCTCGCGCAAGCGCCGGAGGATGTTTTCGACGTCAATCACGGCATCATCGACGACTTCGCCGATCGCGATAGCCAGACCGCCGAGGGTCATGATGTTGATCGAGGCTCCCATCTTGTCCATCACGACGATGGAGGCAAGAAGAGAAAGGGGAATGGCGGTACAGGAGATAGCTGCCGTTCGGATGTCAAAGAGAAACAGGAAGAGCACGGTGATCACAAGCGCGCCGCCCAGCAGAAGAGAGATCCGGATGTTATGAAGAGAGGTGTTGACGAAGTTCGCAGGCCGGAAGAGGTCGGGGTGGAGATCGATCCCCTGCTGCCGGAGGGTGGGCGACATGTCGTTGAGCGCCTGCTCCACGCCGCGCGTGACATCCAGGAGGTTCGATCCATATTGAGCCGCGACGTTCAAGATCACGCCGGGGCTCCCCTCAATGGAAGCCGCTCCGAAGGGCGGCGCGGCGCCCTCGCGTACATCGGCGACCTGCCCCAGAGTGACGTTGGCTCCGTTTTGCCGCACGAGGACGGTGGAAGCGATCTGCTCCGGAGTAACGGACTGCCCCTCGCTTTCGAGAATGAGCCGCTGATTGTTGTTCTCGACGAATCCGGCGCCTTGGATGCCGGTGGCCTTCTGCGCCGCGGCGACCACATCGTTCAGCGACAGATTGAACTGGACGAGCTCCTCCGGATGGAACTGCACCTGGATTTGCCGCACATCGCCACCAAAAACGGTGACACTTGCCACCCCGGGAACAGCAAGAAGGCGGGGCCTCAGCGTCCAATCCGCAACCGTGCGCAGTTGCATCAGCGACTGCCTGCCGGAGGTCAGCCCCAATACCAGAACATCGCCGGTAGATGACTGGAGCGGCGTCATAACGGGTGTGGCGACACTCGAAGGCAACTGCCCGGAAAGAGTGGCGAGCCGTTCCGCGACAAGCTGGCGTTCCAGATACACGTTGTTGCCGGTTCTGAAGACCACTGTAATGACAGACAATCCCTGGATGGATCGGGAACGCATCGACTCGATGCCGGTGACTCCGTTGACGGCATTTTCAATCGGCTGCGTAACCAGCAGTTCCACCTCTTCAGGAGACAGCCCTGGAGCTTCTGTCTGAATCGAAACCATGGGAGGCGCGAACTCAGGAAAGACGGCGAATTTTGCCTGAGTGAGCGTATACAGCCCGTATCCCAACAATGCCAGAGCGAGGGCGAGGACGATCCCCCGAAACCGCAGCGCGAAACGAACGATGGCAGTCAGCATGGAATCAGTCCTCATCCGTATCCGTATCCGTCTCGCCTTGAGAGCGGAACTCTGCAGAGAGCAGCATCTGCGCGCCTTGAGTGACCACAAGAGTCTTGGGGTCTAGCCCTTCGGTCCTGGAGTCAAGGTTTTCGCTTACGAACCATCCGTCAGCGATCGGGTTCGAGGTCGGGACTGCCCTGCGCTCAAACTTGCCTGGGGATTCCTCGACGTAACACCATGCCTGGCCTTGCCACCAAACCACCGCGTCGTTCGGAACGACGACGCCATTCCGTGCAGGTCCGGAGGGAAGGGAGGCCGGAAGGTTGATGCCCGGAACAATGCCCGCATGGGCGGAGATGAGGTAGAGAAAGCTAGGCGCCTGCAGGCGCGGGTCAAGCTGAGGCAAGATCGAGATCAGATGCGCCGTGCCGAATGTGCTGTCCGGATATCGCACCAGCGACTGTTGCGGCGCTGCGGCGCTGGTCATGCTTGGGCTGGTCACTTGCAACAGAAATTCGTGCTGGGCCAGCAGCGCATCGAGTTGCGGCGAGCCTTGCTCCAGCCAGCCTGCGACAACCGTTCCCCAATGCAGCTTGGCGGAGTCTCGAAGAATGGCTACGGTTTGCTCCGCGCTGCGCGTTGCCGCGCCATCGCTTTCGGCAGTTGCGTGCGCGGCTTCGACCGCCTTATCCGAAGCATTCTTGCCGTTCTGGTTCAGTTGTCGCAGACGCTCATACTCGGCCCGCGACGCCTGCGCCGTGGCGTGCGTTTTGGCAATGTCCATCTGTGCAGAGTTGAAGCTCGTCTTCAGGTCGAGGAGCGGTTGAAGCTGCAATACAACCGCATTGGCTTGTGCCACAATGCGCTGACGGCTCTGAACGAGCACCGCCGTAACGATGCCGTTAGCCTTTTGCGCTCGGGCATCGAGGACGAGCTGTGTCTCGCCGTTTTCGGTCGTTACGCGCGACGCGCCCTGTGCTGGTGCTTCGTGTTCGGTTTCGGCCGCTTTTTCCTTGCGTCCGGCGAGGAATCCCCAGACCAGGCCTCCGGAGATGCCGACAATAATCATAGAGACAATAAGCGTGCGCAGAAAAGATTTCATCGAAGGATTCCTCCTACCTTGGTGCTTTCTTCGGCATCGCGGGCGCCGTTCCGGGAGCGATTGGACGCTCCAATGCGTCTTCCACCAATCCAAGCGACAGTTGCGCTTGAAGCCGCGCATCCAAAAGCGCGCGCTCTGCAATGACGGTCTGCAACTCGGCGCCAATAGCGCTGAGTTGGCCGGTCTCCCCTGCGTGCAGCAATTGCTCTGCAACTCTCTGTTGTTCCTGAAGCTGCGATACGGAGCGGCGTGCCTCTTCGAGGCTCGCGTATGCAGTCGCATATTGCGCCAGTGCCCTGTCGCTATCGGAGATGACCGTGCTCTGCGTGGCGAGCAGTTGTGCGCCGGCCGCTTTTCTCTGGGCCTCGGCTTCGGCAATCGGCCCTTCATTGTGGTTGCGTAGCGGTAGCACGGCGGAGAGGTTCAGCGAGATGAAATGAGCGCCTTCTTCGTAGTTGTATCCCGGCCCGAGATGGATATCTGGGTACTGCTTCGCCACTTGGAGCTGCAGATTCGACTGCGCCGCCTCGTATTGTTCGAGGGCACGCTGTACGTCGAGCCGGTTTGCGACCGCCGCTTCCCGCATGGTCTGGGGCGGAAGAGAGGCAGGAATCGGTGGTTCATCGATCCCCGGCCATAGCAGCTCTTTCCCCGCCAGCGCTGAATCCGGGATTCCAATGGCCGCCGCCAGTGCCGCATGGGTCGTATTGACCTGGCCCTCGGCGGTCACCAGCGCCTGCCGGAGCTGGGTAAGTGCGATTTGCGCTGTGGTCACTTCCGGTTGCGCAATCTCGCCGACCTGAACCTGCCGTTCAATGAGGTCTGGATATCGGGTTTCGAGAGTTACCTGCTGCCGCAGCGCCGCGACTGTCCTTACTGCGAAAAGATAATCTACCAGGGCGGCGCGGACCCGGCTGCGTACCGCCCAAGCAGTTTGGGCGAGTTGGAGGCGGCTCGCCTCGCTCAGGTGAGTAGCGCCCGCGATCCGGTAACCTCGCTTGCCCGCCGTCTCAATCGGCAGATCGAAGTTGAACCCCATGATGAATTGGCTATCGGGTGGGGACTCATACCCAGGACCAATTCCTACCGTTGGATTCGGCTTCATCCCTGCTGTCGTAACGGCGGCGTCGGCCACTGCCGCATTCGCGCGGGCGATATCGAGATCCGGGCTAAAGTAGTATGCAGCAAGCGTCAGCGAGTTCAGATCCCAAGTTTCGAGCGGCCACGATGGCGGCTCGAAGCCCGAAGCCTGCTTCATCCATGAGCGCAGATTGGGATCGTCTAGGCTGCGGTGATAAAGCGCCGCGGCCAGGGCCGGCGGCGAAATCGGCGCCGCGTGGTACTTGTACCGAGCGCAGCCCACAATCAATACGGGGCCGAGCAACGCCAGTGCTACAAGGGGCTTCATACCTACTCCTGATATTTCGCAGTTCGAAAGGCGCGTGCGGATACCCGGCTTCTTCTTGGCGATTCACAAACGGGATTTGCCAGCCCAAAACCGCGGTGCAACCCGTAATTTGCAGGAGCGCCCCGTCCGGATACTTCTCCGGAAATTGCGGGTGCTGGGCGATAACGCAGCGCTTCCGCAGAAAACGGCTTCACATCCATGATTGGTCATGATGCGGCTCTCTTTGCCTGGTCAAAGGCCCTGACCTGCGCTTCTTCCGCAAGGCACCATCCATGATGCAGTAAGGTGAGAACGCACGGATCGAGAATTGAATAGTGAATGTGAAGTCCGTCTCGCCGCGCGTCCACGATGCCGCGAGCAGCCAGCCGCTGGAGTTGGTTGGAGACGGCTTGTGGCTTCATCCCGAGTTCTTCCGCGATCTCACTCACACACAACTCACCCGCGCGAGCCAGGGCATGAAGCATTCGTAAACGAGTGGCATTTGCCAGCAGTTTGAAGGTGGACTCCAGCCCTTGCGCCTGCCGGGGAGAGAGCAGCGGCCTGGCGGTCAGAGCAGGCTTAGGTGAACACTGATGACGGGGTTCTTTGCTCATTGCTTTTGTATCAAACGAATACACGGTGTAGTGTAATATGACGTAAGATACTTGTCAAATGCAGAGAATCCCAAATCACGCATCACTTCCGCACGGTCGAAGGATAGCCCGCGTTCTTGGTGGCCGCCAGCAGCGCCTCGACTTTCGTCTTGGCATCATCGAACGTGACCACGACTTCCTTTTTCTCGAAGGTCACCTCGGTTTTCTCGACGCCTTGGACCTTGTTTAGCGCTTTCTTGATTGTGATCGGGCAGGTCTCGCAAATCATGCCGGGCACAAACAGGGTGACTGTTTTCGTAGCGGCCCAGGCGGGCGCGCTCAAGGCGAGGGAGAGGGCAATTAGAGTGACGAGCTTTTTCATGACGTTTTCCTTTCAATAGAACAGGGGAAGAATATAAGGGAAAGCAAGCGCAATCCCCACCAGAACGGCCACGATCCAGAAGACGATCTTGTACGCTGCTTTCACCTGCGGCATGGCACAGACCTCCGCAGGCTTGCAGGCTTGTCTCGGACGGAAGATGCTGCGGTACGCGAAAAAAAGCGCGATCAGCGCCGCGCCGATGAAAACCGGCCGGTAAGGCTCCAGTGCGGTCAGGTTGCCGATCCATGCACCGCTGACGCCGAGCACCACCAGGACAAGCGGACCAAGGCAGCAGGTCGAGGCGAGGATCGCTGCGGTGCCGCCGGCCACCAAGGGGCCAAGCACGCTTTTCGATTCAGACATCGGTTTTCTCCTCTGAATCGCCAACCGACGAACGCGTGTCCTCGCGCGTGAGGCGGAATAAACGCGTGAACAAGAGCAGCAAGACACCACTGCCAAGCAGAACTCCGGACCAGACAAACGCCCAGCGTGGCGGCATCCAAGGCAATCCAACGGCGGCGCCCCAATATCCCAGCAGGATGTACTCGAAGGCGATATAGCCCCCGATCGCAAACAGCAGCATCAAGAGAACAGCGTTGATGATCCGATTCTGCTGCCGCCGCGCCTCGTCGAGCGTACAGACGCCGCGTCGCCGGAAATACAGCACGAGCGCCAACACCAGAAAAATAAGCGCAACGCTACGGAATACCCAAACATATTGCCCGGTAAGCACATTATCCAGGCTGACCGCCGTTGAAACTGAGGCCAGTCCGAGCAGGACCAACACCAGCGGCGTAATGCAGCAGAGACACCCGGTCAAGACGGCCAGCGTCGAATGCAGGAAAATCCCCTTTCGCGCTTTTCGGATTCCCTCTTTCACGGTTCACACCTCGATGTCATGGCTAAGAGCCCTGTTCTTCCAGAAATTTGAGTACCAGCGGCACGGCCGCCATCGCAGGCCCGCCGCCCATGGCTATGGACACCCCGCACGCTTCCAGAATCTCGGCTTTGCTTGCGCCCGCAGCGAGTGCCTTCTCCATGTGGACCAGGATGCAGGGTTCGCAGTGTGTCGCCACAGCGATGCCCAACACGATCAGCTCTTTCTGTTTCGTTGAGAGCGCCCCTTCGACCAACGAAGCCTGAAAAAGCGCATCCAGGTGCTTCATCGGCTCTGGCAACTCCTGATTCAGCTTGGGCTTGTACTTCTTGAAATCGGCAAGAGCTTCGGTGGTATTCATTGTTGGGTTTCCTTTCTGAGTGTTACTCGGAAGAGCTTCCTGGGGAGGCCACCTTCTTCGAATTCGTCAATGCTGACGATCTCAAAGCCTTTCGCCAAACGAGTCACTTTCTCCCGGTTGAAAAAGTGCACAATGAAACCTCCGACCTCCCACATGACGTCCCCGCGATGAACTCCGGTCCCGCAGTGAGCGTCTCCTGTGTGCCGGACCGTGTAAACGTTCAGTCCGCCTGGTCTCAAGACTCGCCATACTTCCCGTGAGAGGCGCTCAAGTTCTGAAGTTGTTAGCGCCATGCAAAACAGCATATGGGAGTAGCAGGCATCGAAGGATTCATCGGGGAACTGGAGGGGCTCTCTGACGTCTTGACGCACTGCGGCGAGCAGATCGCTTACCCCCGCCGATTGCGCCTTCGACACTATCGTTTCCACGGCGGCCTGTGAGTAATCCGCGGCGGTTACCTGAAATCCCCTTCTGACGAAGAACAGGGTGTCCCGTCCCTGACCGCTTCCAAGCTCCAAAATCTTTCGTTTCCGTTCCCGCTCGAATTGCTCGGCGGCCTTGATGGCAGGGTCACTCCGGTCCAAGCCAAACATGTCCGGCTTTGACGAAAACGTCTGTTCCCAATGCTTGCGTTGGGCATTCAGAATCTCTTGCTCAGATATTGCTTTGGAAGTGGTGGCGCTCATCAGCGGATCTCCTTGTATTCTTCGGTGTTGCCCCTAGCGGCTCCTCGTACCACGGCCAATTGCGAAGCCTACACCGAGACCGAGAAGTGTAGGCACAATGACCATGAATGCCATGCACATTGCGGGCATTTTCTGCATCATCGCCATGGGGCCTTTGGCCATCATCGCTTCCATCGGCGATTTGCCCGTGCCGGAGCCAGAGCACATCGGGCATGACATAGCTCCACTCTGTTCATCTGGTTGCCGTCCGGACGGCGATTCAGTGCTTTCCTGGGCGTCTTTGTCCTTCGCTTCGATATTCGATCTCCCCGTGAACCTGTTCGATTCAGCTATGCTTGATCTCCGCACTCTCTCTTCGGCCACTATTCGAGGTCTTTTTTCATCCCTTGATATTCCTCTTTGGTGATCTCGCCTTTGGCGTAGCGCCGTTTGAGAATTTCAAGCGGGCTATCCGGCTTCTGTTCTCTAGGTCCACCACCCCGTGCATTCCACCCTCCGCAGGGGGACCGGAACCCGCCCCGCCCAAAGATCAGGTACACCATCAGCAGCATCACGCTAAGGCCAATCAGCGGGAAAATCCACATCCACTGAAAGCCAAACCACGGCCCGCAATTCCACATAATTACCTCCTCGTTCCCGCGGCCACCTTGCGCTCAACCGGCTGACTGCTTTGATTTACCTCCCGCTCAACCGAAGGCTGGCGTATGTTAAGCCAGTCCTTCAAGGCGTGCAGAATGCGCAGCAGCTCGGAATCGACCAGACAGTAGTAAATGAAAGGTCCGCGGCGCTCGGCACGAACAAATCCCGCTTCGCGCAATACGCGCAGGTGGAATGAGACGTTGGTCTGTTCCAAGCCCGTTGCATGGATGATGTCTGTCACCGGACGGCATTCAAGCCCTAAACCACACAAAATACGCAGCCGGTTTGGTTCTCCGAGCACTTTGAGCGCGGGAACAAGTTGCTCCTGCTCGTCGTGTTCAAGCACCCTTGCTGCCATATGTGAACAATCACTCATATAAGCCTCCACTCATGGTACCATCGTTTGAAGAGTTTGAGCACGCATTATTGCGGAGCTCTCATTTTGGCGATGGATTCAGAAACACCTACCAGTAAAGGGCAGTTCAGAAGAACCATGTAGATAGGTTTCAAGCGCCTTATTCAAGTAGGTACAACATGCGCGGGCTCAGAATATCAATGGAAGGGCTAATAGCCGTCGTGACCGTCGCCCAGGAAGGGAGTCTTAAGCGCGCTGGGAAGGTGCTCGGACTGAGCAAATCTGCGATTGGCAAACAGGTCGTGATCGTCGAAACAGAAGTAGGCGCAGAACTTTTTGACCGCCGCAGTGGGAGATGGGTGTTGAACAAAGAAGGAAGGCTCTTTGCTCCGAAAGCGTCTCAGTCGATTTTGTATGCCCGGATGGGCCTGGACCTTGTGCAGTCTCATGTAAAGCTACAAACCAATCGTCTCTTTGTGGGCTACTCCACATTCCTGCATCCACGTCTCATCGACGTCATCAAGCATATCCGGCTGGAGCGGCGCACCGATGTGCGAATCGAGTTCGAGAGCTGGCTCACCGAGGGAATCGCAAACGGAGTGTTGCAGGGAGACCTCCATGCAGGATTCGGATTCCTCCCGGTCAAAGACCCGGAGCTTTTAGTGCATGAGGTATTTGAGGAGCCACTGGTCGTTTGCCTGCCCAGCGGTCACCCGCTTTCAGTGAAACATGCCATCCGCCCGGAAGCGCTGGAAGGACTGCCCATTATTGCCGTGGGCCGTCGCCCTCTTCCTCTGATGTACGAAGAAACAGAGAACTACTTCCGCTCTCTCGGACTTGAATTGAGGTTCGTGGAGGAATGTTTTTCTTCGAATGAAGCGCTGTACTCCGTGGCGCAAGGTGCCGGGATCTGCATCTTGCCAGCTTCGCTGGCCCGTTCGGGAGACGGAGTTGTGGTGAGATCATTGTCGGATCGCATGTTTACTCATAAATACGGCGTCTTTGTGCGACAGGACCATGACGATCCTATCGTGGAAGACTTTCTTAACATAGTCCGTCAGCGGGCAGATGCGCTTCGCAATCGCAGACAGTGATCGTGTTTGCAGCATCAAGGTGTTATGCGCGCATATCGAGTATCTGGCGGACACCGCGCAGTCCATGCTCTCGGTGAATATATACGATGAGATCGATTCCACGTCGAACGTCTTCCTTAACTCCATCCAAGTTCACGCCACTGCTTCCACGCATCACTAAAGTAGCAAGGCGATGTATGGCTTCCTCCGCGCTGCTGGCATGGATAGTGGCCAGGGTGCCGCGATGTCCGGTATTCATGGCGTCCAAGAGTGTCCGCGCTTCCGGCCCGCGCACTTCGCCGACTATGATGCGGTCTGGCCGATGGCGAAGCACGGCTTTGAGCAGATCATCGAACGTGATCTGACCGCGATGCGTATCCGTCTGGGACTCTGCGGAGACAAGGTGTGGCTTGCGGATATGCAGTTCCGCAGTGTCCTCAATAATGAGGATACGGTCGTCCGAGGGGATTGAATCCGCCAGCACATTTAGGAGCGTGGTCTTGCCGCTGCCCGTGCCGCCTGCAATCAGAATGTTCCGCCCGTCACGCACCGCCTGGCTGAGAATGTCCGCCTGTGCATCAGTCAGCATTTGCCCCTGGACAAGATCGTCCAGGGCGAAGTTCCGCGAGGTGAATCGCCGAATCGTCATCAGAGGCCTGGGATTGACCACAGGCGGAATCATGGCCGCCATGCGGCTGCCATCGGGCAGACGCAGATTCATGATGGGCGAGTCGGCGTCCAGCTTTTTACCGAAGCGATTGGCGATCACTTCAAGGCCGGTCTGGAGAGCGCCATCGTCAAAGCGAATGCCAGGCAACAACTGAATCTGCCCATCTTCTTCAATCCATACCGACGAATCAGGGTTCACCATGATCTCGGAGACGGTATCTGATTCGAGCAGATGCTTGATGGGTTTCAGAAATGGAATGATGATCTCGAAGCTCATGCGCGAATCCTTTCCGGATCGAACTCGATCCGCTCCTGGTCGAACCACGTCATAGTGACGGGCAGGAAATCCAGCTTCAGATAGCAATAAGTGGGAGGCAACGGTATACCAGTCATGCTGGTGGGCACAGCCGCAGGTGGTGTCTTGAAAAGACTCGATTGCAGCCGGTTTGGAAATTGGGTTGATCCCATCCTCGGCAGCCTGCTTATCCTGCTTGGCTTTTACCTGCTGTGGCGCATCTGATTGTCGAGACAGCAAACGACGTCCTCATCTACCGGTTTGTGATCCGGATTTATCGACTAGACGGACGCGTGATCTTGAGCAGCTTCGCTTGACGCAAATCACCAAGTCACTTTCCGAGCCAGGAATTGCGTTCTGGGGGGTGAGCACCTAACCGGAAACCGCACAGTACCTATAGTCACGATCCACAGGTCGAAGTGAATCCGAGCGGTTTTCCACGCATATTTGGTCTATCTATTCACGCATATTTGGTCTACATTCGCGGGATTTCCACGCATATTTGGTCAATATTTACGCATAGATGGTCTACATGCAGCCCGTACGCTGCTGATTCCGAAGTGGATACAATCTCCCCTGTATACCTGTATGAGAACCCTATATGGATAGCCTGTAGTGGCAGCGCGCTCTGTGGAAATCGGCGCGGCCAGCGGACGGCTGACCGGCAAGAACCTCCGCCCCCTCGCGGGGGGAAAGGCGCCTACGGCGCTCAGCGCGCGATTCTGGGAATGTGCGGAGCTGAAGGAAGTAGAAGCACACCGCCGTCCTCAATCTCAAGGCGCAGCGCGGAATAGACCCGGCAGACGCGCCCGAGGGCATCCAATACCCTGGCGCGGAATTTGGCGCGGCCTTGCGACGTGTCGGCGTATCCGGCTCCAAAGCCGCGGCGCAGTGCCTCCCACGAGATCAGCGTCGGCCGTTCCAGATAGCTGACGCGCCGTGTCGCCCAGGAGTAGAGATCAAGGGCCAGTGGCGATTGCTTGAGCACGCGGACCGCCCGCAGATCGAGAGGGACAGGTGCGGCGACGAGCTGCTCGAAAAAGTTCGCCGAAAGCGTGATGGAGGATGTCGGGGGCGGCGCGGCGGGAAGGATCTGCGGCGTCCACCAAAGCTGAAATCGGTCGGCGAGAAGCAGGTTCTCGCCGGCGGCGACATGGTGCCCCTCCGTGTTCGAATCCCAACTCGCAGAGATAGCCGCACCGACGAGCCGCTGCATCTGGTCGCGGAAGCGCGGAATCGTGCCCCAGTGCCCGCCGGTTGCTTGAAGCCCCAGCTCCGCCATGAATCGTGAAAGCGACGCGCCGAGTTCCAGCTCGCGACTTGCCGTGCGGATGGCTTCCGAGGTCATCCAGATCAGGATCAGCCGCGGATAGCTGCCATAAGGCAACCCCGCGCCGCCGACATCGCTGATGCGCAGCGTAAAGCGGCCATCGGTGCGCGTGTAATGGGAACCCCGCTGGCGGCGGTGCGGCAGTGTGGTTTGGACAAGAAATTTGGCGAGGAAGCCTATGGCCCCGGCATCGTATGCGCTTTCGCAGAGATCGCTTTGACTGATTGGCAGCGTGACGCCATCGAGCCGTATTCGTTGATCCTGATTCAGGATCGCGCGGCGTGATGATCGTGCGCGTGGAAGTGCCACCATTGACTGTGAAGAACTTCCGCCGGACGGAAGATCGTTGATGGCAGGATCGGGCTGGAGGCCGAGTATCGACCGGACGGAGGTGAGTTCAGACCTCACGTAACGCGCTACCGGATACCGAGAGCTTCGGCGATTTCGGCTGTACGAAAATAGACGCGACGGCCAAGTTGCAGGCGCGCACCATTGATTTTGTCCACCCACTCACCGGAGGAACGCAAAGTAACGCGAAGTCCGTCTGGAGAGCGATCCAGCATGGAAGCCAGGTCCGCAAGGTTCATCAAAGGCCCATAGCGTTTGAGCAGGCTGTTTTCAGCAACAACAGGATCGGCTTCTCCGCTTTTCTCTACGAAGTGCCGCGAGGTTCTCATCTCAACTGCGCGAAGAGCTGCCATCGTTCGCCTTTCGTTATGAACTGTACATTCCACTAGACGCAGATTCTATCAAACTGTTTTGCAGAAACCCAGAGATTTGTACTTCATGTCGAAGGGCCTATGCTTCTTTACGCTTAACTCCGCATTCATTCGCCAATTCTTCTTCCCGGTTTTGGGGAAGGATGCGCCGCCCTTCCCTCACTGCGACCGCCGATGAAACCGGCGTTCTCCGCTCCCCATCCATGCGGGCCTGTTCCTGCCCGCAACGCCGGCCCTTCCTTTGCAAGGTGCAGCCTGCGGCTGGTCTTCCTGTCTCGACATTCATTTCCGGCCGAACTCTAGGCTCCTTTCGGCTCCTTCTGTCAACTCCGCTTGTGCAGCTCCGCGCGGCAAAGAGCGCTGTGCTCGCTTCCGCGCCCCTTCGGGCTTCGGAAGTTGACAGCGCCTCTCTGCGCCCGTTTCGCCAGTCATGAAATGAATGTCTTTTTTTAGCCCTCCCAGGGCTTAAAAACGGCAAATTCACACTCCAAAGGAGACGAATCATGACCTACGCAGCCACCACCACCAACAACAGCAACGCCGCCACCACCGCGCCGCACAGGAAGAATGCGGCGCTTCGCAGCAACTCGCCCTATCAGCAGCGCACCACCGAGCGCGAGAACCCCGCGCAGCAACTCATCAAACAGGCCGTTGATTTCCTGCTCAAGCAGCTTGAGGAAGGCAGGAGCGAAGCCTTGACCGCCTATCTCGGCGCAATGGCGCGTTTTCACAATTACAGCTTTGGCAACATTCTCGCCATCGCGCGGCAGCGCCCCACCGCGACCCGCGTCGCCGGTATCCGTACGTGGAACGAGTTTGGCCGGTTTGTGAAGAAGGGTGAGAAAGGCATTCAGATTCTCGCTCCCATCGTTGGCCACCGTCGCAACAAGGATGCCGCTGAGCCGGAACAGGAAGCGAAGCCCGCCTCTGTGCTGATCGGCTTCCGCGCCGTCTATGTCTTCGACCACTCGCAGACCGAAGGCGCAGAGCTTCCTGAGTTCGAGCACAGCATTACCGGCGAAGTGGGCGAACAGCGCGAAAGGCTGATTGCATTCCTCGACGAGCAGAACATCAAGCTCGAATACAACGAGAAGATTGCTCCGGCGCTTGGCGTCAGCTATGGCGGAAGAATCGCCTTGCTGCCCGGCCAGTCGAAGGCCGAAGAGTTCACCACGCTGGTACATGAGTGTGCACACGAGCTTTTGCATAAGACCGAGCGCCGCACCATGACCACCGCCACAGTCCGCGAAACCGAAGCCGAGGCCGTGGCCTTCATTGTTGGACAGGCCATCGGCTTGGAGATGGGAACCGCCAGCAGCGATTACATCCAGATGTACGCTGGCAATGCGGCCCTGCTCACCGAGAGCCTTGAAGTCATCCAGCGCACCTCCGCTGTGATCCTTGGCGCTTTGGCCGTCGAGGAGAGCGAAGAAACCAGCACTCAGCCCGTAGAGGCGGCGGCTTAGGCCGCCTCTACACTACCCAACTTCAGCGGGCAGCGCCGAACGCGCCGCCCGCTTGCCCTAACCGTACCTCAACCGCTCACAAGGAGAGCTACCATGACGAATCAAGTTACCACTGAATACCGCAATGTGCCACTCACTGCGCTCGAAGAGTCCAAGACCAACCCCCGCCGCGTCTTTGATGAAACCGCCCTCAAAGAACTGGCCGAGTCCATCCGCAGCCAGGGCGTTTTGTCGCCCTTGCTTGTCCGGCCTATCGCCGACCATCGCTTTGAGATCGTTGCCGGAGCACGCCGCTATCGCGCCGCGCTCTTGGCCGAGTCCGAAACCGTCCCTGTCCGCATCGTTCCTCTGACCGATGCACAGGCCCTCGAAGCGCAGCTAATCGAAAATCTCCAGCGCCGCGACGTTCACCCACTCGAAGAGGCGCAGGGATTCCGTGCCCTGCTCATGCTTGACGAACCGAAATACTCCATCGAGCAGATTGCGGCCAAGACAGGAAAATCCCCGGCCTATTGCCTCCAGCGCATCAAGCTGACCGAGCTTGCCGCCGCCGTCACCGAGGCATTCGCCAAGGACGAAATCGGCATTGGCCACGCACTGCTTTTGGCCAAGCTGCAACCCGCCGAGCAGGAACAGGCCCTCGCGGCTTGCTATCAGGAGCAGTACAGCAGCAAGCCGAAGCGCATCCTGCTCCCCGTTCGCCACCTGAAAGAGTGGATTGAGCAGAACATTCTGCTCATTCTCAAAGACGCGCCGTTCTCAAAATCCGACGCCACCCTCAACCCCGCCGCCGGAAGTTGCAACGACTGCCCGAAGCGCACCGGCGCAAACGCGCTGCTCTTTGCTGACATTGCACAGGACGCTTGCACCGATCCCGCTTGCTATCAGGCCAAAGTGGACGGCTTTGTGAAACAGTCCATCGCAGCCAAGCCGAAGCTGGTTCAAATCTCCTCCGCCTACGGCACGGCGACCGCCAACAGCGCCGCCCTTCCGCGCAACAAATACGTCGAAATTCGCACCGAGAAGCCTACCAACGAAAAGCAGCGCGGCTGGCCGGAGTACAAGTCCTGCAAGTTCACCACCGAGGCCATCGTCATCGAAGGCGCGGAGAAAGGCGAACTCCGCAAGATTTGCGCCAATCCCGATTGCCCGATCCACCACGCCCGCAAGCAGAAGAGCGCAACCGACGCGGTGTTCAAGGCCGAACAGGAGAAGCGCCGCCGCGAAGAGGCCATCGCCCAGGCGACCGGCCTTCGCGTCCTGAAAGCTACCAGCGACGCCGTTCCCGTCCGGTTGATGAAGCGCGACCTGCTTTTCATCACCGAGCACCTTGCCGCCGCCTTGGACGAGCGCCGTCTGGCGGTCATCTTTCGGCTGCACGGCATCGGCAAGGCCAACGGAGCGGGAGACACCCCGGCCAAGCTGCTCACGTCCTTTCTTCGCAAAGCCGACGAAAGCACCATCGGCCGCGTTTTGGTGGCGATCACCGTGCTGCAAGCAGCGCACAGCCCTAACGAATCCGCGAAAGCCCTGCGAGAAGCCGCCGAGTTCTACAAGGTGGACGTGGCCGCGATCACGAGCAAGGTCAAGCAGGAGTTCGCGGCCAAGGAGAAGACACAAGCCGCGCGGAAGGCATCGGACAAAGCGAAGCCGAACCAGCCACGCTCGACAGCGGCGAAGAAGGCAAAAGCTGCGTAGCGTCAATTCATGAATATCGGAATGTGGGGTCTGCCGTCGCAGGCCCCTGTTTTTTGCCTGCGCCCGTCTTCCCGCCCTGTGATGCGCTGCCGCTTCGCGCCAGGCCTGGTTTGGCCCACCCGACGGGCTTGAAAGCTTGTGTGGGAGCAAATCGTGGGGAGTCCATTGCTTGTTAGGGTCAGACAGAAACAGAGGAATATGAAATCTGGGCCTCCACAGAGACCTCGCGCGCGAGATTATGGCGTAGACCAAGGATGTTCGGAGCCGACTAAAACAGATGAGTGCCAAACCGACAAAGCAGCAGGAGGCGAATCTGATCCTAGAGACCTGAAACTAGATGCACTGAAGCAGCAGCGAGTTCAAGAGTTGCTGCTCCGAGAATGATCCAAAGACTATCCAGTTTGCGAAGGACGAGAAGAACCACTGTAACAAGCAGAATTGCTATCGTGAGTGGATCATAGACTGCTTCTCGGGCCAGCGGGATACTGGAAACCCAGAGCAAACCGGCACTTGCGAGAACCACACCTTGCATAGTGGAAGTAACGCGAGGGTGTGTCGCGCGCTTACCCATGAAGTGAATCAGAGGAATGATGAGTAATGCAGGCGCAATCATGGCAAGCCAACCCGCTATCGCTCCGGGCACCCCATCGACGAAGTAGCCAACACTGACGACATAAAGCCCCACCGGACCCGGTGTCGTACGGGTGACTACGATAGCCGTATTTAGTTGCTGATCGGTGAGCACATGATGGTGCAGCACCAAATCCTGTCGCAAGACCGGCAGCGACGCGAGGCCGCTGAACGTCGTCAGTGTCGCTTTCAGCAAAAAGAAAAAGAGAATAAAAGCGTTCATGCCACCTTCCGTTCAGGCCACAGAAAACCGGCAAAGGCGGCCAGGAGCAAGATACGTATGGGAGAAATGGCGAGCCATCCTAAAACCAGCGCACCGCCGGTAAAGAGAACGAGGCGAGGGATGGAAATCGACTTCCAAAATGGCCGGATGAGCGTCCATCCTGTCGCAACCATCACCCCTACCGCCGCAGCCAGCGCACCGTGCAGGCCAACCACCACAAATCGATTGTGACTCCAGAATTCATAGGCGACCGTCACGAAAAGTGCAATAAGAGAGCAAGGAATCGACCCAGCTAAGAGCGCGACGATAGCCCCCTTGATGCCACGCAGCAACCAACCGATACCCGTCACAAAAGCAAGCAGATTCGTGCCCGGCGTCAGACGGCCCAACCCATAAGAAAGAGCGAAGTTTTCCCGATCTACCCAGTTAAGACGATCAATCAAATGCGTTTGCAAAACTGCGATCGTGGCGCTTCCGCCTCCGAACGTCAGGTTTCCATAACGGGTAAATATGATTGCGAGTTGGCGCAGCGACGGTCGAGCCATTTCCTAAATTTATCATCGTAATCTGTTGATCTGCTTGTTGTAATGCTTACGCAGCAGGTGGCTCATTGTTCCAATGCAGTGCGCGTCTTGTGCTTTATCTTCTCGAACGCCAGCAATATTCCTTGTACAGCAAATCCAGCCAAGAATCCCCACATTAGATTCGTAGTTACGAGCGAGACCACGCCCACGCATACTGCGATGAGCAACAGTGGAAACCGTTTAAGGATGTCGCGCAGGTAAGCCGCGTGCTGAAAACCGACATAAACCATGAACGTTCCCAAGATTGCTAGCGGAATCAAATGCAAGACGCTTGTGGCAGCTCGGCCCAAAAACGCAAGTACGAGGCAGACGCCTCCAATGATGTAACTCGAAATGGGGCTGCGCGCACCAAACTTATTATGCGCGGTGATCCCGCCAGAGCCGTGGCACATGGGGGTTGCCTGAATAAAACCGCTCACCAGGTTCACAAGAGCAATGCTCAAACTCAAGCCTCGGATAGTGACGCGTCGTGCTTGCGGGCCGTAAAGAATTTGCGCTGTATTCTCGGTTGCGACAATCGAGTTGCCAAAAGTTAGAGCGAATTGTGGGATAACTAGGAGCGGGAGTACTCTCCACATTTCGTCCATGTGCGGGTGCAGAAAATCAAGTGGAACCGGCCCCCAGACCCAGTTCAATTTCCCCCATTGCGTCAGCAAGCCTAAACCTAAGCCCGCAATGAGCAGAACCAATGCTGCTGGATAACGCTTCGACATTCGGCAGGCCAGCATCATCAGCGCGGCGGCCAACGCAATTTCCCAACCAGATACGCTGATGCCATTCGATAATACAAATCCCGGCTGCTGTTTGAAGATAAGTCGGAACCCCTCGCGGGCCAACAGCAATCCCAAACCGAGTTGTATTCCCCGCACAATTGGCAACGTAAAGAGTTTCGCGAGCCATACGGCGCTGTTCGTAATTCCGACCAATGCGAGAAGAATCCCCATTAGAACCCCGGCACTGGCGATGGCCGATGGGGGAAGACCCATCGCGAGCGCGATGGCTGCCACAGCCTTGAGCGGTTGCACAGAGATGGGAATCTGAAAATACAAGCCAGCCAAGACATAGGTGAGGCCAGCAGCTAGAAACACTGCTGTGGGGTTCAGTCGATTGAGGGAGATCAGTGCAATCGCTATCGGAAAAAGAACGCCAATATCGCCAAACGCACCGGCGACGTCCATCCGAGTGATGGGCCAAGCTAGCGTTTTGGGACGCACGGCAGTTACGGTGCTCAAATCGACCTCAATGGGTGGGAATGTCCGGGATGCACTCCCGATCTGGAAGTTACCTCTAAAAGGTAATCATACCAACCTGGGTTTGACGAAAGCGATCTACGCGCCTGCGGTCGCTTGCGGGCGAACCATGGGAAACACAGTGGCAGCATCTCCCTTAGCCCATACCGCGTTTCCACGCGCAATTCCGCTCGAAGTACTCGTCGGATTTGGTGCCAAGATAAAAGCAATTCACTGTTCGCCAGGCGGGTCTGGCGAAAAAGACCTTCGTCAACTCGGCAGAAAACCCCGATGTGCACGAAGCTCCAGCCGCAGTTCCTCACGCAGAGCCTTGCTCTTCTTGAGTCGTGCGAAGAACTCATCGAGAAGGCTGACGACGATGGCGTTGACGCTGACGCTTTCGGCTTCGGCCCAGTCTTTGAGCTTGGTGCGGGCCTCGGCGCCTACGTGGAGGAGTTGGGGATTAGTTAGGTCCATGCCGGCCTTGCGGGTCTGTTGAATATCGACTTCATCGTGATCCACGTGGCTTAACGCAAAAAGGACGATCCTGGCCAGATCGCCCTTTACGCGGGATTCTTCAGTGATCGCTTCGCGGAGATCGAGCGGCAGGCGGAGCGTCATTCCCGGCCGGTCTTCCGTCCAGCGCTGCCCCTCACGGTTCACCTTGCGCGTTCCACCCCCCGGACGAAGACCTGTCCGCGGGGACCCCGGAGTTGCCGCCTTTTTGGCTGCTTTCTTTACTGACTTCTTGACTGCCACTGGCATCCCTT
>JAJYFA010000058.1 GCA_021790995.1 Acidobacteriota bacterium
CGGCCAACCTATCGTGCGCAGCCGGAGATCGTGACCATGCCGCCGCGTCCCTTTGCCATGGACCCTTCGCCGGCACACGCCGATACATCGCGCTACACGTCGCGCCGCTGGCACACCGAAGCCTGGGAACGCGAGCGCGAACGCGAACTGCGCTCCATCGAAAATCGCGCGGACATTGCCGCGCGACGCCGCACCAGCGCGTAAATTCCGCCGTCGAAGGAAGCTTGTATGTGGCTCGATTTGATTCTGTTCCTCGCCGCCCTCGTTCCCTTGTTGTCCACGAGGCACAAGCACATCGACGATGTGCCTCCAATCGCGCATTGAATGCCCGGAAAACCGGCTAGCCCGGCAGCGATTGCCCGGCAAGGAGCGCCAGCAGACCTGCCTCGTCCAGCACCGGGATCTCCAACTCGCGCGCCTTGTCGAGCTTCGAGCCAGCCTCTTCGCCAGCAACTACATAGCTCGTCCTCTTGCTCACCGAGCCTGCGGTCTTGCCGCCTGCGGCCTCAATCTTTTGCTTGGCCTCGTCGCGCGTCAACGTCGGCAGCGTGCCGGTAAGAACGAACGTGAGACCTGTCAGTTGTGCGGTGCGTTGCCTCTTCTCGGCCGTCATCTCCACGCCGGCTCGCTTCAGGCTGTCGACAAGTGCACGATTGGCCGGCTGGGCAAAGAACTCCAGAACCGCCTGCGAGATGCGCGGACCAACCTCCTCGACGCGCTCCAGTTCCTCGGCCGAAGCAGCCATGAGCGCGTCGATCGAGCCGAACTCCTGCGCCAGCAGCTCCGCCGTGCGCTCGCCGACAAAGCGAATGCCGAGACCCATCAGCACGCGCCCGAGACCCGCGCGTTTCGAAGATGCGATTTGATCCAAAAGCGCGCGCGCCGATTTTTCCGCGAACCGGTCCAGTCCCACAAGTTGCTCTTCGGTGAGGGCGTAGAGATCGGCCACGCTGTGCACCAGACCACGATCGAGCAGTTGCTGCACCACCGCCTCACCCAGTCCTTCGATGTTCATCACCTCGCGGCGGCCGAAGTGGAGCAGGCTCTCGCGCAGCTTGGCCGGGCAGTTCGCATTCACGCAGCGCCAATCCACCTCGCCCTCGGCGCGAACTACCGGGATCTGGCACTCGGGGCAAAGAGACGGAAACGCGAAGGGCTGCTCGCCGCGCGGGTGCTCTGCATCCGCAACCACTTCGACGACCTTCGGAATCACGTCGCCGCCGCGCTCCACCTTTACCCAATCTCCGACTCTCAGTCCGAGACCGGAAAGAAAATCGGCGTTGTGCAGCGTGGCGCGACTCACGGTGGTGCCGCCGATAAAGACGGGGGCGAGTTCGGCGACCGGCGTGAGCTTGCCGGTGCGGCCCACCTGCACGGTGATGCCGTTGACCCGCGTTACGCCTGCCTTGGCCGTGAACTTGTAGGCAATGGCCCAGCGCGGCGCGCGGCCGGTGTAGCCAAGGCGTTGCTGCGTGGCGTGTGCATCGACCTTGAGCACCACACCGTCGATCTCGTAGCCAAGCGACGAGCGCTCGCTTTCGGCCTTGTCGATGAACTCGATCATCTCTTCGACCGTGGTCACGCGCCGGCGATGCGGATTCACGCGGAAGCCGAGGGCCGCGAGGGTTTCGAGCGTGGCTGTCTGGCCGGCGACGAAGTACTCGCCTTCGACGAGCAGAAAGTAGGCAAAGAAGACCAGGCGGCGGTTGGCGACGATTGACGGCTCCAGAGTGCGCAGTGTTCCCGCGGCGGAGTTGCGAGGATTCACAAAGGCAGGCAGTCCCTCGCGCTCGCGCTCCTCGTTCACGCGCAGAAATGCCGCTTCGGGCATGACTACTTCGCCCCGCACCTCGATTCCCTGCCCCTGCGGGAGGCGGAGCTTTTGGAGGAGGTCGGCGGAGATGGAAAGCGGCACGCTGCGAATGGTGCGGATGTTCGAGGTGACGTCTTCGCCGGTCTGGCCGTCTCCGCGCGTAAGACCCATCGTGAGCCTCACGCCGCCGTCACCGGCCGGATCATAACGCAGCGCCACGCTCAGGCCGTCGAGCTTGAGCTCGGCCGCGTACTCGACCGGCAGATCCCCAGCCAGCTCGCGCACGCGCCTGTCCCAGTCAGCCAGTTCCTCGGCCGAGTAGGCGTTGTCGAGCGAGAGCATGGACCGCGAGTGCCGCGCCTTTTTGAAGCCCTCGGCCGGCTTGCCACCTACGCGCTGCGCCGGCGAGTCCGGCGTGACAAGCTCCGGATGTGCCGACTCAAGCCGCTTCAGCTCGTTCATCAGCGCATCATAGGCGGCGTCGGTGATTTCCGGCGCGTCGAGAACGTAGTAGAGGTGCTCATGATGGCGCAGCTGGTGGCGCAGGTTCTCGATCTTGCGTGCGACGGCGGAGTCGGTCATAGCGAGATTATAGAAAGCGAGGTTAGCGGAGTTGGCCGAGCCAGCGCAGCCTCGGCGCCTGCCACTCGCTCCGCTAACTCCGCTTACACTGCTAATTCCCCTTCAACCCGCGGAACTTGAGCATCGGCTCGATGCTGGGTTTGCCTCCGAGCCAGGCCTCAAACATCCTTTCGAGGTCCTCGGTGTTGCCGCGCGAAAGCACCATCTGCCGGAAGCGGTCGCCGTTGGCGCGCGTCAGACCTCCGTGATCGAGGAACCACTGGAAGGCGTTGTCGTCCAGCATCTCGCTCCACGAATAGGCGTAGTAGCCGGCAGCGTAGCCATTGGACCAGATGTGCAGAAAATAGGTGGAGCGGTAGCGCGGCGGCACGTAGCTCAGATCGAGATGCGTGCGCTGGAGCGCCTCGGTCTCAAAGGCATCGGGGGTCTGGAGCGGCGCGCTCGCCGGCAGCGTGTGCCACTGGAGATCGAGTTCGGAAGCGGCCAGTATCTCAGTGAAGTCGTAGCCCTGATTGAAGGTCTGAGTCTTCTCGATCTTCGCCTTGAGCGCGGCGGGCATGGGCGCGCCGGTCTTGTAGTTGTGGGCGTAATGATCGAAGACCGCCGGATAGCTGGCCCAGTGCTCGTTGAATTGCGACGGGAACTCGACGAAATCGCGCGGCACCTGCGTGCCCGACAGGCTCGGATAGTAGGTGTCGGCGAACATCCCGTGCAGCGCGTGGCCGAACTCGTGGAACATGGTGGTCACGTCGTCCCAACTGAGAAGCGCCGGCTCGCCCGAAGCGGGTTTTTCGAAGTTGGCGACGTTAAAGACGACCGGCAACTGGCCGAGCAGCTTCGACTGGTTCACGAGCACGTCCATCCACGCGCCGCCGTTTTTGTTGTCGCGCTTGAAGTAGTCGCAGTACCAGAGGGCGAGGGGCTTCGAGTTGGCGTCGTAAACCTCGAAGACGCGCACGTCCTTCTGGTAGACGGGAATGTCCTTGCGCTCCTTGAAGGTGAGCCCGTAGAGTTCGCGGGCGGCGTAGAAGACGCCGTTCTGAAGCACGTTGTTCAGCTCAAAGTAGGGTTTGATCTGGGACTCGTCGAGATCGTACTTGGCCTTGCGCACCTGATCGGCGTAGAAATCCCAATCCCAGGGCTCAAGCGTGAAGCCGCCGTGCTGCGAATCGATGAGCGATTGAATTTCCCCGGCTTCGGACGCCGCGCGCGCCGTGGAGGCTGGCACGAGCGCATCGAGGAAATGTTTTGCGGCTTCGGGCGTCTTCGCCATCTGATCGGTCAGATCCCATGCAGCGTAATTGGGATAGCCGAGCAGCGCAGCCTTTTGCGCGCGCAACTGGGCGAGCCGGGCGATGAGGTTGCGGGTGTCGTTGGCGTCGCCGCGTTCGTTGCGGTTCCACGAGTTCTCAAAGATCGTCTTGCGGGTGGCGCGATCGGTGAGCGACGCCAGACTCGGCTGCTGCGTGGTGTTTTGCAGCGGGATCAACCAGCCCTGCTGTTTGCGTCCCTCGGCTGCTTGGGCAGCGGCGGCCAGTTGGGCCTGGCTGAGGCCGGCGAGAGTCTTCGGATCGGTGGTGAAATAGGCACCGGCTTTGGCAGCGGCGAGCAGCTTGTTGGTGAAGTCGTTCTCGAGCGACGCCTCTTCCTGATTGAGATCCTTGAGCTTCGCCTTGTCGGCATCGGAGAGCCTGGCGCCGGCCTTTACGAACTGCTGGTAGTCATACTCAACCAGCCGCAGTGCCTCGGGATCGAAATGAAGCGCCGCCCGCTGATCGTAAATCGCCTTCACGCGGGCAAAGAGCCTGGCGTTGAGATAGATTGCATCTTGATGCGCGGCCAGGCGTGGAGCTTCGTAATCCTGCACCTTCTGCAGCGCATCATCGGTGTTCGCGCCAGTGACGCAGTTGAACGCCAGCGAGACGCGGGTGAGCAATTGGCCGCTGCGCTCCAGCGCAACGATGGTGTTCTCGAACGTGGGCGGCGCGGGATTGTTGGCGATGGCATCGATTTCTTCGATCTGCTGCGCCATGCCGGCGTCGATGGCCTGCTGGTAGTCCGAGTCCTTGATCTTGTCGAAGGGCGGCGTGTGGAACGGCAGGGTGCTGGGCGCGTAGAAGGGATTGCCGGGTCCAAATGCGCCGGTGGCTTTCTGCGTTTGCGCCGTGGCCGCAGCAGCGGCCATGGCGAATGTAATTCCAGTGGTCAAAATGCTCCTCTTAATCCATTGAAGATGAATCTGCAACATGACGATATGTGTCCTTCCCATCGATCCAGGAATTCGATTCCGCAACGACCCAATCGTTCCCGGTCTCTTTGCGGAAAAGGGTGGGAAACTGAGGCGCGGCTTACCGGCCGGATCAATCAAGCCTTTTTATGCATTCTCGATTGTAGGCGAAGCAGGCGGCGCGAGCGGAACGAATTGGCGCAATCCGGGTGGAATTGTGCATGCCGTCATCCTCTGCGCCCTGCGATTTGCGCCCTGGAACCACCTACAATAGCAACATCCGGATGGTGGCCGCGAAAATCCTCAGCCACACGCCCGCCGGAATCAGAGGAAATGGAACCGCAATGACAGAAACCGCAACCGCGCCTGAAGCACGAACGCAAGCTGACAATCTGGATCTGCTGGCCTATGTGGCCGTGAACGTAGGACTCGGTCTAAAGCCGGGGCAGGAACTGGTGATGACCGCCTCACTCGACTCCGTCGCTTTGGCGCGGAGGATCAGCGAGCAGGCCTATCGCGCCGGCGCTTCGCTGGTGACAACGCTCTTCAACGACGAGGAGGGAGCGCTCGCCCGCTACCGGTACGCGACGGACGCGAGTTTCGACCACGCGGCCAACTGGTTCTACAACGGCATGGCGGCGGCGTTCAAGAGCGGCGCGGCGCGCCTGGCCATTTCAGGAGCCAATCCCACGCTGCTGGCGAACGAAAACCCTGAGAAGGTGGGGCGCGCCAATCGCGCCGTCTCGCTGGCTTACCGGCCGGCGCTTGAACTCATCGCGCGCCACGAGATCAATTGGACCATCGTGGCCAGCGCCACGCCGGCCTGGGCCGCGGCCGTGTTTCCCGGCGACGCGCCGGACGTTGCGCTCGCCAGGCTGTGGGAGGCGATCTTCTCTACCTCGCGCATCAACACGGCAGATCCGGTGAGCGCGTGGCGGGCGCACGACGTGGAGTTGCAGAAACGCGCGGCCTACATGAACGAAAAGCGATACTTCGCGCTTCAGTATCGCGGACCGGGCACGGATTTCCATCTCGGTCTCGCAGATGACCATCAGTGGCTCGGGGGTGGAACGACCGCAGGCAACGGCGTCTATTGCATTCCCAACATGCCGACGGAGGAGATCTTCAGCGCGCCGCACAAGGAACGCGCCGACGGCATCGTCACTGCGACCAAGCCGCTTTCGCACCAGGGCACGATGATTGAGGGCATTCAGGTGCGCTTTGAAAAAGGGCGAATTGTGGAGGCGCGGGCCACACGCGGGCAGGAAGTGCTCGAGAAACTCATCGACACCGACGACGGTGCGCGGCGGCTGGGCGAAGTGGCGCTGGTTCCGCACTCCTCGCCGATCGCACAGAGTGGGCTGGTCTTTCTCAACACGCTCTTCGACGAGAACGCGGCTTCGCACATCGCGCTCGGGCAGTCGTACTCATCGTGCCTGCGCGACGGCGAAAAACTATCGGCCGAAGCGCTCGCCGCGAAGGGCGCCAACGAGAGCTTGATTCATGTGGACTGGATGATCGGCTCCGGCGAGTTGGATATTGACGGAATTACGGCGTCGGGCGCCGCCGAACCGCTGATGCGCGGCGGTGAGTGGGCCTGTTCTGTGTAAAATCCAAGACCAGACGAAACGATAAATGGAACCTATCACGCATTTCCTAACAGGGGCCTGCATTGGGCGGGCCGGATTCAATCGCAAGACGGCCTACGCCACGCTGGCCGCGGTGCTGGCTGCCGAGGCTGCCGATGTAGATATCTTCTGGGGCTTCGCCGGGCCGGTCGAAGAGTTGAAGCGCCATCGCGGCATCACGCACACGTTCTGGGCGGTTCCGGTGGTGGCGGGCGTCGTGATGGGCGCGGTGTGGCTTGTGGACCGCTGGCGGCGGAAGCAGCCGCGCAATGGAGAAGTGCATTGGGGATGGCTTTACCTCACCGCGCTGGTCGCGGCGCTGAGCCACATTCTGCTCGACTGGACCAATAACTACGGCGTGCGGCCGTTCTTCCCCCTCAATCCGCACTGGTACGCGGGCAGCTTCATGTTCATCGCCGAACCAGTGATCTGGGCGCTGCTGTTTCTGGCGCTCTTCATGCCGTGGGTGCTGGGACTGGCAGATCGCGAGATCGGCGCACGAAAGCAGCAATTTCGTGGACGGGGTTGGGCGATCTTTGCGCTTTGCGGATGGGTGGTTCTGGGCTGCTGGCGATGGGCCGAGCGTGCCCAGGCGCTGGCGATGCTGGAGAATGCGCCGATCGCGACCGAGCCTGCGCTGCGCATGACAGCGGAGCCTTATCCGGTGAATCCCTTCCGCTGGCACGCGATCGTCGAGACAAAAGATTTTTATCAGACGGCGGAGATCGACACGCGCACCGATTCCATCGAAAGCGACTCGCGTGGCGACGTGCTCTACAAGCCGGCCGGCACCGCGGCGGTCGAGGCAGCGAAGCAAACACCGCTCGGGCGCGTCTATCTCGACTGGGGGACATGGGCGGTAGTGCGCGATCTGGGACCGGACCCGGCGCCGGGCATGAACCCTCCCAGCCTTCCGCCCGACCGAAGGTGGACCACGGTCGAGTTCACCGATCTGCGCTTCGACTATTCGTTTCTGGCCACGCGCGGAAGTCGTGGGCACGCGCCACTGAGCGGTTGGGTCTACATCGTGGACGGACACGCGGACGCCGGTGAGGCAATGGACGGGCGGGAGCAGCGATAGATTTGGAAGCCATTGCTGCCATTCCAGGCGATGGAATGGTGTGCGCCGATTTGCCGCGGCGGAAAAAATTGTTGCTCCCGTGGAAGAATGCGGGTTGACCGAAGGACGTGGGCACCGCAGAATGAAAGAAGTCTTTAGTTTTTGTGGTTCGCGTCGATCTAGCCCGGAATCTCCGGATGAGTCCGCATAAGGGGTAATAATGGCCGCATACTTGCTCTTGCTGGTTGCTGTTTTGTCGCGCGTGATTCCTCACGCTCCGTGGTGGAGCTTCACGGCTGTCACCGGCAGCCTGCTTTACTTTGGCGCGCGGCGTCCGTGGCGCGAGATGCTGGCGCCACTGGCTGCGCTGATCGCGACCGATTGTTACCTGACGCTCTTCCGGTATCATGGCTACTCGATCGGCTGGGATTCAGCGTTCACCTGGGGCTGGTATCTGGCGGCGATGGTGCTGGGCGCGGCGCTGCTGGGCAAGCGCTTGACGCTCAAGCGCGGAGCCGCGGGCGCGCTCCTGGGGCCGACCTCATTCTTCCTCGTCTCGAACTTCGGTGTCTGGGCCTGCGGCGGATTCGACAGCTATCCGCACACGCTCTCAGGACTCGTCGCCTGTTACTGGGCAGGCGTGCCGTTCTATCGCAACGATCTGCTGGCGACTGCGCTGGTGCTGGCCGTGGCGTTCGGCGTTCCGGCGCTCGTGCGGCGCATGAATCCAGCTCGCGCGCAAGAGGCGCTGGCAGGAAAGTAGATTCGCCGCGCGGAGAATCGGCTCCGGGAAGAAGGCCGGATGGCTGCTGCTCCTCAACCCCTGCGGCTAGCACTTCTGCTATCTTTCCGGGCGGCTTGAGACGTTGCCTCGCGCGCCATTCGATCTGCCCGGCATCACCTGCCGCTTCGATCTGGCCGAGGTTGAAAAGCTGCTGGACTGATTCCACGCTGTCCCCACGTCAGAATTCCATCAACTTCCCCGATCGTTTCCTGTGCAGCCACCACCACGCAAATCCCAGCACGGCTAGCGCGCTCGCGGCCAGCACCATGACCATGGCGTGCTTTGCCACCAGTCCGACGGCGTCGGGACCGAGCTTGAGCACCAGCAGCGAGAGCGCCAGCCAGCGCATCATTCTGCCTGCAAAAACGGCCAGCAGGAAACTGGAAACGCGCATCTCGAAGACGCCGGCGGCAAAGACGAAGATCTTCCAGGGAGCCGGCGGCGGCATCATGGAGGGAATCACAACAGCCAGAAACTCCTGCCGCTCGAAACGATCTCGCAACTGCTCGAACTTCTGGCGGTCGATGCGCTTGAGCAGGAAGAGTTCGCCGCCAGCGCGGCCCAGCCCGTAGGGCAGAAGGCCACCGATGGCCGACCCTGCCGCGGCCACCAGGCAGTAAAGCCAGAAGTGCCGCTTATCGTTCCAGATGTAGAGGGCCAGAATCGCATCCATGGGGACGGGAATGCTCGACGAATCGAGCATCGCAACCGCTCCCACTCCCCAGATTCCCCATTTCATCAGCGCCGGCAGCACTGCCAGCTTCCAGTCCGCTGCAATGCGGGCAAAAAAATGCTTCAAACGCCATCCCCTTCCGGTCTATTCTGCGTCCATTGAACAAGAACCATTGTACGGGGCCAAGTCTTGTGCAAGGCATCGGCCGGGATGAGAGAATAGACGGAGAGGATTCGATTACGGATCCGGTTGGGTAGTTGTGTGTCCTGACCGGACTTCATCGTGTGCAATGCCCACCAGTGACGCGCCAGCCGAATTGAACAAGACGAAAGAACCTGCCGCGACCGACGCGCCAAAGGACGGCCCCGCTCAGGAGACCTCCATCACCGGGTCGATCCTGGGGCTGGACACGTTTTCCATGCGGGACCTGGAGCCCCGCGAAGAGCCCCCATCCGCCGAGCCGGGCGATGACACGCCGCGCGTAGCAAGCGGCTCCCGCTGGGTGGACTACGACACGCACGAACTGCTGCAGATGATCAGCGAGCTCGAGGACGAGCGGCGCTGGTCGCGGTTCCGCGAAGGCGTTCTGTGGGCCGTGCTGCTGCATATCTTTTTGATCTCGGCCCTGACCTGGATTCCCCGCTACGTTTTCAAGGTTCCCAGGATCGTCGATCCCTTTGACGCCATCAAGCAGCGCCAGGATCTGACCTATCTCGACCTGCCGCCCGACGCCCTGCGCCAACTGCACAAGCCCAAGGTCGTGCCCAAGCTGCCACCCAACAAGCCGCTCATCGACAAGCAGACGATGGAAGAGCTGAAGCGGCAGGCGGAACAGGCGCCGCCGCCGCCGGCACAACAGCAGCAGATGCAGGCGCCGGAGCAGCCCAAGCAGCAGGCCGCGCAACCGATTCCGACCAACCCGCAGTCGCAGGCGCCCGAAGCGCCGCGCCCGCAGGCAGTTCCCGCCAAGCCGAACTTCGCCATGGGCTCCCCGAATCCGGCCGATCAGCTTCGCCAGGACATGATGAACGCCATGCACAGCCACGGGCAGCAGGGATACGGCAACTTGCCTTCCGGCAGGCTGTCGATGCACCCCGGCGCGGGTACCGGAGGCGTCCAGATTCTCTCCGACACGCAGGGCGTCGACTTCAACGCCTGGCTGCAACGCTGGCACTTCATCACCGAGCGCACATGGGATCCGCTGATTCCCGACGAGGTCAATCCGCCCATTCTCAAGCAAGGCGTGGTGGCAATTCGCTTCAAGGTTCTGCCCAACGGTCAGGTGGTGGATATGACACTTGACGGCCGCTCCGGCGACACGGGACTGGATCGCGCGGCCTGGGGCGCAATTACCGGATCGAGCTATCCGCCGCTGCCGCGGGAGTTCCACGGACCCTATCTCGAATTGCGGGCCTACTTCCTCTATAACGTGCAGCCGCAGTAACCGCTTTGCCGGCGCAATGACTGCGTGATGCAGTGAGCATCACTGACGGGGTCAGTCGCGAACTTCGCTCGATTCGGCGCGGTGACAGGAGACCCGCACTACGGCCGATTGGGAGATCATCGCTACAGTGTCTTGCATTTCATCTCATGCGCGGTCTTCCCGCGCGATGGAGCGTGCAGAAAGCAGCAAATCCTCTGCGGCCTGCGGGCGAATCGCACAGACGGCTCATGCATCCATTTATGATGGAGATGGGAAACAGACGGAGTAACTCCCACACAACATCTTGGAGAGGTCATGGCGACCGGGCCATTTGAGCTGAATTCGTATGTGGGCCGCAAACCAGTCGTTTTGACGTTGCTCATGGCTTTGACGGTGCTTCTCTTCATGACCGTCACGGGCATCTCCCATATCTTCAATTCGCAGCAGCAGTCGCTCGCCCAGCGATGGTCTCAGCGTGGCGCGGTGGACCTGAAGGCGCAGCATTACCCCGAAGCGGTAGCCGACTTTCGCACGGCCCTGCTCTACGACCGCGACGATTACTCTTTCCAGCTCAGCCTGGCGCAAGCCCTGCTCGGGCTGCACCGTACCGACGAAGCCTATACATATCTGATCAACCTGTGGGACCGGCAGCCGGAAAACGGCTTGGTCAACCTCGAACTGGCTCGTATTGCGGCCGGCAAGGGCGATACATGGCAGGCGATACGCTTCTATCACAACGCCATTTACGCCACTTGGTCTGGGGATCAGGATGCCGAATCGCGAAACGCGCGGTTTGAACTGATTCACTACCTGCTTGGGATCCGCGCCACCACTCAGGCACAGGCAGAACTGATTGCGATCGATGCGAATCTGGATGCGGATTCTCCTTTGCAGGAGCAGTTGGGTGAGCTTTTTCTCAAGGCAAAGGACAATCAACACGCATTGTCCGCCTTTCGGCGGGCGCTGCGCCAGAACCGGCGCAACCAGGCCGCTCTGGCGGGCGCGGGAGTTGCGGCTTACGGACTGGCGCGCTATCCCATCGCACAGAGATATCTGGAAGAGGCGCTGGCGATCTCGCCGAATGACCAAATCAGCGCCCAGCGGCTGCATAAAACCACTTCCGTGCTGATGCTCGATCCGTATCGGCCGCAGGTGAGCGCGATCGACCACGATCGCATGGCGATTCATGCATTCACGGTGGCAGGCGCGCGGCTAAAGTCGTGCACGCCATCCTGGGGTCCAGCCGCCACAGCCATGCAAAACCTGACAAAGAATTGGAACAGTCTAAAGCCGCACGTCAACCTTTCCGGGCTGCGGCGCGATCCGGATCTGGTGAATCAAGCCATGGATCTGGCGTTCAGTATCGAGCGCCAGGCCAGCCCGGTATGTGGTGTTGGCAACGACGACGATCAGGCCCTGCGCCTGATCGCAAACCTGCACGAGGAGAACTGAGCTGAGCCAAGAATCCCAGGTCCGCTTGGAAAATCCAGCCGAAGAGAAGCCGAACGGAATCGGCGAAGGTTGGGGGAGGTTCTCACCAGTTTCCGCTCTTCGCTCCATGTTTCGCGAAGACCGGTATTTTCTCATGATCTCGGTCTTCATCGGGATCTTTTCCGGCCTGGCTGTGGTCTGCTTTCGGTACGCCATCGACTGGTGCCGCATCTATCTGCTGGGTACGGGAGCCACGCCTTCCCACACGCGGCTGCTGCTGGCACCGTCGCTGACCGGTCTGGCGATTGCGGCGCTGGTCATTCATTTCTTCCCGCGCGCCCGTGGCAGCGGAGTCAATCAGACCAAAGCGGCGCTCTACATTTTTAATGGCTACATTCCTCTCCGTACGGCGCTTGGCAAATTTATCATTTCGGCGCTGGCTATCGGTTCTGGACAGTCGCTCGGACCTGAGGATCCATCGCTGCAGATCGGCGCCAGTCTGGCGTCTGCCATTGGACGCCGGCTGGGGCTCTCGCGCGACCGCATGAGACTCATCGCCCCGGTAGGCGCGGCGGCGGGCCTGGCCGCGGCATTCAACGCGCCCATCTCGGCGGTGCTGTTTGTCATCGAGGAGGTCATCGGCCGCTGGACCGCCGGCATCCTCGGCTCAGTCGTACTCTCGGCGGTTTCCAGCGTTGTGGTCATGCGCTGGTTCCTGGGATCGCAGCCGCTGTTTCGCATTCCCGCGGTCGAACTGCTTCGCCCATCGGAGCTGATCGCCTACTCGGTGCTGGGCATTGTGGGAGGCCTGGCCTCGGTTGCTTTCGCCAGCGGCATCGAACTGCTGCGCCCGCGCTGCGCCAGAATGCACCCCTGGACACACTATCTTCAACCAGCCATTGCCGGCCTGCTGATTGGCGTGATCGGCGCCCTGGGCGCGCCGCAGGTGATGGGCGCCGGCTATGGCTACATGGACGAGGCCATGCACGGCCGGTTCACCTGGCAGTTTCTGGCGATTCTGGCGCTGCTGAAGATTGTCGCCACGTTGCTGTCGTTCGTGAGCGGAACGCCGGGCGGCATGTTTGCGCCTACGCTCTTTATCGGCGCCATGTTGGGTGGAGCCGTGGGCGGCGCAGAGCATGCCCTGCTGCCGTACCTTTCCTGGTCTCCGGGCACTTACGCCCTGGTGGGCATGGGAGTCCTGTTTGCCGGCTTTCTCCGCGCCCCGATGACCTCGGTTTTCATGGTACTGGAGGTCAGCGGAAACTACTCGATCATCGTTCCTGTCATTGTGGCCAATACGATCGCCTATCTGATCTCGCGCACTCTCATGCCGGTTCCCATCTTTGACGTGCTCAGCCGCCAGGACGGCATGGATCTGCCCTCGATGGAGGAGCAGCGAGAAGAAAACATTCTGCGAGTTGAGGACGCCATGCAGCCTCCACCGGAGATCGTTCTCGAAGCCGGCGATACCATCGAAAAAGCGCAGCGCGCCGCCAATCGCTCGCGGGCCGAGGTGTTGATTGTCCGCCTGCGTCACTCCGGCTGGAACAGCATCGCCATCAGCGCATTGCAATCGCTGATTCAGGAAGGCAAGGGCGATCGAATACTGGAATCGGTGCTGGTGAGCGAATCGATTCCAGTGTTGCATCCCGACCAGCCCCTTGACGTGGCTCTGCGCTATGTCGATCGCTGGCCGCTGGTTCCTGTGGTAAACCGCGCCAATTTGCGCGAACTCGATGGCGTCATTAGCGAACGCGACGTGCTGGAGCGATACCGCGACTTCGGCGGCGAGTAAGGGGGCCTTGACCTGCGCCATGGAAGCGATTTGCGATGAATGCAGCCTCTGTCAAACTCCGGCCGATGCTCGCCGATACCGCGCACACCAGCTTTTCGACTACAATTTCCTAGTACCCGTGTATCATCGTTTTCCCATTTCCGGACCGCCGCTTCTGAGGCGCTTTCACCGCGGCCATCACGACCGTGGACGTTAAGCCTTCCCGCTGAGTAATCTAATTCCGATAGGTTTTGGCAGCCGATCGTCCTCGGCTGGCCATATAGATAGTTGCGCTGAAGAGCTAGCACCGCTAACTCCGCCAACTCCGCTGAAAGGATCTACCAATGAATAGCTTCCAAAGCAAGGCCGCGCTCAAGTCCGGCAATCGCTCCTACACCATCTACCGTCTGCCGGCGCTCGCCGCCTGCGGATTCAACCTTACGCGCCTGCCCTTCAGCCTGAAGATTCTGCTGGAAAACCTGCTGCGCCGCGAGGATGGCGTGAACGTAACGGCCGCCGACATCGAGTTTCTGGCCAACTGGAACGCCAAGGCTGAGCCAAGCCGCGAGATCGCCTACATGCCGGCGCGTGTGCTGATGCAGGACTTTACGGGCGTGCCTGCGGTGGTCGATCTGGCCGCCATGCGCGACGCCATCAAAGCCCTGGGCGGCAACCCCGAGCGCGTGAATCCTCTGGCGCCCGCCGAGCTCGTCATCGACCACTCGGTGCAAGTGGACGAGTACGGCACGCCGCTGGCCTATGAGGCTAATTCGCTGCTCGAGTTCCAGCGCAACCGCGAGCGTTACGCGTTTTTGAAGTGGGGCCAGTCAGCCTTCCGCAACTTCTCTGCCGTGCCGCCGGGCATGGGCATCTGCCACCAGGTGAATCTCGAATATTTGGCCCGCGTGGTCTTCACCGCACAGGCGAATGGCGATGCGGTCTCCGGGGTCCCCGGCGACAAGTCCACGTCGCCGGGGTGGATGGCGTATCCCGACACACTGGTCGGCACCGACTCGCACACCACAATGATCAATGGCCTCGGCGTGCTGGGCTGGGGCGTGGGTGGCATCGAGGCCGAGGCGGCGATGCTTGGCCAGCCGGTTTCCATGCTGATTCCGCAGGTCGTCGGTTACAAGCTCACCGGCAAGCTGCGTGAGGGCGCGACGGCCACCGATCTGGTGCTGACCGTAACGCAGGCGCTGCGCAAGCTCGGCGTGGTCGGTAAATTCGTCGAGTTTTACGGTCCGGGCATCGCGGAGCTGCCGCTGGCCGATCGCGCCACCATCAGCAACATGGCGCCCGAGTACGGCGCGACGTGCGGCATCTTCCCCGTCGACGCGGAGACACTGCGTTACCTGCGACTCTCGGGCCGCAGCGACGAGCAGATTGCGCTCGTCGAGGCCTACTACAAAGAGCAGGGGTTGTTCCACGCCGCCGGCGCACCCGAGGCCGAGTACACGCAAAACATCTCGCTCGATCTGGGCGACGTGGAGCCGAGCGTGGCAGGGCCGAAGCGCCCACAAGACCGCGTGCTGCTGAAGAATGCGGCCGCAAGCTTCGCCGAGCAACTGCCAGCACTGCTGGCGCCGACCGCCAAGCCGCTGGGCTCGCGCACGGCTGTTGCGTGGGAGCGGAAAGCAGTGACCGATGCAGCCGTCGAGGGAAAGACTCCGACGCACGTGACTACCACCATCAAGGAGCGTTTCGGCGTCGATCCCGATCCGTACCTCGATCACGGCTCGGTCGTCATCGCCGCGATTACCAGTTGCACCAACACGTCGAACCCCTCGGTGATGATTGCCGCTGGACTGCTTGCCAAGAAGGCGGTCGAGAAGGGCCTGAGCGTTCCGCCGTGGGTCAAGACTTCGCTTGCGCCCGGCTCGCGCGTGGTCACCGACTACTACCAGAGAGCGGGCCTGTTGCCGTACCTCGAAAAACTGCGCTTCAACGTCGTCGGCTACGGTTGCACCACCTGCATCGGCAACTCGGGACCGCTGCCCGCCGATGTTTCAAAATCCATCGATGAGCACGGACTGGTCGCTGTCAGTGTCCTCAGCGGAAACCGCAACTTCGAGGGGCGCGTGAACGTGGATGTGCGCGCCAACTACCTGATGAGCCCGCCGTTGGTGGTCGCGTTCGCGCTGGCCGGCAGGATCGGCCATAACTTCGACGCCGACCCGCTGGGCACCGGCAAGGACGGCAAGCCGGTTTACCTGCGCGACATCTGGCCGTCGCAGGCCGAGGTGGCAAGCGCCATTCAACATGCAGTTACGAGCGAGGGTTTCCGCAAAGAGTACGCTACGGTGACGAAGGGCGATGCAAGCTGGCAGGGCCTGAGCTTTCCGACTGGCGAGGTTTACCAGTGGGAGGCGGATTCAACCTACATCCGCAAGGCGCCCTACTTCGACGGCATGACGATGACGCCTGCGCCGGTTCGAGACATTGCCAGCGCGCGTGTGCTGGCCGTGCTGGGCGATTCGGTAACCACCGATCACATCTCGCCCGCCGGCTCGATCAAGGCCAACGGCCCAGCCGGGAAGTATCTGGCAGAGCACGGCGTGAAACAGGCGGACTTCAACAGCTACGGATCGCGGCGCGGCAACCATGAGGTGATGGTGCGCGGCACCTTCGCCAACGTGCGCCTGCGCAACAAGCTCGCGCCGGGGACCGAGGGCGGCGTGACGCGCCTTCTGCCCGAGGGCGAACAGATGTCGATCTTCGACGCCAGCGTAAAGTATGCCGAGCGCAACGTCCCGCTCATCATTCTCGCCGGTAAGGAGTATGGCTCCGGCTCTTCGCGCGACTGGGCCGCCAAGGGACCGAAGTTGCTTGGTGTGCGCGCTGTGATTGCCGAAAGCTTCGAGCGCATCCACCGCTCGAATCTGGTCGGTATGGGCATTCTGCCGCTGCAGTTTGAAGCCGGCCAGAACGTTGAATCTCTCGGCCTCACCGGCGAAGAAGTCTTCGACTTCCCGGGCTTGACCGCACTGCTCAAGGACCGCTTTGCCAGCGGCCGCACACTGCGCGTGAAAGCCACGGCGAGCGACGGCACGGTAAAGGAGCTCAACGCTCTGGTGCGGATCGACACGCCGCAGGAGATCGAGTACTACCAGCACGGCGGAATTTTGCAGTACGTGCTGCGGCAATTGGCGGTGAAGTAAACCGAGCGCAAGACGGGCTATGAGCCCGTCTTGCGCTCGTCTGTGAGCACTTCGTCGAGCAGACCGCTCAGGTTGGCGGTGCGCGCGTGGCCCGCGCGTGGATCGGCCGAGCGAGCCTGCGACAGCTCATCGGCAAGATTAAGCGCGGCCAGCACGGCCACGCGCAGCGAGTCCGCAGTCTTGCCGTGCGACGCAACGGAGCGCATCTTGGTGTCGACATAAGCGGCCAGCTCGCGAATATGCTCCGGATCCTGCCCCGACAAATGATAGATCTGGTCGTAAATCTCAACCGTCACGTATTCGCCTGAGTTGCCGCGCTGTTCCTCATCCATCTCTGCCTCACAGTTCCAGTGCGTCTAGCTGCTTAAGCAAACGATCCACACGCTGCCGCACCTGGTCGCGCTCAGAGCGCAGGGCGCGCAAGTCGTTTTCCAGTTGTTGCGTCGAGAGCGTCTGCGTCTGCGCCTCGGTTTCCACCTGCGACACACGAGCTTCGAGACCAGTCACGCGCGCCTCAGCCGCGACGCGCAGCAGGCGTTCCTGCTTTACCAGCTCCACCGCACGGCGGATGCGCTCCTCAAGCGCGGCAAATTCATCCGCGCTCACAGCCAACGCCGCCGGTTCCGCGGGCGATTGTTGTGGCTGTTCGCCATCCGGTGCTTCGTCGGCCGCAGTTTGCCGGGACACGCCCGACTCCCACGGAAAATTCGACATGATTTTCAACCTCCGTAGATCAGAGCCCTTTTTCGTTAGAGTATAGCGCCTATCGTGCTCGATGTTACTTTCAAACGCGAAGCCTTGCCCCTGCCTTGCCAACCGCTTCAACCACTTGAGTCTGGAAGCTCTGCAACTCCTCCTCGCGTAAGGTGCGGTCGGGGGCCTGGAAGGTTGCGCCGAGCAGCAACGCATACTCGTCCTCGCCAAGCCGCGCATCGCGGAAGACCTCGCGAACGCGCCAGTCCACAAGCTCGATAATTTGCAATGAGGCCATGGCGCGATCAATTGTCTCCCACGCGACGCTTTCACTCAAAACCAGAGAAAAGTCGCGGCGCACCGGCTGATATCGCGAGATTTCGCGGGCGATGGGCCGGCGCAGCGGCAGCTTGTAAAGACGGTCGAGATAGATTTCCCCGATCAGTACCGCATCCTTGATCTTATGAACCTTGCGCGCTTCGGCCTCGCACGGATGTAGCTGGCCGAACCAGCCCACCGTGAGGCCCTCGGAAACCACGCGTGCCGCGCGATACGGATGCAGCCATTCGGGCGTCAACCCGGCATCGGCTGGGAAGCGATCAAAGTAGATGCCGCGCATCTCGAAGCGCGAGAGAACCTGCTCGACCACTCCTTTTACGTCGTGGAAATCAAAGGTGCGGACGGCGTGCAAAGCGCTCTCTTCAGGCAATGCCCCGACAGCGCCAAAGGCCAGTGCCGGGCGTTCTTCCACCTTATCCGTGGCGCCGCTGAACACCGTGCCCAGCTCAAAGAGCCGCACATCGCTCACGTCGCGGTTCAGGTTGCCGGCAATCATGGTCAACATGCCGGGCACAAGCGAGGGGCGCAACACGCCGGCTTCCTCACTCAGCGGATTGCCAAGCGGCACCACCTGTGCGGGCTGTGGCGCCGTGAGCGAAGCTTCGGCGGCCGAGCAGAAGGTGCTGCCGATGGCTTCATGGAAGCCGGCGGCGAGAAGCGTTCCGCGCACGGATGCTTCCTTCTCCGCCCAGGGCAGCGCGCGCACGCCTCCGGCAAAGGCCGGCAGCGTATTGGCGAAGCGGTTGTAACCATAGACGCGCGCGATCTCCTCGATCAGATCGATCTCGCGTTCGATATCGAGCCGCCAACTGGGCAGCGTAACCTGCCATGCGGCGCCGCCCGCTGCCGCTTCCGAGCTCAGCCCGCACCCCAGCGCCGTCAGCACATTTTCGACAGCCGCAGCGGTGATTCCCTCTTCGTCAATCGTCGTGCCGAGAATGCGCCTCACTTCGCTCAAGGCCAGAGCGACCGATTGGCGCTGTGCGGTGCGCGCCTCCACTGGCGATACGCGCACGTCGACCAGCTCGCCCTCAATCCAGCCGCCGTTGGCCAGCAGAATGGCGCTCACGATCGCCGAAGCAACCGGCGCCGCATTGAAATCTGCGCCGCGCTCGAAGCGGTGACTGGCGTCGGTGTGCAGGCCGTGACGGCGCGCGGTCTGGCGGACCGCCATGGGATCGAACCACGCCGCCTCGATGAGCACGTTCTTTGTCTCGGGCGTGATCATCGAGTCCCAGCCGCCCATGACGCCTGCCAGCGCCAGCGCCTTCTTGTGGTCTGCAACAACCAGATCGTCGGCTTCAAGCACGCGCTCCACGCCGTCCAGAGTCTTCAGCCGCTCGCCCTTGCGCGCTCGGCGGACCACGATGCCACCTTCGAGCTTGTCGAGATCGAAGGCATGCGTGGGCTGGCCCATCGCGAGCCACGCGAAGTTGGTGGCATCGACGGCATTCGAGATCTTTTTCTGTTCGAGAAGTGCGAAATAGGTATTGACTTCAGCACCCGCGAACCAGTCGCGCGAGTTGCCGATGGAGACGTCGCGCAGCACTCGCGCCGTGAAACGGCCGCAGGCGTCTTCAGCCTCGATCTTCACTGAGAATGGCTTGCCGGCCGGGCGCGGTCTGGGAAGCGGGAACGCAAGATCCGGCAGTGCCAAGCCATAGATCGCCGCCGCCTCGCGCGCCACGCCGTAGTGGTTCATGGCGTCCACGCGGTTGGTGGTGATGTCCATCTCGTAGAGCGAGCCGTTGCCCTCGCCGAGCGGATAGATGCCTTCGACGGCAATCCCGCGCAGAGTGAGATCTTCTGCAAGTTGGGCGTCGCCGACTGGCAAGCTCTGTAAATACGCTCGAAGCCATTTGGTCAGAATCTTCATCGATCGCGTTTCTCTCTTTGCGTGTTGGCGCGCTACGCGCTTGGCGAGTTGGCAGGTTGGCGCGCGGGGTCCGTGTTGGAATCGAGCACGCCAAGAAGTCCGTTGATCAGCTTCGCCACGCGAGTACCAAGGTCGAGTAGTTCCTCGCTGGCGCTGGCCTGAAAGAAGCCCAGCGAGGCAGCCAGCTCAATCTGCGTCTGCAATTCGTTGATAGCAGCCCTGGCCGCGCCCAAGCCTTTTCGCATTTCCACGTCGTTCAGCCGCCCGTGCGCCTCCGCGATGTGGCTGGCGACATTCACCGCTGAACGGCGCATCTGCATGCGCAAGCCAAAGGTCTCCGATTTTGGAAATTCTTCGGTTTGCGCATAGACCGCTCGCGCGAGCTCCATCGCCTTTTGCCAGGCGATCAAATCACGATAATGCCTTGTTCTGCTCATGCCGCCGCCAGCCTGCCAACCTGCGAACGCGCGAAACGCGCCAACTTGCTAAACAAATTGATTGAGAAATCTCATATCTCCAGCAAAAAAGCTGCCGATCTCGCTGATGCCATACTTCATCATTGCGATGCGCTCGACGCCCATGCCGAAGGCGAAGCCGGAGATCTTCTTCGGGTCGTAGGCCGGCTGCTTTTCCGCGGCGAAGGCGAAGACCGCGGGGTCGACCATGCCGCAGCCGAGCAGTTCAATCCAGCCGGACTGCTTGCACTTGCGGCAGCCCTTGCCGCCGCAAAAGATGCAGCTGATTTGCACGTCCGCGCTCGGTTCAGTAAATGGAAAGAACGACGGGAAGAAGCGCGTCTTGACGGCCGAGCCAAACAGCGCCTTCATGGCGTGGTCGAGCGTACCTTTCAGGTCGCTGAAAGTGATGTTCCGGTCCACGCAGAGCCCTTCCACTTGATGAAAGATCGGCGAGTGCGTGGCGTCAGCCGCGTCATTGCGGTGCACCTTGCCGGGAATGACAATGCGCACCGGCGGCGGCTGCTGCTCCATGGTGCGCATCTGCACGGGCGAAGTGTGCGTGCGCAGGAGCAGGCGATCGCGCGAAGCACGCCGTTCCTGACTGGCGACGACGAGCGTATCCTGCGTGTCGCGGGCCGGATGTCCGGGCGGGAAGTTCATGCTCTCGAAGTTGTAGTAGTCGGTCTCGACCTCCGGGCCCACACCCACTGAATAGCCCAATGCCGAAAAGACCGAGACGATCTCATTCATGGTCCGCACGATGGGGTGCTCAGCACCGGTCAGACGGCGCGTGCCCGGCAACGTGATGTCGATGGCCTCGGCCCTGAGCGCAGCATCGGTGGGACCGGCGCCGCTCGCGCCTTCGAGCAGTCCATCCACGAGTTCCTTGAGGACTTTGAACCGCTGGCCCACAGCCTTTTTGGCCTCGGGAGGCGCGGCTTTGAGCCACTGGCCGGAGACATCGTTCAGCAGTCCTTGCTTGCGGCCGAGCCACTTGAGCCGGAACAGCTCCGCTTCGAGCGCCGGCGCGTCCGCGCGGGCCTGCGCCTCCAATGAGGCAAACGCCCGGTCAAGCGCGGCCTCGTCAAATGCCGTCAAATTGGGAATCGCTTCGTTGGTCATGCCGAATTTACAGGATAAACCACGGCGCGGAGTTGTTTGTGCGCATTCCGTGCATGTATCTCAGATGCGCGACGGCCCGGAGTCCTCGTGGAACTCCGGGCCGCATGATCCGCCAGTCAGTTGATCTTTATGCTGCCTTGACTTTGGCTGCCGCAGCCTTGGCCTGCTCGACGAGCCTGGTGAAGCCCGCCGCATCCTTCACGGCGATGTCTGCCAGGATCTTGCGGTCGAGTTCGATGCCGGCCTTCTTCAGCCCATTGATGAACTGCGAGTAGCTGGCGCCGTTCTGCTTGCAGGCTGCGGCTATGCGCACGATCCACAGCGAACGGTATTGGCGCTTCTTCTCGCGGCGCCCCCTGTAGGCAAACTTCAGGCCGCGCTCGACGGCCTCCTGGGCCGCCTGGTAAAGCTTCGACTTCGTCAGGAAATAACCGCTTGCTCGTTTGAGGATCTTTTTGCGGCGGTCACTCCGCTTGGTGCCACGTTTTACGCGGGGCATGGTTGTTCTCCTTTTTTGTGTTTCCGTTACGCGGCTGGAGGCAGGTTGGGGCCTCTTCACTCGCTCAGTTCGTGCTCGATCTCACGCCGTCTTGCGGCGGGGGCCACGCTCGGCAGCCCTATGGACCAAAGTCCCGATCAAGCGTAGGGAATCATGCGCGCTACCTTCGCGTGGTCGCCGTCGGAAACCAGCAGGGTCCGGCCCAGCTTGCGCTTCACTTTTGGCGATTTCGACGTAAGGATGTGCCGCGTCTTCGTCTGACCCCGCTTGATTTTGCCGGTGCCCGTCTTGCTGAAGCGCTTGGCTGCGCCCGAATGGGTCTTCAACTTAGGCATTGTGTTCTTCTTTTCCTGGTTTTGGAGCGGAAAACCGCTCCAGCCGGCATCCAGACAGGTATTCCCCTGCCTTTGCAGACCTCCATCATTATACCGCAGGCTGAGCGTTCCGGCTCCCCCTTTTACTCGGAGGGAGATTCGGCCGTAAAGGGCGAGCAACAGGGCTTTGCAGTGGCCTGGAAGTTCATCAGCTCGGCCCGGATCCCATCCGGATCGTAAAGATTGAACTGGTACTTGCCGTCCAGACCGATCTTGGGCCCCGCATCGTGACGCCCTTCGAGGCGGCCGCCGGCCACGAGGACATCTTTATAGACCTCAGGCACCGATGCCACCCCAATCGAGAAGTGGTCCATCACGCCCAGTTTCCGCTGCGTCATGCCGGCGGGGACTCCGGAATCGCCGCGCGTCATCATGTACTCCATCCAATCGTGGCCGTCGGGGCACTGCTGGCTGACCCAATCGATATGGCGACCGTCGCGCCCACCCCACCAGTAAGGGCGAAAGTCGAGCAGGTTGCGGTAGAACGTGTCTTCGAGGGCGCGGTTGTGCACCATATAGCCTGCGTGGATGATGTGGTGGCCCACGGCTTTGGGCGCATTGACAGGCCTGGGGTGCGCTGGCGGCTGGACAAACTGCACCTTGTTGCCTTCGGGATCGAGGACATCAAACCAACTGCTGCCGTCGGAGCCGTGCTCGACGCTTGCCGGCGTCTTCCAGCCCTTCGCCGCCAGATACCCGCGCAGGCCGTCGGCGCTGGCGGTGATCCACGCAACGTGATCGAGGCGATCAACCCCCGCGCCGGCAGGCAGTGGCAGGACCTCAATGTATTGAGTTGCGCTGAAGACGTAGCGCACACCCTGCGGGTTCTCCGT
>JAJYFA010000227.1 GCA_021790995.1 Acidobacteriota bacterium
TCTGGGATGCAATGCACAACACACAAGCGAACGGTTGCTGATCGTCGTGAACAAGGCGCGCAAAGACGCGACGGTCGATCTGCCGGTCAAGGAAACCTCGCTTGCCGGCTGCACAGAGTTCAACGCCGCGGCGGCGGCGCCCGGCGCAACGCCGCAACTGAGCGGCGCGGCGCTGCATGTGACGATGCGTCCGGAATCCTTGGTGGTTTATGCAGTGCGATGACTGGCTTGCCGCGCGTCTTCGCACGCGTCGAAATCTCCGGGTTTCTGCCGCTTGCAGGATGGAAAAATGTCCGATCGCCTGAAACCACTGCACCGTTCGAGCGGAATTCTGCTGCACTGCACCTCGCTCCCAGGCCGGTTCGGCATCGGCGATCTGGGACCGTGCGCCTATGAGTTCGTTGACTTTCTTGCTGCCGCCGGTCAGAAGTTGTGGCAGGTTCTGCCGCTCAACCCCACCGGTTACGGCGATTCACCGTACCAGTGCTTCTCCGCCTTTGCCGGCAATCCGTTGCTGATCAGCCTGGAACGGTTGCGCGATCGCAATCTTCTCGCAGCGTCCGATCTGGCAGACGCACCGGCGTTCCCCGAGGAAAGAGTGGATTTTGGCGCGGTTATCGCGCACAAGCGTCCGTTGCTCCTGAAAGCTGCGGAGAATTTCTTCCTGCACGCTGGCGCCAAAGACCGCATCGCCTATGAGAGTTTCTGCGCATCGCATCCGTGGCTCGATGACTTTGCTCTCTTCATGGCGGTCAAGGAAGCCCACGGCGGCTTGGCGTGGACGGAGTGGGAGTCAGCGATTCGCGACCGCAAGTCCAAGGCCGTTCGCGCATGGAGCGAGCGTCTGGCCGCGCAGCTTGGCGCCATTCGCTTCTGGCAGTTCGAGTTTTTCCGCCAGTGGGCGGATCTGAAGGCATATTGCCATGACCGCGCCATCCGGCTGATGGGCGATATTCCCATCTACGTCGCCCACGACAGTGCCGACGTGTGGGCCAATCGGCATCTTTTTCACCTCGGCGCAGACGGCCGGCCCACTGCGGTCAGCGGCGTTCCGCCAGACTATTTCAGCGCCACCGGCCAGCTCTGGGGAAATCCCATCTATCGATGGGACGTGCTGATCTCTACCGGCTTTCAATGGTGGACCGAGCGATTCCACGCTTCGCTGGATCTTGTCGATCTCGTCCGTCTCGATCACTTCCGCGGCTTCGAAGCGTACTGGGAGATTCCGGCCGGCGAGCTGACCGCCATCAACGGACGCTGGGTGAAAGCTCCCGGCGAGGACTTGCTCACGACGCTGGCCATGGAGTTCGGCGAACTGCCGATCGTGGCGGAGAATCTAGGTGTGATCACCGGCGAGGTCGAGTCTCTGCGCAGGAAGTTCAACCTTCCCGGCATGGCGATTCTGCAGTTTGCCTTCGGCATCGACCAGCAGGCTCCCACATTTCGTCCACACAACTACAGCCGCGACCTCGTTGCCTATACCGGCAGCCACGACAACGACACCGCCATCGGCTGGTGGCAGAGCTCGGGTGAAGACGACAGCACACGCACGCTGGAAGATGTTCGCCGGGAACACGACCTCGCGCGGGCCTACCTGAATTTCAGCGATGAAGATGAGATCAACTGGGTGCTGATCCGCGCCGTTGAGGCGTCGGTCGCTAACACCGTAATACTGCCCATGCAGGATGTGCTCGGACTGGGCCACTCGGCGCGCATGAACCTGCCCGGCTCAACCAGCGGAAACTGGCTCTGGCGCTGCCTGCCCGGCTCATTCAGCGCCTCATTGAGCGCGCGTCTTCGCTCGCTCGTTCAGCTCTTCGACCGTTAACGCGATTCGCAGCCAAAGCCGGCGGCCGTTGCGCCACGGAGCAGAATCGCACTGGAGCCTCGGCCATGGAACGACCGCAACGATCCTTCTGGCAGATCTGGAACCTCAGCTTCGGCTTTGCCGGAATTCAGTTCGGCTGGGGCCTGCAGATGGCCAATATGAGCGCCATCTATGAATACCTCGGCGCCCGCGCCGATCAGATTCCGATCCTTTGGCTCGCCGCTCCGCTCACCGGCCTTCTGATCCAACCCGTCATCGGTCATTTGAGCGATCGCACCTGGTGCTGGCTGGGACGACGCCGTCCTTATTTTCTGGCCGGCGCCATCTTCAGTTCTGCCGCGCTCCTTCTCATGCCGCACAGTTCGGCGCTGTGGATGGCCGCCTGCCTGCTCTGGGTTCTCGACGGCTGCATCAATATCAGCATGATGCCCTATCGCGCCTTTGTCGCAGACATTCTGCCCGAGTCGCAGCATACGGCCGGCTTCGCCATGCAGAGCCTGCTCATCGGCCTCGGCGCGGTCATCGCCAGCTGGCTGCCCTGGATTCTCACCAACATTTTCCACGTGCCCACCAGCAGCGCATCGGGCGCCATTCCCTTTGCCGTGCGTTTTTCCTTTTATATCGGAGCCGCGGCCTTTATAGGCGCGGTGCTCTGGACCGTCGTCACCACCCCTGAGTATCCGCCCGAGAACGTCGAGGAGTTTCGCCGCAAGAAGACCGAGAACCGCGGCATCTTTCGAGCGGCTGCCGAGATCATTGCCGCCATGCGGCAAATGCCGCGCACCATGCGCCAACTGGCGTGGGTGCAACTCTCCACCTGGCTTGGCTTCTACTGCATGTGGCTCTACTTCAGCGTGGCCGTGGCTCGTAACGTTCTTGGCGCGACGAGCACGGCTTCGCCCCTTTACACGGAAGGCATCGAGTGGGGTGGCGTCTGCTTCGGTTTCTACTCCCTGATCTGTTTCCTGTTCTCCTTCCTGCTTTCTCCCATGGCCGCGCGCATTGGCCGCAAGGCCACGCACAGTCTGTGCCTGGTCGCCGGGGCGCTGGGCCTGCTCTCCGTCACCGTGATCCACACCAAACTGTTGCTGTTGCTCTCAATGACCGGCGTAGGGATTGCCTGGGCCAGCACGCTCGCGATGCCCTTCGCGATCGTTTCCGGAGTGCTCCCGCAAGATCAATATGGTGTCTATATGGGCATCTTCAACCTCTTCATCGTCCTTCCCGAAGTGATTGCTTCAGTGGGTTTCGGCTGGGTGATGGTGCACCTGCTCAATGACAATCGCCTGGCCGCGGTCGTTGCCGGCGGAGTGTTTTTTCTGCTGGCGGGTGTGTTGACGCTTGGCGTTGAAGATAAGGGCGATCAGGGCAAACGCACCATGACTTTTCGACACGAAAAGGAACGAGAGCACGGCGTTATGGGTTGAGAAAAGACCGTCGGATGTAAGTTTTGTAACGAGGGCACGGCTTCAGCCGGACCATAAAAGGCAAAATCCATGGGGCTTCACCCTCTGCTGCTCTTCCTTTGCCGCATCCGCTCGCTGGTGGGCCTGGATTTTTCTATGGTGCGTTTGCCCTGTAAGGGCGATCCACGTGCGGCCAAGCAGGCATCGATTCTGTTAGCCTTGTTGGTTGCGAAATTTCGCGACAGATTGGTTCGTTATGGTCTTTAAATTTCAAGGTTTCGATTTTCTCCATCTCGATGCAAGCCTGACGGAAGAGGAACTGCTCGTCCGCCGTACGGCACGTGAATTTGTCGATGAGCGCGTGGTACCGATCATCGAAGAGTGTTTCCGCGAGGCGCGTTTTCCGCGCGAACTTGTCAAGCCGATGGGCGAGCTGGGCTTTTTCGGCGCAAACCTCGAGGGCTACGGCTGCGCTGGCATGTCGAACGTCGAGTACGGCTTCGTCATGCAGGAACTGGAGCGCGGCGACTCGGGCCTGCGCAGCTTTGCCAGCGTGCAGTCGGGCCTGGTGATGTATCCGATCTATGCCTTTGGCTCCGAGGAGCACAAACAGACCTGGCTGCCGGCGCTTGCGGCCGGCGAAAAGATCGGGTGCTTCGGACTCACCGAGCCGGGCTTTGGCTCGAATCCTGCCGGCATGACCACGCGCGCACGCAAGTCGGGCGATGAGTACATCCTCAACGGCGAAAAGATGTGGATCACCTCGGGCACCATCGCCGATGTGGCCATCGTCTGGGCCAGGCTCGAAGACGAAAAAGGCCTGCTGGGCGAGGGCGCCGACAGCGTGCGTGGATTCCTGGTCGAGACCGGCAGGCCCGGTTTCTCTGCGCCGGAGATTCACGGCAAGTGGTCGCTGCGCGCCTCGGTCACCAGCGGCCTCACGCTTGAGGACGTGCACATTCCGGCGAAGAATCTATTGCCCGGCGCGACCAGCCTCAAAAACGCGCTCATGTGCCTGAACCAGGCGCGCTACGGCATCGGTTGGGGCGCCATCGGCGCGGCCATGGACTGCTACAACACCGCGCTCAACTACGCCAAGACCAGAAAGCAGTTTCGCAACCAGCCCATCGCCAGCCATCAAATGGTGCAGGAAAAGCTGGTGTGGATGGCGACTGAGATCGCCAAGGCGCAGTTGCTGTCGCTTCAGGTCGGCCGCCTTAAAGACGCCGGCACTGTCGGCCACCAGCACATCTCCATGGCCAAGCGCAACAATGTCTGGATGGCGCTCGAGTGCGCGCGCCTGGCTCGCGACATTCTCGGCGCCAACGGCATCACCGAGGATTATCCGATCATGCGCCACAGCATGAACCTGGAATCGGTGAAAACCTACGAAGGCACGCACGACATCCACACCCTCGTGATCGGGCAGAATATTACC
>JAJYFA010000059.1 GCA_021790995.1 Acidobacteriota bacterium
ATTCCAGGCGCAATCACGAGCGCCAGGGCATGCGCCTCGGCCTTCGCGCTTCCGGCGTGGCCCACGGTCCGCGTAACTCCTTTGTCATCACGATTCTGGACGCAGATCATTGAAACAAAGGAACTTGTCTCACTTTGTACTTGCCAGACGATTGAAAAGAAAGAAGTTCTTTGCAGAGACCGTAGAGGGGGGCCCCCACGGAGATCCCTTTGCGGGTTCGGAATTCATCTTCATGCGATCATCCTGAACCGTGCCTGATGCCGCTGGCGCGGGATGGCCGCCATGTGATTCAATCATATGCAGAAGAGCCGGACCCGGAGGTCCCCAGCAGGTCGGTCCGGTGAGGAGAAAATCCATGGCAAATCTTCTTCTTCCCCCCGAAGAGCGCAGTCTCACTCCCTCTCAGGTTGAGGCGCTGGATAAGCGACGCGAACTGGGACACACATTGCTCGTGATCGCCTGCCAATTCACCGTAATGGCCGGGATCCTGCTGCTGTGGGTGGGCCAGGATCTGAAGTACTCGCCCGGCTGGATGCACCCCATGGCGTACTACTTCTTCATCGCGCTGCTGCTGATTGGCGTCTTCGGCATCACCGGACTGGTGCTGCGCCGGGGCACGCCGCGCATCGACTGAAATTTCACGGGATCATCCCGCGCCATGCAGTCCCGAGCGGAATTCCTCTCCTGTTAAACTAGGCCTTGATGATCCTCCCGTTCGTCCGCGAGATGTTCGCGGAATTGGAGCAGGCTCCCGGTTTTGAGCGCGTTCGCAGGCACCTGAGCCTGGGTGCGGGACGCAGGCGTGTGTCTGGATTGACTTGGACGGCGCGCGCCCTATATCTGCCGCTGATCGCGCGAACTGCCCGGCAGACGGCGATCCTGATTGTTGCCGACAACAAGGCTGCCGAGGCCATTGAGCCGCTTGTCAAGGCTGGATGCGAACTCACCGGCGCCATCGATCCCGCGCGCGTGGTGCGTTTTCCGGCGCACGATGTGCTCCCCTTCGAGAACCTCTCGCCCCACCCCGACGTGCAGGAACAGCGCGCCGCCGCCTTGTGGAAGCTCGCGACCGGCGCCGTCGACATTCTCATAGCGCCCGTCGAATCCGCGGCCCTCAAGCTCTTCGATCGCGACTACTACGCAGGCCTCGCTGTCACACTCAAGCGCAGCGAGGAGGTTGACCTGGAAACGCTCACCGCGCACCTGTCGAGTGTCGGCTACGCGCAGGTGGATCTGGTCGAAATGCCGGGGCAGTTCACGCGCCGTGGCGGCATTCTCGATGTCTACTCGCCGGAGGCCGACCGCCCTGTGCGCATCGAGTTCTTTGGCGACGAGATTGAGACCATTCGCAAATTCGATCCCGAGACGCAGCGCTCGCATTCGGGGCTTGACGAGACGCAACTTCTGCCGCTCACCGAGACTCCCGTTACCGAGCGATTGCTGGCCGCGGTGAACGGCCGCCTCAGCCAGCAGCGCATTGCAATGGAAGACGAAGAGATGGCCGCCGAGGCTGCGGCGGCTGGAGGCGTCAGCGTCTTTCCGGGCTGGGAGTTCTTCGCGCCCGTCGCCGGCGCCGGGCAATCGCTGCTCAAGCTCGTGCCGCGCGCCACCCTGATCGTCGATGAGCCAGCCATGGTGCGCAGCCAGATTGACCGCTGGTGGAACAAGGTCGAGCAGCGGCACGAGCGCTCAGGCATCGGCTCGCTCGTGCGTCCCGAGGACATCTACCTGCGGCCCGAAATCCTTGAGGCCACGCTCGAAGCGCACACGGGCCTCGACCTCGATCAGCTGGGCGCGGTCGACGTGCTGGAGAACGACACCACGCTCGGCGAGATTGAACTGCCGACACGGCCGACCCTGCGCTTTCACGGCTCGATTCCAGCTCTCACCGAGCAGCTAAAGAATCTGATGACCACCGAGACGCGCATCGTCCTCGCCGCGCCGCACCAGGGCGACGTGGAGCGCCTGGCGACGGTTCTGCGCGACTACGAGGTCCCCTATCGGCTGGGCAGCCGCGCGCCGCGTCCCGGCGAGACCATCCTCGACGAAGCCAGCTACCACTCGGGCGATCTGCGCGTGCCGGCGATTGTGCGCTCGCCGCTCGCCGCCGGCGTGGTCTTCGGCGAGTCGAACCTGATTGTCTTCGGCGCCAACGATCTCTCCGACGAGGCCGACGTTGCGGCGCGCCCTGAACCGAAACGGTCGAAGACCGCCGCGTTCGTCTCCGACTTTCGCGACCTTGGCATCGGCGATTATGTCGTCCACGTCGATCACGGCATCGCGCAGTACCAGGGCCTCAAGGAGATCGTGCAGGACGGTCTCTCAGTCGAGTTCATGATTCTGGAGTTCGCCGAGGGCGCCAGGCTCTACGTCCCGCTCACACGCCTCGATCTGATCCAGAAGTACCGCTCCACCGACACCGGTCCCGCGCCGGTGCTCAGCAAGCTCGGTTCGCAGCAGTGGACGAAGACCAAGGCGCGCGTGCGCAAGGCGATGCAAGACATGGCTGGGGAGCTGCTCAAACTCTACGCCGAGCGCCACACCGCCGAGGGCACCGCTTACTCCAAAGACAACGAGTTCCAGCGCGAGTTCGAGGATGCCTTCGATTACACCGAGACCGACGACCAGATGGCGGCGATCCGCGCCATCAAGTACGACATGGAATCGACGACGCCGATGGACCGGCTGCTCTGCGGCGACGTGGGCTACGGCAAAACCGAAGTGGCCATGCGCGCGGCCTTCAAGGCCGTGCAAGACGGCAAGCAGGTTGCGGTGCTCACCCCAACCACGGTTCTGAGTTTTCAGCATTACGAAACCTTCAAGCAGCGCTTCGCGCAGTTCCCCATCCACATCGAAATGATCTCGCGCTTCCGCACCGCGAAAGAGCAAAAAGAGATTGTGGAGCGCGTCACCACCGGCAAAGTCGACATTCTCATCGGCACGCACCGCCTGCTCTCGAAAGACATCAAATTCCAGGATCTCGGCCTGCTGATCGTCGATGAGGAGCAGCGCTTCGGCGTGCGTCACAAGGAGCGGCTGAAGCAATTGCGCAAGGAGATCGACGTGCTCGCGATGAGCGCCACGCCGATTCCGCGCACGCTGCACATGTCGCTCGTCGGCCTACGCGACATGAGTGTGATCGAAACGCCGCCCAAGGACCGCATGGCGATTCAGACCGTCGTCGCCAGGTTCGATGAAAAGCTCATCCGCTCGGCGATTGAAGTCGAGCTCGAGCGCGGCGGCCAGGTTTACTTCGTGCATAACCGCGTGGAGTCGATCTATGAGATCGCCGTGCGGATCCAGGAACTGGTGCCGGCGGCGCGCGTGGTCGTGGCGCACGGGCAGATGGGCGAGGGCGAACTTGAAAAAGTCATGCTGGCCTTCATGCACCACGAGTTCGATGTACTGGTGGCGACAACGATCATCGAAAACGGTCTCGACATTCCGCTCGCGAACACGATCCTCATCAATCGCGCCGAACGGCACGGCCTGAGCGAACTCTATCAGTTGCGCGGGCGCGTGGGCCGTTCGAATCGCCGCGCCTATGCCTATCTGCTCATCCCACCCGAGAACGAGCTGACCGAAGTTGCGCGGCGCCGGCTCGCGGCGCTCAAGGAGTTCTCCGACCTCGGCGCGGGCTTCAAGATCGCCGCATTGGATCTCGAACTGCGCGGTGCTGGCAACATGCTGGGCGGCGAGCAGAGCGGCCACATCGAGGCCGTCGGCTTCGAGTTGTACACATCGATGCTGGAGGCCGCGGTCAAGGAACTCAAAGGCGAAGGCCATGAAGAACGCCCGGCAACGCAGCTCAATCTCGGCATCGCGCTGCGCATCGACGAGAGTTACGTACCCGAAGAAAACCAGCGCCTGCGGCTCTACAAGAAGGTTGCCGGCGCCGCCAGCGAAGCCGCGCTCCAGGAGGTTCGCGCCGAGATGGGAGACCGCTACGGCGCGCTGCCCGACGCCACAGTGTATCTGCTGGAGGCAGCCGAGTTGCGTCTCGAATGCGAGCGCATGGGAGTGGCGCAGATCGACCGCAAGCGCGGCGAACTGCAGATTCGCTTTTCGGAGAACGCCGCGGTCGATCCCGCGCAGCTCATGCAGTTGGTGGCGCGCAACGCCCGGCGCGGCGCGCAGTTCACGCCGCAGGGCGTGCTCAAGCTCCCACTTAAAGCGTCGCGCCCCGACGAAGTACTGCTGGAGATTCGCGAAGTTCTCGCCAGCCTCGCGCCAACGCCGGCGAACGTGTAGCGGTAGCGGCGGTTACGGATGGAGCGTCCTCCTGCTGACGCTCACATGAAAGCGGCCCTGCCATACTGCGCGAGTCGCCGCGGTGACGAGTTAAAAAAACTGCAGGCGCTTTTCAGCGAGCGCCGAACGCGCCTCCTCATCGTTCTCACGCCTTCCACTTGATATTGCACCCGATCGAAGGCTTCTGATTGGCAGGCACAGGCTCGCCTGCAAGCAGCGCATCAATCGCCGCGCGCAGATCCTTGCCCGTCACGGGAATGCCGTTGCCGGGGCGGCTGGCATCGTACTGCCCGCGATAGACCAGCTTAAAATCCGCGTCGAAAAGATACGGGTCGGGCGTGCAGGCGGCCTTGTAAGCGCGCGCGACAGCCTGCGATTCGTCGTAGAGGTAGGGGAACTTGAATTTGTTTGCCTCGGCCTGCCGCCTGAGTCCGGCTGGACTGTCGGCCGGATGCGTTGTGACGTCGTTCGCGCTGATGGCGACGATCGCAAGCGGCTTGCCCGCGTAGCCGGCGCTGAACTCGCCGAGAGATTTCTCGATGTGCTTTACATAGGGGCAATGCGCACAGATGAAGAGAACAAGCAGCGCCTTTTGCCCGCGGAAGTCGTCGCGCCGCACGGTCTTTCCGGTGATGACGTCGGTGAGCGCGAAGTCGGGTGCGATGGTCCCGAGGTCAAGCATGTTGGATTCAGTCTGTGCCATGTCTTCATGCTAGCAAAAGTCGAGTGGGCAACATTCGCGAGCAACCCGTCTGCAAAGTTGAAGCCGAAAACATGGAACGCCGCCGCTTTGCTCTGGCTGAAGCCGTGTTCCTTTGCACAGCCTCGAAGGAACCACCGCAATCCTCTTTCCGCCTCAGCGCCGGTACTGCCCGCGCTTGGCGGGAAGAATCTGGATGTCGTCGAAGATGCTTCCGGCAAAATTCTGCGTTTTCCGGCGCGGTTCCTTGTCTTTTGCAGTCTCTTCCGGTGGCGAAGGAGGCAGAAACTCCGGCTCCGCCGTCACCCGCTGCGGCGCGGGTTCAACCACGGCCGGCTGTTCCACGGGTGCGTGCGCGGTTTCGGTTTCCGTCCGCGGCGCAACCGCCGGAGCCACCGGTTGGGGCGCACTGGCCTGGTCAAAATCGGACGGAACCGAAGGCGCGGGAAACTCAACCGCAAGCTCGCGATGGGTTGAGGCCGCAAATGCCTGCCCCAGATTCACCGGGCGCTCACCGCTTCCACTCCGATTGCGCCTGGACGCGGTATCGTCTTTCGGCTCCAGGCTTTTGACTCCCGCGGTGAACAGCAAACCCCTCAGTCCGCTCAATCGCGTTGGCGGCGCTTCCGCGGCTGCCGCGACCTGTTCAGGCGCCGGCGCCGCAGGTTTCGGTCTGGAATATTCAGAGGGGGACTGCCAGTTTTCCATGCGCTGCACGCTGGGCTGAACCGTCGCGATCTCCGCTTGCATCGGCAGGCCCATCATCCACCACGGCTCTTCTTCTTCGGGTTGCGGCTCGGGCAGGTTCGCCGTGGAGGATCTGGATTCGGCCACCGGCTCCGGCTGAGGCTCGGGCGTGGACGGAGCCAGAGCAGCATCGGCGCGATCGACAGCCGGAGGCAGAACCGTCTCTGCTTTTTGCGCAGCCGCCGGTACTGGCTCAGGTTCGGGTGGCGCCTCGCGTTCCACGGCAACTCGCGGTATAAGCCCGGCAGCAGGCGCGCCAGCGACAGGCTCCGGCGCAACATCACGCGACGGCGAAGTGGCAGGCGCGGCGGGCGCGGGCTGCGCAACCGCACTCTCGTCGCGCGCGGCGGCACTTTCGACTGGCGCCGCGGCAATCTCAGTGAGCGCAGGCGCTTCGCGCGCCGGGTTGGCGAGCGGCGCGGTCGGCGCAGCTTGCGCTGCGGCCTGCTCACGCTGGCGCACGTGCCGCTCCACTTCGCTCACGGAATGACGAAAGCTCTCGTCTGCATTCCTCAGGCTCACGCGGTTGAGGACGAATCCAACCGCCTCGTTATCAAGGCGCTGCAGAATGGCAGCGGCGGCGCGCAGTTCGGCGCGCGTGGTCTTCGCCGATTCGATCACCAGGATGGTGCAGTCGGCGCGGCGCGCCATGTACTCGGCCTCGGCCGAGACGGCGAGCGGCGCGGTATCGGTGAGCACCAGGCTCTCCCGGCTGGACGCGCCATCGCGCGCGGATGGGACTGCTTCACCCGGCTGCGGCATCGGCCTGGCAGGCTGCGCGGCGTGCGCGAGTTCGGTTGTGGAAGCTGCCAGGGTGTCGCCCAGCGGCTCGGGAGCGAGTCCCGAGGCGTTCACAAGAACAGTCTCCTGCCCCAGCGCGCTCAGCATGGCTTTTACGTGGCTGGCGATCATCGTCACGCCCACGCCCGGACCGGCTCCCGTGAAGACGCAGCTCGTCAGTCTGCCATCTTTTGCGGCGTAGTCGATGGCCGAGGCCAGTCGCAGCAGGTGCTCCGCGGCCACTTTGTCAGAAACCTCGTCGAAGTCCGGCAACTGCGCCATGGGAGCGTAGCCCAGTAGACGCTCTACATCTGAAGCGATGTAGACCCGCGAATCCAGCCTGTGCCGCACGACGGCGATCGCCAGACCGAGCCCGGCAAAGATCAGCAACAGCAGGATCGCGTTGCGGATGACTCCCGCCTCTGAAGGATGCAGAGGAGGCACGGCTGCTTCGGCCACGTGAGCGGCGCCGGGCGCGCTGTCTTCAAGCATCTGGTTTCGCAACTGCTCGTCGACACTGTTATAGCGGGTTTGCAGACGGGCGATGTCGTTGGCGAGATCGCTCAGGCGTTGCAGCTTCGGTGTAGCGCCGGCAGCGGCCCGGGTCATCTGCGCCAGTTCCCCGTTGAGCCGCGCCTCAAGGCTCGAAGTGCGGTCCAGATCGGCGCGCAAACGCTCCTCGATGCGGGCCGCCGCCTTGGCGCGCAGTTGTTGCGTCTGCGATGCGAGCGAGGCGTCGATCTTCCGCATCTCTTCCTGATCCTGCTTGTACTGCGGATGGCTCGGCGTCAGGTTGGCCATCTGCGACACCAACTGGGCGCGGCGCGTGAGCAGCGATTGCTTCAGGCTGGCCAGACCGGGATCGCTCGCGATCAACTGATCGGCTTCGGCGTCGCGGGCTGCCGCGCCGGGGCCGTTGCTCGCATCGAGCGAGGTGAGCCGCGCCGCGGCCTCGTCGTGATCGGTGCGCGCCTTGACCAGTGCGTCATGCATGCGGGCGATGTCGTCGTCGTAGTGCTCAGGGGCTACGGGGCCGATGGCCGCGACTCCGATCTGCGCGTTGAGCGATGCCTGCTCGGTGCGATCGGCATCGAGTTCCTTCTTCACGCGATCGCGTTCTTCGCTGAGCATCGCCAGCCGGTCGGCGTCACCGGCCTTCATCTCGTGCGAAGTGTTTTCGATATAGCTGGCCGCAACGGCGTTGGCCAGCGCGGCTGCGGCGGCCGGGGTGGGCGCATGAGCAGTAATGCCGACCTGGTAGCTGGTTCCCACGCGCGCCACTTCCACCAGGCCCTTCAGCCTCTCGGCCGCATGGACTCCGCTTTCGCCGCTGCGCCGCCACGGGCCAGGGCCGAGCTTCGCGATTGCGCCGGACAAAACGTCGGGGCGCGTCATGCTGAGCATTTGCTGCTGGATGTAGGAGTCGTAGGTGGCGGGGTCGTAGTTATAGGGCCAGTGCATGGGCGCCGCGCCTCCCAGCACCGACGAGGGCGTGGGCTGAATATAGACCAGACTTTCGGCGGTATAGACCCTCCAGTTCATCGCCACGTAAAGCGCGGCCAGAACCGCGCCCGCCAGAGCGAAACCGAGAACAAGACGGCGATGCATTTTGAAGCTGCGCCCAAGATCGAGGCGGAAGATGGCCTGCTCGGGCGCGGCGGGTGCAGGAGAAGCGCCGCCGGTCAGGCGGGGCGAAGACGCGATGGGATCGAATCGCCGGCTCATAGGACTGCTCCGAGATAGGCCAGGTTGCTGAGTTGGAACAGCGGATTCAGCCGCTGAAAAACGTAGGTGGCGCGCGCGAATCCAGTCTTGGGAATAAAGACGATCTCGCCCGGCTTGAGAACGGCTTCGCGCGATTTTGCCGGGTTCAGCACGTCCTTGAACGTGAAAACGCGCGATTTTCCAGTCTCGGGGTCGACGATCTGCACGTGCGCGTTCTTGCCTGCCTGATCGGTGAGTCCGCCTGCACTGGCAAGCACACTGGCCAGCGTGGATTCGTCAGTGATGGGAATTGCGCCCGGATGGTTGACTTCGCCGAGGACCGAGACGAACCGCTCCGTGAGGCTGGGGACATAAATCACATCGTCGCGGCGCAGGCGCATGTCGGCCAGGGTGCTGCCCGACTCGACAAGCTTGCGAAGCTGAACCCACATGACTTGCTGGTTGCCGCGATAGATGGCGCAGCGCTCGGGGATGGCGCCCACTTTGTTGGGCCCGGTTGCAAGACCGCTGCGGGTCAGTGCTTCAAGCAGGGTGGGCGTTCCTTCGAAGGTGACTTCGCCCGGCGTGGCCACCGCGCCCAGCACCAGCACGCGATTCGAAGTGTAACGGGTGACCGCTACCTGAACGGCGAGATTGTCGTAGTACTTCGACAAAGCCTCCTGAATTGCCTTGCCCGCTTCGGATCGCGTCATGCCATCGACTTTCAGGTCGCCGGCGAGAGGCAGCGTGATGCGGCCGTCAGGACCCACGGCGAGCTTGGTATCGAGCTCGGGCCGTCCGGCAAACGTCACTTGAATCTCGTCGCCCATACCCAGCGTGTAGGGCGCGTCGACGGGAGGCTCGAAGTCGCGCAGCGCGTCGAGCGGATTGGGCTTGAGCACAGGCTCGGCAGCCTGCGCAGAGTTGTCCGCGCGGGAAGGCGCGGAAGCCTCCGACGGCGCATTCGCAGGCGTCTGCGCCACGGCAACAATCCCGGCAAACACCCATGGAAGAAGACTTGCAATGCGGATCGAATGGTTCATGCGGTTGCCTCCCTGCGGCGGAGCATTCGCAGGCCCTTGCGATACCAATAAGCCTGCTTTTGTTTCTCTGCGTCCGTCAGCACCCAGAAATTCAATACGGCCGCCGTGCCCGCCAGGTAGAGAATGCCGCCGGCCAGCAGCACTCCCGCTCCCTGCCAGCGGCCTGCCATCGACGCCAGATGTGTCACTGGCCAGGCCAGCACGCCAGCGACAGCATACGATGCAAACCCCGGAGCGATGGCATGGCGCAAAAAGCGCAAGAGCGGAAGGCGCAGTACAAAGAGCACGCGGCCCATCAGTACGCAGGACGATGCCACGGTCGCTGTGGCCGCGGCGACTCCGATGCCGAAGGGCGTCCAGCGGCCTTCGATCCGGTACGCCAGCGGCACAGTCATCGCCAACAGAATCAGATTGGGAATCGAGTATGTAAATTCTTCGTAGACCTTGCCGATGCCGCGAAACATCGAAGTTCCAGGTCCTGTCAGCATATGAAATTGCAAGGAGATATTGAAGACCACGAAGAGGGCGATCAGCCGCTGATGGGCAGGAAACTGAGAACCTAGCCAGACGTGAAGAACGGGCGCGGAAAAGAACGAAAAGAGGGCGACAAAGGCCGCGGTGCACAGGTTCGAATAGCGCGAACTGTTGAGGTAAAGCGTGTGCAGGTTGCGCAGGCGATCGGTTTCGCTCGATGCTGCGTCAACGTGCGACGCGGCCGGCAGCAGCGCCGCGAAAAAGGCCATCGGCACCGTGGAAAACGACGTGGGCCACTTCTTGGCCACGTCGAGCAGACCGGCGGCCGAGGCGCCGATCAGGCTCAGTCCGGCTACGCGCTCCACGGAGTTGAGAAAGATGGTCAACATGCTCTGGAACTGCACCACGCCGCCAAAGTGCAGAACGTAGCGGATGGACTCGCGCCGGATGAGCCGCGGCGAGATGCGCAGCCATTTGAGCTTCTTCCGCGCCCACCAGATGGTCAAACTATCGACCACGACGGTGCGGATCAGGTAGGCTTCGGCCAATCCGCGGATGCCGCGGCCGATGCCCACCAGCCAGAGAATAGCGGCGAATTCCGCAAGAATTCCAGCGATCAAAAACCATTGCGTGGCTGCGATCTGCTGAGTTCCGGAGAGGATGTCGCCAAAGCCGCTGAGCGCGATCGAAGACAGGAAGATGCCGAGCACGATCAGCACAGCTTCCTTGCCATCGGCCAGATGCGCAGGCGGCAGATGCAGCCATGGCGAGTACCACTTCCATCCCAGCCAGAAGCCGAGGAAGATGGCGCTGCAGAGGGGAATGGTCATGGCGAGGCCGGTCGACAACAACGAACTGGCCCTCTCGTACTCGCGGCGCGCGTGAAACTCCGCAGCGTACTTGATATAGACGTTGGAGATGCCCATCGTCGTGACGCCGACGTAGGAGACCAGGATGAAGATCGTGGTCCAGATGCCGTAAGCCTCCAGACCCAGGTGATAGAGCAGGAAAGGCACCAGCACCACGCCGCGCAACATGTTCACGGCGCGCGCCAGAACGATGGCGAGCACATTTCGGCTGAACTGGCGGTTGACTTCGCGGAGCATTCCGTGAGGTGTGCCGGCGGCGATCATCTCCCGGCCCGCTTCCGGGTCGAGTGACCAGTCGACTTCCTTGTCGGCCGAGTCGGGAATCATCTGGATTTCACGGACTTCGCTCATGGCGCCTGCACCTCCCGCCCGGTGCGCGCCCACTTGGCGTCTGCGCGCGACTGGCGCAGGACCAGGGGGGTAATCGTCATCTTCCAGAAAAAGTGCAGGGGCGCGCCGGCAAGCGCGGCGAAATCGCGCCACGGTTCGCTGCCCAGCAGGACGGCTTGCAGTACATGGATGAGAATCAGGCCTGCCGTGGCGAATGCAAAAACGTGCAGCCAGTGGACCGGCAGGCACGCGGCCAAAACCAGAGCCAGAACGGCGCGAGAGATCGGCAGGCTCCAGACCTCGGCAAGCATCTCGAAGGCGCGCCAGTTGCCGTGGAGAATCGCCTTGAGCAGCCGTCCTGTTGCGCGTACGGCAACGTGAAGACGGCCGCCTTCCCAGCGCGCTTCCTGCGCGGCCTGCGCGGTGCGCGCCGGCGCCAGCGGACCAAGAACCTGCGCTTCGTCGACCCACGCGACGCGCAGCCCGACCGACACCAGGCGTGTGTGGTACTCCAGGTCCTCGCAGATGCTGTCCACGGAGTAGGGCACGGTTTCGAGGGTTTCGGCGGCGACAGCGAAGCCGCTGCCGAAGGCTCCGGCGGAGAATCCCAGGCTGGCTCGTCCGCGCGCCCGCAAAACGTTGATGGCGCGAAACGCCAGCACGCGCAGGCGTTCGCGTGCGCTGGCGGGACGCGAGTCCGGCAACTCCAATTCGTAGCGGCACTGGGTGGCCGCGGCGCCGCGTTCCAAAGTTGCAGCCGTGGCGGCGATGAGGTTCTGGCTCGCCAGTGAATCGGCGTCCACCGCCAGATAGGCATTGGCGCCCGCGGCTTGTGCCGCAATGAAGCCCGCGCGCAGCGCAGCGCCTTTGCCACGCAGGCCGGGCTGCTGCAGTTCGACGACTCGCGCACCGGCCTGGTTCGCGATTGCGGCCGTGCGGTCGGTACAGTTGTGCGCCACAACAAAGACGGGAACTTGCCACGGCTGCAATCGAGAGTCCGGCGCCACGATCACGGTCCGCTGAGCGCAAACGGCTGCGCGCAGCGATGCGAGGGCGCGTGCGATCACGGCTTCTTCGTTGTGCGCCGGGACCACGACCGCGAGACGAACCTCCCTCACCTTCGCCGTTGAAGTTCCCTGCCGGCGGCACAGGCTGCCCGCAATGCACACGACCAGATCGGCCGCAAGCGGCGCGGTCAGCATCGTGATCGCCACCGCCAGCCCGTTGGCGAGAATTGTGCTCAGCAGGATCAAAAAGCCTATCGTCTCCGTTCGTTCGGCCAGCCAGCTTCACCGGCCTGTTCCGTTCACTGCAACTGCGCCCGGCGTATTGCGCCAGACACGAACCAAGCGCGCCCTAAACCAGCACGCGCCGGAAACCCACCTGCGGCTCCAGAGGATTTACCTCCTCAACACGCGCAACCGCCGGGCGCATCGCCTGCACCCAGCCGGTAAAGAGAAAGAACAGCATCACCACCTGTCCGCCCATGAATACAGTGGCCAAGGTTGTCGTCAATCCGATCAGCACGGCGAGGTGCGCAAAGGCCAGCATCCGTTCGTCATTGGCGATGGGTTGCGCGATCATGCGCACCAGCTTTACCGCGTTCCCCGCCACGATAGCCAGAAAAACGCCGAGTCCCACGAACCCTTCCTGTACCGTCAACAGCAGATACTCATTGTCGATCGAAACCTGGCCGCCGGGCGCGGGAGTGGTGGTAATGCCCCAGCCGAAGGCTTTGCGCTGGACGACAAAGGGCGCATAGCTGGCGAGCAACTGGCGGCGGTAGATGGCGTTGCGCTGTGCCTCGCTGGAAGCCTGGCGCATCGCCTTATCCGTGTATCGGTTCGCAATGTACAAGGCGCCGGCCGCAAACACGGCGCAAAAAGCGGCAAAGACCATCACCGCCCGTCTCACCGGCAGGTAGCGCGTGAGCATCGCAAACACCACGGCCAGACCGACACCGACCCATGGGCCACGCGACTGCGTCATCAGCAGGCCGGCCACAATTGCGCTCAGCGTAAGGCCGCGCACCGTGAAGGGCAGCGCGTCAACAAGCCGCCGCGCGCCCCAGTTGCGGTCAGCGTTGCGCAGCCACAGGCAATAGACCAGGCCCATCAGGAAGACCATGCCGGCAAGGATCGCGTGTCCGTATGGCCCCGCAATGCGCCCGAATCCCCAGCGCATCTGCGGTGCCCACACTTGGTCCTGATAGCGGCCTAGCAGCGGCCTGGCCAGCCTCTGCCACAAACTGCGCCCAGAAAGAAAATCGAAAACGCTCAAGCCCGCGACCACGGACAGCAACACGGCAACGCGCGCGATCAGCTTTTTGCGCATCTCATGCTGACCCGCGGCTTCCTGCTCGATGAGCAGCTTGCCCGCCATGTACGGAAGCACCATGGTCAAAATGCCCGATACCAGCATCAACCCGCCGTTTGCGATCTGTGTGCCGAGCCGCTCAGACGCCGCGAACTTCGCCGTAAACAGTTGCGTCCAGTCTCCGTTGGACAGTTCCGTGCTCAATGCCTCGGAGAGCCCAGCGCAGAAGGCAAACAGCAGCACCCACAGGTCCATCCACGACCAGTGCCAGCGCCGCAACGCTTCGAGAACCAGGGCAACGCCCAGCGGCAATATCGCCGCATCGGCAAAGGCAATCGGGGGCAGGTGCGGAAGCCGGATAACATAATACTGCGGCAGCAGCAGGAGCGCCGGCAGGTACACGGAAAGCAGCGCCTTCCGTGCCGAACTCATGGCCAGAACCGCCCAGCAGGCCAACGCCGGTATCAGAATGATCGCCGCCATGTCCCTTCCACCCTTGTTTGCCCTCAAGCGCAATTTCCGCTGTTCTGTGGGGCTGCCTGTTTCTTTATCCTCCGCAGCCAGTTTCCATTCTCCAGGTTCCTGAATCGGGATCTGGAGCACCCAGTTTCCTGCCGGCGATCAGGGCACGATCCGCGAATGCGCGTTTCCGCCGGAGTCACATTTCATTTGCCCCGCAATCCGATCGGAGCGGGTGATTCGGCCTCGGCAGCCAGCGGCCGGCTGCGTGAAATCGCCGGCTGCCACTCATCGAAAAGCCTCTGCATGTTCCATGCGTAAAGAACGAAGCGCGTCTTCAGGCTGAGCCCAGCAAGCGACAGTGAAAGTCCCGCCTCCAGCAACTGACGCCGCGCGCCCAGCAGCACTCCCAATCCCGCCGCTGTCACCTGCTTCACTGCATGCAAATGCACCACCATCACCAGTCCGTTGACGATGCTGGCCGTGGTGGCCTTTTGTACCTCGGCAGCGATCTCGCCGCCAAGCCGCCCGGAAACGTGCACATGCATCACCTGAGGCGTCGGCGTCGTGGCCGTTCGGGTTGGGCCAGGATACGGTCTCTGGAACCATGCCGCGAACAGTGCCAACGGTAGCCGTCGCGTGAAACCAGCGAAATCGCGAAGATACCGCGGACCCAGTCGTATCGGTTCCTGCAGCCAGCGCATCGCCCATTCAAGGCCGCATCTCTGAATCCAGCGCGGCGCGCGGCGCATGTCGCCCACAAGAATGTCGAAGCTGCCGCCTACGCCCATCGCAAGGGGGACGCCCAGCCGCTTGCGGTGCATCCAGATCCACTTTTCCTGTTTTGGGTTGCCGAAGGCCACCAGAAGAATGTCGGGGCTGACGGCATGAATCTGCCTCAGGATCTCCGAGTGGTCCATGTGGATCAGGTTTGCTTTGGCTGGCGCCAGCGTGCCCACAATCCGAACCCCGGGAAAATTACGCTCCAGCAACCGCGCCACGCGGTCGGCGACGCCGGGCTGGGCGCCCAGCAGGAAGATCTTGTAGCCTTTGCGAGCGGAAAGTTCGGCCAGCTTCGGCACCAGGTCGATTCCAGTGACACGCTCCGCCAGCGGGCAACCTAACAATTCCGAGGCCCAGACCAGGGGCATGCCGTCCGCGAAGACCATGCTCGAACCGGCAACAATGCGATGCAGATGCGGATCCGCCAGAGCGTTTAGCCAGATGTCGAGATTCACCGTGCAAACCTGATGGACGCCGCCTGAAAGAATCAGGCGTTCCAGTGCGTCAACAGCCTCATTTGCCGTCAAACTGTTGATCGGCAATCCCAAAACGGCGATGGGATGTTCAACGCCCTCTCTCATTTCAGCGCCCACTCATTCTCCGCTTATGCGATGGATTGCCTTAAGCAGTAGAGGTAATTCCCGGTGCGCTCACGGCTGATTGCACCCGTTGCTCGCCCGAATTCTGCCGGCAACTTAAAAAAGCCCCGGAGGCGCACAGCGCCCGAGCAGTTCAAGCGCTGTGGCCTCCAGAGTTCACCGAAGAAAGAGCCACCTTTTCGACTCCACAAACCAGTGCCCGGCATGTTTCATGCTGGCGGCCGGATGGTTAGAAAGTAATCTCTGGAACCAATAAGAACAATTCCGCGAAGGTGGAATCGGGCGTCCGAAGAAGTGCGTCCTTAGGCACTTGCCTAATCCGCAGGCTAGTAATCGCGAACCGATTACTTTCGATGTAGCCCTGCGGGTGAAGAGTAGCCTGCGCCTCAGTCATGTGATGACTACGATACTGCCAACTCGCCGCGTGGTACTATTTTCCCCATTCTAATACGGCCATCGAACATGGTGCGAGCAAGAATTCGCCGCTGTTTGCGCTGTCTTTGACGATTTTGACCTGGACTGCTTGCTCGTTTGTGCCGCCCGGCGAGGAACTCTGCAATCGCCAGAGCGTTGCGCGAGCACCGCGCGTAAGCCCCGCTGCTTCGACCGCAATCTGCCGCGCGTGATCGAGTCCGTAGTTGAAGACGACAAGACTATGCCAGGTTCCGTCCCGGAAGGCGTAGGCATCGATCTCGTGCATCTTGCGCAGGCGCACGCCATCGTTGCCCGGCGGCACGTCGTGCGTGGGATTTTCGCCTGCAATTTCCACCTTGACGAAATCACCGCGAATGGCGCGATTGGCCAGGCTCACCGCGAGGAACTGTGGCCTCTTGCGGCCTCCCATTTCGACGACGCTACCCCACAATTTAACGGGCGTGCCGTCAGGACGAATGAATTGGTACTGCGGCAGACTGAAGAGCATCTCGTCGCGGATGCCGTGGTCGCGCATCATGCGCAGCATGTGGCCAGCGACAGCCACCCCGGCAGCGGCAGACGGAGTAAAGCGGTCAAGAACCGGCTGGGGCGCGCTGCCTCCCGTGGTGTGCAGGTTCACCTCGTAGACGGCGAGTTGACGCCCACTCGCGCTCTGCGCCGCCTGGGCCACAAAACCGTCGCGCGACATCTGCTCCGGCTGCGCGAGTAATGGACCATACAACTCATCGTCGTTCGCCCACTGCTTCAGGCTGCGCATCAGATAGGGAGCAATGGCGAGCGAGTTGGCAAGCGGCGCCGCGGTCAGCAGCGCCGGGTTGCGTCCCGGGTCGTAGACATGCGTACCCACTACGAGATCGAAGCGGCCGGCTGCAGGTCCGGCTGCTTCGCGGAAAGCGCGAAAGACCGCATTCGCCCATCGCCCGTAGGCCGCGAGGTCTTCGATCGACTCGCCGCGAAAATCCGGGTTCCAAGTCTCATTGCCCAACTCGATGTGAATGGTGGGAAACGCCTGTGTCCACGGCTCACGCCGTCCTGCGGCCGCTCGCAGTGCGCCGCCGCGCGAGGTGGCCGGCCCGGCCAGGTACTCTGCAAGCAGGCGCGTCTCGCTGAGGCTCATCGCCGTGGGCGCAACGATCCACGGCTCCGCGCCCACCTCGCGGCACAGCTCTAGAAACTCCGGAATCCCCACTGCAACATCGTCCGATGGCTTGAACCATGCGCGATAGCCTGAGCGCTGGCGCGCCGCTGGTGCAGCAAGCAGGTTCTCCACCGTGCTGCCCAGTCCTGCATCGCTTTCCATCAGCCGCAACACACCGGGATGGAGTTCCTTGAGCGTCTCCACTACGTCGTCACGAAACGCCGTGCGATTCGCTGGATCGCCGTCTACGCGTTCGAGCGAGACATCGCTCAGGAGCGCCGCGCCGCCCTCGACGCTGAATCCGGCTTCGACAGCAGCCGCGGGCAGCGCCGTTTCGTTGGCCGCGAACTCTTCGCTGTATTGCGCCCACGCGCGCGTCAGATGTGCATCCTGATCGAGATAGCGGCGCAGTCCGGGAACGAGCCGCGCCACATGCACGTGCATCAGGCCAGGCCCGCCGAGAGCCTTGGCGCGAAACTGGAGCCGATACCGGCCGCGAAGGCGGACAAACGTCATCCCGGCGCTCGAATCGAAGTACGCATTCAGGTCCGCGGACTGCCCCTCGCCCGAGGCGTCGATTTTCAGCGCCTGACGCACCGGCACGCCGGGCGGCAGATCGTTGCGCTCGATTGCGAGCCGCGCGCCGCCGCGCAGCGTGGGCCACCAGCCGGCGCCTGCGTCGTCCGTAGTTTTGGTTTCGACCGCAATCCATTCGCCTGCGCTCACGAAAGCGCCGCTGCCCGAGCCGAGAATCGGTCCGAGCGTCAGCGCAAATCCGTCCGCTTCCGGCGCGGCAGCCCTCACCGTGCCGCGCTGGCCCGTCGCCGCGCCATTCAGAACCTCATAGCTCGCGCCGTTCCAGAAGTTCGCCGGGAACTGGATACCCGGCCGCGCATCCACGCAAAGGCCGGCCCTGCCCACGGCGCAATGAAAAATGCTGCGGTAGGTCATTCCCGCAAACTCAGGGTTGCGCGCGAGAAGATTCCGGAGCATCTGCCCGGAGTCATAGAAGTTTTCCTCGCCCAGATTGATGCCCAGGCGCGTGACGTGAGCCAGAATGACCCTGTCAGTCACGCGTAGACGGGTGACGCATGCCGCGTTGTTCGATGGCTGCGCGCGCAGCGACAGCGGCAAAGCAGCCGCCACCACAACAAGCCTTAGCGCCATGCGTAACGACAGAGTCTTGCCATTCAGTGCCTGCGGATCGTGGTTGGCGTTGGAGAAATGAAGACGCATGGAGATTTATCCGTTTCCAGCATATTCTTCTCAGCGCTTACAGGCAGCTCCCCACTCGCGGCAGCCATCTGCCCCGAAAGGACAGCGACGATACAGGATTGCGCGCGCAACTCCGTCTCTTCCGCCCTCTATACTTGAGGCACCGTGAACGATGCCTCCGCAGTCCGCGCACCTGAGAACGCAAGTGCAACGGAGATTTTGCGTGCGAACTGCGAATATACGGCTTCTATCGTCATCGTCTCGTTCAACACGCGCGATCTGTTGCGCGAGTGCCTCACGTCGCTGCGCGAGGAGTGCTCCTGTCTGCCCGAGGGCGCGACGGCCGAAATCCTCGTCGTTGACAATGCTTCGCGCGACGGCTCAGTTGAGATGGTCGCCGCAGAGTTCTCCTGTCCGGGCGCGCCGGTGCGCCTGATCGCGAGCGATGTGAATCTCGGCTTCGGCGCGGCCAGCAATCGCGCCATTGAAGCTGCTCACGGGCGCTATCTGGTTCTGCTCAACTCCGACGCCTTCTTCCACGCTGGCGCACTCGCTTGCGCCATCGCGCACATGGACGCCGATGCCAAGGCAGGTGCTGGCGGTGCGCGGCTTGTGTACCGCGACGGCGCCTGGCAGCCTGCGGCGCGCATGTTTCCTTCGATCCTGCGCGACGGCTTCGTCCTCACGGGGCTGGCCGCGCGATTCCCGCGCTCCCGCTTTTTCGCCGCCGCCGAGCGCACCTGGGCCGATCCCGCCGCGCCAGCCGAAGTCGATTGGGTGACGGGCGCGTTCATGATTCTGCGTCGCGAGGCGCTGGCAAAAGCCGGCCTCTTCGATCCAGCGTTTTTTCTCTACAGCGAAGAGGTGGACCTGTGCCGGCGCATCAAGGCCGCTGGTTTTCGCGTTCTTTACTGGCCCGACATCGTGGTCACGCACCTGCACGGCGCATCTTCGCGCCAGGTGGGCGCGCACATCTTCTCCGAAAACGAAGGCCAGGTGGCGCTGTGGCGCATGCGCTCCAACTTCCTCTACTACCGCAAACACCACGGCGCGAAGGTTTGGCTGGCGCGCTGGCTTGAGGAATCTCTCTATGCGCTGCGCTTCGCGCGCAACCGCTGCAGCCCCAAACCGGCGCGTCGTGCGCGGGCACGCGAGGCCGTTGTTCTCGGCCGGCTGTTGCGCCGCGCATGGAAGGAAACGCATGGCGGCCGCGTGAGTCCGCCCGCTCCGTGGTAGCCGAACTTTGCTTTACTGGAAGAACTCGCGGAGCGGCTCCTCAATCCCCTTGCGCACCAGTTCGGCGCGCTCGCTTACGGGATTCCATCCCAGCACTGTTTTCGCCGCGGTGCAGTCGAAACGCGCCTGCTGCGTGCGGCTCTGCCAATCGCGATACGAAGGCAGTTGCCGCTCCGGGTGGCGCACGGCAACCTTCACCATCCACTTGAGTAGATCGAGTAGATAGAAGCGCAGGATCGGCGTGGCGCAGCGCGCGATGCGCATTCCGCCGGCGCGGTCGAGTTCGTCGAGATACTCCTCGGCGCTCAGACACGCATCGGCGACCAGGTTGAAGCTGCGGCCCTCGATCCCCGGTGTGTCAATGGCGGCAATGAGTCCGCGCGCCACATCTTCAACCAGCACCAGCGGTAGCTTGTTCGTGCCCGCGCCCCAGACCTGGCAGACAGCGTCGTGCCACCACATGCCCACGCCCCAATGGAACGGGCTGCCACCGCGGCCGATCACAATCCCCGGCCGCACGATGACGAGCGGCAATCCGCGCGCGCGGTGCATAGCGCTGAGCGCCGCTTCGGAGTGCGCTTTGGCGCGGGCGTAGAGATTTCTGCGCCCGATGCACGGATCGAGGCCCGTCGCTTCGGTGATTGTGCTGCCGCGCCGGCCCGCGTAGTAAGAGTCGATCGTCCCGGCGTAGACGAGCCGCCTCACGCCCGCCGCAAGCGCACATTCGCCGACAAGGCGCGTGGCGTCGATTTCGAACTTCTTGTAATCCACCCAGGTTTTGACGCGCGCCCGCGCCAGATGGACAACGCAATCGACGTCTTGCATGACATCGAGCAGCGCCTCGCGGTCGAGCAGGTTGCCCTCACGGCAGTCGATCCCTGCGCGCAACTCCCCAGGCAGGCTCGCCGCGCTGCGCACCAGAACGCGCACGCGCCGTCTGGCGGCGATCAATTGCCGCAGCAGCTCTTTGCCGATAAAGCCCGCACCGCCCAAAACGAGAATTTCAGGTTTCGCGCCAGCGCTCTCGGCAGTTTGAGATCTGCCAGCCTCCGCCCACGGGCGCATACTCTCGGCGGGCAATCTCGCCCGCTCTCCGATCTGCTCGCAGATGCGAATCACGCGCGCGCCAAACTGGCCGGAGATGCGCTCGTCGAGCTTCGCGCTGCTGCCATTCTTCAATCCCGCGTAGAACGCGTCGAGCGAGCGCGCAATGCTTTCGCCAAATGGCGAGGCGCGTTTTTCGAGATGCAGCTTCGAGAGCGCGTATCGCGCCAGCGTTCCGCGCGCCTGTTTCTTCAGTTGCTTCGCGCGCGCGGCGATCATCGCGTAGTTCTCAAAATCCGGATCGGCGGCGCGATAACGCTCCAGGATGTAAGTGTTGCGCTCGATGTCGGCCGTGGCCGCGGCGAACGTTCCACGCACGTGAAGATTGAACTCGGCAAAGCCAGGAACAAAGGATGCGTTCAGATGGATCGCCGCCGCGCCCTTCACCGCATCCATCTGCCATCGGCGATAGAAGCTGCGGCCCGTGGGCAGCGCAATCGAGTTCGATGCGCGCGCGTCCATCGTGTCCGGTTCGCCGATCAGGTCGAGCATGTGGGCCACGAGGTGCGATCCGGTTTCGAGCACGATGTTGCGTGGGTCGCGCAGCATCCAGATGTCGAAGGGACCAAGCGAAGACTGGGGCAGAAATCGGTTCCACGTGATCGTGATCTGGTCGATGCGTCCCAGGATGCCGCTGCGCACGTCACGCCGCAGTTGCTCCCAGGGCCGCGAAAACAGAAAATTGTGTCCCACGCCCAGGCTTACGCGGCGTTCCGCGGCAAGCTGCACCAGATCCTCGCATCGCTCGGCGCGGTCGCACATGGGCTTTTCGAGGAAGACGCTTACGCCGGCGTCAATCGCGGTTTTTGCCGCGGCAAAATGCAGATCGGGTGGCACGAGAATATGCACGGCGTCGAGCGCTTCGGCTGCAAGCATCTCTTCGAGCAACACGTAAACATGCGGCACGCCGTAGCTGGCAGCAAGCGTTTCCGCCCGGCCACGCGCCTTGTCGCAGACCGCAACCAGATCCACGCCATCGACCGACGCGAGACATCTGGCGTGCCAGCCGGCAATGTAGCCGGCGCCCAGCAGGGCCACACGGCAGTTGCGTCCGCCGCCGCGTTTACCGTTGCTTCTCTCCGCGTTCGATTGCATTGCCTCGCTCATCGGTTCCTTTTACTTGTACTCGATAATCGTCATTTTTTGTCTGCGTATGCGCCGCCAATTGTACTCAAGCAGTCCCTGCAACGCCGGAAACCGCGAGATCACGGTGAAAAATCCGTAGGCCCACGCATCACGGCGCGTCCATCCCCGCTTCAGACAGCCGCGTGCGATGTGCGCGAACTGCAAGCCATACAGGCAGGGCAACGCGAGCAGCGAAAGCCCGCGCATAAACGGCGCCGCGGTCAGCGCCGCCGCCGGAAGCGCGAGACCCCAGATCAGGATGCGCCGCCTGTCGCGGATAAAGTAGCGCTCGTTACCGCCTCCATGCAACGCGGCCACCTGTGCGTAGGCGTGGCCGGCGCGACGATTGCGGCGCCACCATTGACGAAAGCTCGTGATGGCGGCGTCGTGGCTCGCCATCGGCGCATCGAGCAAATCAATCTTCCAGCCCTGCCGCCGCACGCGAATCGAGAACTCGTCGTCTTCGGCGGCGATCACGTCGGGGCGGAATCCGCAGACTTCCTTGAAGACGCGCGCCCGCACCATGAAACGGCCGCCCGAAGTGAGCGCTTCGCCCGGCGGTTGCCGCCACTCCAGATCGACGAGCCGGTTGTAGGCGCTTGCTTCGGGATGGACCTCACGCACGCGTCCACAGACCACACCCACATCGTCTCTCTCGGCGAGCGTATTTGCCGCCTGCTCGATCCAACCCTCCGCGAGTTCGCAGTCGCCGTCGACAAACTGCACATACTGCGTGTCCGGCATACGCGCCATGGCGCAGGCAAAGCCCTCATTGCGCGCCCGCGCCGCGGAAAACGGCCGGGACTGATCGAGTTCGACGACATGGCAACCTAGAGAACGGGCGTAGTTGGCGCTCAAGTCGGTCGATCCGGAATCGACATAGACTACTGTCTTCGCGTCGCGCATTGCGGCGCGCAGGCACAGCTTCAGACGCTCACCCTCATTGCGCCCGATGGCCACAATGGCCACGCCGCTGCTCGCTCCCGGATTCATTGCCCCTTATTCTACGGAGCGGCCATCGAACGGGGTATGCCGCAAAAGATACATCCGGAACGATGATCCCCTCTGCGCAGTCCGGA
>JAJYFA010000060.1 GCA_021790995.1 Acidobacteriota bacterium
GTTGTATTCGGCAAAAATCTAAAGTAATAGCACAAATGCGTAAGATCATGAGATCGCAAAGCATTGAAAAGACGATTATTGTCGGCGCCGGTGACTGCGGCATGAAAGGTCCATGCCATCAGGCTCCGATGCTCTTACCGCCGCTCGACTTTGGCTGCGTTGGCCTGTCCACTGTCCATCGCAGCATTGGCAAGCCGGTCGGCTTCTTTATTTCCCTCGCGGAGTGTGTGCCGCATCTCAAAGCTGTCCAGCCGCCGCGCCATCTGCTGCGCCTCCTCCCAAAGCGGCCGCAGACCCGGATTCTTCACTTTGTAAATGCCCTTCATTTGCCGCACCATCAGCTCAGAGTCGGAGACCACCCGCAGAGTCCGCACGCCGTTCGCAAGCGCCCAGGCGAGCACGGACAGCAGCCCCTTATACTCGGCGTAATTGTTGGTCTGGCGGCCCAGATACTCGCTTAACCGAGCCACCACCTGCCCTTCGGAGTCCTCAATCACGGCGCCATATCCGGCCGGTCCGGGGTTTCCCCGCGATCCGCCGTCACAATGTGCCGTAAACCACCCTCCGGCCGGCTGCTTGGCGCCAATGGCCTTGTTTCCAAAAAGATTTCCAGTCATCGCTTCTTAAGTGTATAGGCAGATAAGAGGAACAAGGAACCAGGAGGCAGTCATCAGCCGGCAGCCACAAGCTGCCGGCTGATGACTGCCTCGTTCTCCTGCTTTCCAAATCCTTCCATCCACGTCTATTTTTATGCGTACAAGCTTGACCTTTCCGGAGAGCAGCTGATGGATGGAGTGGTGATCAGCGTTCCATTTGCCCAGTTTCAGAGCGCAGCCGTTTTGGCCCCGTTAACCGGGCGGGGCGTACAATCCTTTCCAGGCATGGCTGCGACAAGGGCAATGGATGGCACGAACCGGGAGAGTGCGAGCCCAAAGGGCGAGAGCGGGCGCGACGCGGCTCAGGTAGACGAACACGCCTACAGCCGTGCGCTCGAAATGGACCTGATCCGCGAGGCGCAGGCGGGGTCGCGCGCAGCCTTCGACGCCCTTGTGCGGCAGTACGAGCATCAGGTGCTGCGTCTGGCCTTGCACCTGACCGGTTCGGAGCAGGATGCCGAGGATATCTACCAGGAGGCCTTCTTGAAGGCCTACCGCTACCTTGGAAACTTCCGCTTCGAGTGCTCGTTCTACACATGGATTTACCGCATCGTCACCAACCTGTGCCTGGACCAGTTGCGGCGCCGCAAGACCCGCCGCGAGGACCACGCGGTGCTGGTGGACCGCGCCGGCGACGAGATCGACCTGCTGGCTTCGGTCTCCGATAATCGATCGTTTTCCAACCCGGCGCGTGAGCTCGATCGCAAGCTGCTGGGGGAGAAAATTCAGGCGGCGCTGGGAAAGTTGACGCCGCGCGAGCGGATGGTCTTCGAGCTGAAGCACTATCAGGGCCTCAGGCTCCGTACCATCGGCGAGATGCTGAACACCACGGAAGAGACCGCCAAGAACACCCTCTTCCGCGCAACGAAAAAGTTGCGCACGCAACTGGCGGAGTTGAGATGACCGTTAGCTGTCAGCCGTCGGCTATCAGTTTTTTGAGAAGAGAGACAGATTTCGGCAACTGAGCGCGAAGATCCGCAGAAAATACGACAAGCTCGGACTGCGGACGATGAACTGAAAACTGCTAGCTGAGAGCTGACTGCTGCTTTTTGAGGCTTAGAGGACGTGACACCATGAATTGCCAACTTGCACACGAACGGATCGTCACCGCAGCTTACGGAGAGTTGTCCGACGAACTGACGCACGAACTGGAGCGGCACGTGGCCGCCTGCGCGGAGTGCCGGAAGGAGCGCGAGCAGGTGCTGGCGCTCAAGACGCTTGCCGGCGCCTATCCTGTTGTGGAGCCGGGGCCGAATCTTGTTGCTCGCGCGCGCCTGCGCCTGGACGAATCGCTCGATGCGCTGCCGCCCAAGCGATGGTATGAGCGCCTCGGCGAGCGCATCCTGGGCAACTTCTCGAGCCTTCAGGCCGCGCCGGTTGCGGCGCTGCTTTTATTGGTGGCAGGCGCGGGCGCCGGGGTTCTCGGCGGGTACGAATACGCGCAAAACCGCGCGGCCCACGCGGCGGCTGCGCAGGTTGCAGTTCCCGCAGCCGTCAAGACGCAGCCCGCGGCCACCCTCCCCGCGCTTGCGAATGTGGCCAGCGTCTCTGGTATTGCACGGGAGCCCAACAGCGACGTTGTGGATGTGAGCTACAACCAGATTGTGCCGCGCCATGTGGAGGGCTCGCTCGACGATCCGCAGATCCGCCAGTTGCTCATGCTGGCCGCTCAGAATGCCCCGGCGGGCGTTCGCGGTGACTCCGTGGCCCTGCTCGCGGCCGAGTGCCGCGCAGACCGCAGTTGCAAGTCGACCGGCGTCCGCGAGGCGCTTATGGTGGCGTTGCGCTACGACCACAGCGCCAAGGTGCGCCAGAAGGCGCTCGAAGGCCTGGAGCCTTACGTGGCTGACGACGTCCGCGTGCGCGATGCGGTGCTTGAAGCTGTACTGAATGACAATGATCCGTCGATCCGCACGGCTGCCATTGGCCTGTTGGAGCCGGTCGATGCTGATATGAGCGTTCGCCAGGTGCTTTACTCCGTCTCCAACTCCGACAACAACCCGCGGATCAGAAATGTTTCCCGGCAGGTTTTGAGCCGGGTGCCGGAGATTCAGTAGGCTTGCTAACCTTTCCGGCCACTTCGCCGTCTCGATGAGCGCAGACCGGACGATCAACTGCAACGGGAGATACCGATGAAGTACTTTTTGAGGCCTTACCGCACGTTCAATTCTTTCCTTGGTTGCGCCTCGCTGGTTTCGGCAATCTGCCTCCTAGCGCCACACACGGCGCATTCCCAGGCGCAGTCGCTCACACCTCTCCTTGCGAATTCCCATCCCGCCATCGCACATGCCAGCCCGGCCGGTTATCTGGGCGTCGATGTCACCGACATCGACGCCAGCAAGGCGCAGGCGCTCAAATTGAAGGAACCGCATGGCGCTCTCATTACTCTGATCGATCACGATGCGCCCGCCGGCCAGGTCGGCCTCAAGGTGAATGATGTGGTGCTGGCTATTGACGGCCAGAGCGTGGGCGGCGCCGAGCAGTTGCGCCGCATGTTGCGGCAGATTCCTCCGGGCCGCAAGATCAATCTCGAGATCAGCCGCGATGGCAGCGTGCAAACAATGGAAGTACAACTGGCCGACCGCAGGGCCATGGAAAAGAGCATCTGGTCGAAGATTGGCGCGGATGTCGAAAGCATCGTGCCGTCGCGGCTGGGCGGTTCCGCAGGCTCGACTCCGGCGATGGGCATGGTGAGCGGCGACAACACATCTGTTCCATCGAGCCGATTTCACGTCCCTTTCTTTGCGAGTACGCTCAACGTAGGCGCTCTGGTTGAGCCGCTCACCTCGCAGATGGCCGAGTACCTGGGTGTCAAGGGTGGCCTGATGGTGAAGCAGGTTGCCCAAAAGAGCGAGGCCGCCGCCGCCGGATTGCGGGCCTTCGACGTGATTCTCAAGGTGGGCGCAGACTCCATGGCGACCTCGGCTGACTGGGCTCGCGCCCTGCGCTCCAATCGCGACAAGCCCGTGCAGGTGACGATTCTCCGCGATAAGAAACAACAGACGCTCATCCTCCAGGTTGACTCGAAACACCGCGGCGACGCGTAGTTCAACCATCCTCTCGCGAATGGCGATCTTCGAGAGTTGACCGATCTTACGGTCTGCCTCTCCTCTCGCACAGTGTAGGCCGCTTGCCGCTCGGTCACTGGCCGAAGCCGATTCGGTGGCAGCTTTGTGCAGCGGGAAATTCGTTTATCGAAATAGATGGGCGCTGCAATCCGGCGCACTTTGTGTCGTTCAACGTGCGCCGCGGGAGATCCGTGTTCGATAGATGGTTCCAATAGTGATACCATGGAAAAAGGCATGGCTACTTCGAGGGAAATTGTAGAAGCGATGCGCCGCGCGCCGTCAAATGTCCGGTTTAGAGACCTTTTTCGGCTATGCGTAGAGCATTTTGGCAAGCCCCGCCAGCACGGTACAAGTCACGCTGTCTTCAAGACCCCGTGGCCAGGCGATCCGCGCGTGAATATCCAGAGTGAGAAAGGGAAGGCTAAGGCTTATCAAGTGCGACAGGTTTTGGCTGCGATCGATAAGTTGAAAAGGACTTAACCATGAAGCAAAACCAAAAGAGAAATCCGAAGATTGATTTCTTCACCTATCGAGTCACCTGGTCGGCCGAAGATCGGGAATATGTCGGCCTTTGCGCAGAGTTACCTTCGCTTTCGTGGCTGGCGCGAACTCCGGAAGACGCGCTCATTGGAATTCGCAAGGTCGTGAATGCGGCGGTCATAGATATGGAATCGGCAGGAGAATCGGTTCCAGTTCCATTGGCAACGAAACACTACAGCGGCCAATTTCGCGTTCGTATCCCCCCTGCAGTGCATCGCTCGTTGTCTATCGCAGCGGCGGAACAGGGAGTGAGTCTCAATCGCCTCGCAAGCGCCAAGCTCTCCGCATAGCCTCCGCCAACTAAACTAACCTCATGGAAGTTCTCTACGGCCTGCATCCGGTGGAGGAGGCCCTCAAAGCCGGAAAGCGCCGCTTCGATCATGTCCTCGTGGCTCGTGAGCGCCGCGACGCGCGCCTCGATCGCCTTGTCGCCCAATGCCGCCAGGCACACGTCCGCGTGCTGGAGCAGCCGCGCGAGCAGTTGACGCTCACCGCCAGGACGCCCGCGCACCAGGGCGTCGTCGCGCTTGTCCGCGCACAGGAGTTTCTCGTCCTCGATGATCTCTTCGAGCCGGCCGTTGGAGACCCCTCTGCTGCGCGTCTTCTCCTCGCGCTCGACGGCGTCGAAGACCCGCAGAATATGGGCGCGTTGCTGCGCGTGGCCGATGGCGCCGGCGTTGACGGCGTCGTCCTTACGGAGCGCCGTTCCGCACCCTTGAGTCCCGCGGCCGTCAAGGCCAGCGCCGGCGCGGCCGAGCACCTGCGCATCGCGCGCGTCGTCAATCTGGTCCGCGCGCTTGAAGACCTCAAGCGGCAGAACCTGTGGGTCGTCGGACTCGACGAACGCGGTCAAACCGACTACGACCAATTCGATCTCACCGGCGATCTCGTGGTCGTGCTGGGCCGCGAGGGCGCCGGTTTGCACGACCTAGTTCGCCGCACCTGCGACCACCTGCTGCGCATCCCCATGGCTGGCGGCGTCAACTCGCTCAATGTCTCCGCAGCGGGAGCCGTGGTTCTTTACGAGGCCGCCCGTCAGCGCCGCGCTGCTGCCGGAACCCCCACGACACCCGCCCAAAAGTCTGCTCCACGCAGTGGCAGTGCGCAGAAAGGCCTCGGCTCATGAGAAACCAATTTTTCGATGTTGCAACCAGCCCCGTGCTCCATCCTTACGCTTTTTTTGCGAAAGGGCGGGAGTTCTCGCGCGCAACCCATCTCATTCTCGCGAGCGTTTTTATCTTGGCTGCGCTTCCCTGCGTGGCGCAAAGCACGCCTGCGGCTCCGCAAGAGCAGCCTCATCACGGCCAGGTCATCTTCTCGCGCTCGACCGACAAGAACGGCGTGACCACCACCACCGTCGGCCCCGGCGTGCAAGTGAAGACCCCTGGCGGCGAAGCTGTCCAGGCGCCGACAGCCAGCGACGCAGAGCGCGAGGCGGTCACCTTCACGGAATTCAATATGGATGTGCATCTCCGGCCCGCCACGCACGAGATCGCCGTTCGCGCCCTTATCACCGTGCGCAACGACGGCAAAGGTCCGCTCGCGCACATCCCGCTCCAGATCTCTTCGTCGCTCCGCTGGGAGCGCATTCGCATCGCCGGGCGCGACGCTCTCTACACCGTCGCCACGCTCAACTCCGACACAGACCACACCGGCCAGCTTCATGAGGCTGCTGTCAAACTTTCCACGCCGCTCACGCCCGGCGCTTCGCTGCAACTTGACCTCACTTATTCGGGCACGATTCTGCAATCGGCGCAACGGCTCATCGTCCTTGGAACCCCCGAAGATATGGCTCTGCACTCCGACTGGGACGGGATCGATACAGACTTCACCGGCCTGCGTGGCTTCGGTAATGTGGTCTGGTATCCCGCCTCCTCCGTCCCGGTGATTCTTGGCGATGGTTCGCGCGTCTTCGACGAGATGGGCGAGCACAAGCTGCGCATGGCCGGCGCGCATTTCTTCCTGCGCCTCACCGTCGAGTTTCCTCACGATCACGAGCCCACGGTCGCTCTCATCAACGGCCATTCCGTACCGCTCGCCATCACCGAGCCCCAGAACGGAGGCGGCGAGATCCCCGGCATCGCCACGGCCACGCTGGAGAGTGCGACGCTCGGCTTTGAGGCCCCCAGCATCTTCGTCGCCGTGCGCAACCAGCACCACGCCACCAACACCACTCTCTGGACATTGCCGGCCGGCGACGCAGCCGTTTCCGCATGGTCCTCTGCGATTTCCACGGTCACGCCCTTCCTCGCCGGCTGGCTTGGCCACGCGCCGCGCTCGCAGCTCACGGTTCTCGATCCTCCCGATCCTCAGGACGCGCCCTTTGAAACCGGTGCGCTGCTCGTCATTCCCATCAGGCAGCTTCCGGGCGATCGCCTCACGGGAGCCATGGCACATGCGCTGACCCACGCGTGGATGTCGTCGCCCCGCGCCTGGTTGAGTGAAGGCGTCGCGCACTTCATGGGAACGTTATGGCTTGAAAAACAGTTTGGCCGCGAAAAGGCGCTCGAATCGCTTGCATCGGGCCGCGCCGCGCTGGCGCTGATCGAGCCTTCCAGCCCCGGCGAGAGCGCCGGCCAGCCGCTCGCCCAGGCCATTTCGCCCATCTACTACCGCACCAAAGCCGCTTACGTCTTCTGGATGTTGCGCGATCTGGTCGGCGATGCCGCGCTCTCCGCCGCGTTGCGAGCTTACGATCCCGCGCAGGACGCAGCGCGTGGTCTTGGGCCCACGTCGGGATCGGGATCGTTCGAAAAGCTCCTCGAACAGGCCGGTCTGCGCCGCGATCTATCGTGGTTCTTTGCCGATTGGATCGACGCCGACAAGGGACTTCCCGACATCACCATCAACGACGTCTTTTTTACCTCTGTGGAGCGGCCCGCGCGCACATCGAGCTCAACCAATACTGATGAGGAGACTCCCATGGCCAACGGATGGCTCGTTACCGTCAACCTCTCCAACTCCGGCTATGCCGCCGCGGAAATTCCTGTCATCGTGCGCAACGCTGACACTTCAGTGACGCAGCGCGTCCTCGTTCCCGCGCGCGGTTCGATTACACAGCACATTCTCATCGAGGGCCGTCCCGCTGAAGTGCAGGCCAACGACGGCACGGTTCCCGAAACCGAGGCCAGCGTACACATTCGGCTTCTCGACGGCACAGACAGCACTTTGCCGCCACCCACCGCGCCCGCGCAGCGGTAACTGCGCGGATACCGCTTTCTATTCCCTATTTTCTGCTTCCGGTTTCCTGCCGTTCTCTCACTTTGAACCAGATCGGCGTCCCCTTGAATCCGAACGCCGCGCGAATCTGGTTTTCAAGGAATCGCACGAAGGCGAAGTGCAGCTTCACGCTGCGGTCGGTAAAGAGAACAAAGGTCGGCGGGGCCACGGCCGCCTGCGTCATATAGAAGATCCGCACACGCTTGGCTATTGGCACGGGCGCGCGCTGAAAATCGATTCGCTCCAGGAATCGATTCATTTGCCCTGTTGTAACGCGCTTGCGCCGCTCCTGGGCCACGGAAATCACCTCGCGCAACACGCGCGCCATGGCTTTACGCGCGTCTTCATGGTTCAGCTCCGCCGCTTCAAGAGCGGAAAGAAAAACCACCGGCGCGTAATCGAGGTATTTGAGTGCCCTGCGCAACTGCTGCTCGAAGATCTCGCGATCCGCCGGCGGTTTGCCGTCGGTGCGGCCCGTGGTCACCGCGTCCCACTTGTTCACGACGACGATCACGCTGCGCCCGCTCTCGTGCGCGTAGCCGCCGATGGTCGCATCGCTCGCTGTCACGCCTTCGGCCGCGTCAATCACCAGAAGCGCCACATCGGCGGCCTCCAGATGCCGCCGCGCCATCACGACGCTCAGCTTTTCCGCCATCAGCTTTGTCTTGCCTTTGCGGCGAATGCCGGCGGTATCGACAAAGCGCAGCGTCTGCCCCTCGAACTCAACCACTTCGTCCACCGCGTCGCGCGTGGTGCCGGCGATCGGCGAGACAATCGCGCGTGAAGTTCCGGTGAGCGCGTTCAGCAGCGTCGACTTGCCAACATTTGGCCGGCCGATAATCGCCACTGAAGTCTCATGCTGCTCGAACTCGCCGTGGGTCCGAATTCGCGTCTCGCGCTTCTCGTCGTCCTGCGTGCTATCGTCCTCGATGCCGGCCTGCTGACTGGCTGGCTCGCTGACTTGCTCACCAATCGCATCCAGCAGTTCGCCAATGCCCTGTCCGTGCTCCGAACTCACAGGAAACACGTTGCCGATGCCGAGCCGCCGAAAGTTCTCGGCCTCGCTGGCCAGCGCATCGCTCTCAACTTTGTTTACTGCCAGAAACAGCGGTTTGCCACCGCGCCGGAGAAGCTGCGCCAGGTCGTAGTCCGGCCGCGCCAGCTCCGTGCGTACATCCACCACCATCACCAGCGCTTCCGCCTCTTCCAGCGCCACCTTGGCCTGGCGAAAGATCTCCGCGGCGATGAGTTCAGGATCGTCGGGCACAATGCCGCCCGTGTCGACCAGCCGATAGCGCCGCCCTGCCCACTCGTACTCGCCATAGATGCGGTCGCGCGTGATTCCCGGCTCGTCGCCCACGATCGAGCGCCGGCTTCCGGTGAGCCGGTTAAAGAGCGTGCTTTTGCCCACGTTGGGGCGGCCCACAATCGCCACTAGCGGCAACTGCGCGGCGTCCGCCCTCGCGGGCACAACCGATCTGCGATATGTTGGCAATCAAACCTCCCGGCAAAGCTCCAGAGCGCCGTTGGATCTGCCTTGCTTTCCGTTACGGCGAACTTATTTCCAGATCCGCTTGACGTCGTACCGATCGAAGATCTCGTCGCAACTGAGAATCGGCAGGTTGAGATCGAGCGCCTGCGCAATCAGCAACCGGTCGAAGGGATCCTTGTGGTACCGCGGCAGCAGGCCGCTCTGAATTGTATGTTGGATCGATGTGTCGAGGATGCGATACCCACCCGAGGCCAAAACGCTCTCGAAGTCTGTCAGGATTGTCGACCCATTTTCAAGCTTTCCGATGCCTGCCTTGATCGCCAGCTCCCATGGCGTGGCGATCGAGACCAGCAATTCAGCTTTCGGGTCAAGAAAGATACTTCTCGCGTGGTCCGAGAGCCTTTCCGGCGTTAAGATCGCCCAGAGAAATACATGCGTGTCGACGAGGAGTCTCACTTTTCCTTCGCGACTCGATTCGGTGAAGGAACCAGTGGAGCGTCGGCCAGATCGTCGAATCCCATTTCCCTCAACTCGCCGTCCGTCGCCGGGGCAAATACGCTGTCGTCAAAGTGAATCTTGCCGCGATACGCTCCCAACAGGCGGAACGGTACGTTGGGCTTTTCCGGAGGCTCAATTGCGGTTATCTTTGCCACCGGCTTCTTCCCCCGCATCACAATCACCTCCTCGCCCGCCTCAACCTCTTTGAGGATCCGCGAGAAGTTTGTCTTTGCCTGATGGACGGTGTACGCCATGGACTAAGTATCCTTAGTCCACTTGGCAAAGTCAAACAAAAGGCGCGCATTTCACCCTCCTTGTTTCCTTGTTCCCTCGTTCCCGTGCTCCCCGCTTCTCTATCATGGATGCAGCGCCCTCCATGCCCTCCTCGAACGCTTCAACCCGCGCCCTGCCCACCCTCCACGAGTTCTTCGCGCCCGGCGGCATTCTTGCCCGCTCGCCGCTGCCCTACGAGTACCGTCCCGGCCAGTACGAGATGGCGAAGGCCGTCGAGCACGCGCTTGCCGAGCGCCGCCATCTGATCGTCGAAGCCGGCACAGGCACCGGCAAGACCCTCGCCTACCTGCTGCCCGCGCTGCGCACCGGCCAGCGCGTCATCGTCTCCACCGGAACCAAGGCCCTGCAGGACCAGCTCTTCTTCCGCGACGTGCCGTTTCTCGAGGCGCTTCTGGGCGAGTTGCGCGTCTGCTACATGAAAGGCCGCGCCAACTATCTCTGCCGCCACAAGCTCCATGCGCTGCGCGACCAGCCCGTCCTTACCGGCCTTGAAGAGATTGACGAGTACCAACAGATCGCCGAGTGGGAGAAGACGACGGAAACCGGAGATCGCGCCGAACTGTCCGGCCTGCCTGAATCGAGCGCCCTCTGGCACAAGCTCGATGCCCGCTCCGAAGCCTGCCTCGGCTCATCCTGCCCCGATTACCGCCGCTGCTTCATCACCGAGATGCGCCGCCGCGCCATGGAGTCGGACCTGATCATCGTCAACCACCACCTCTTCTTTGCCGACGCTGCCGTGCGCGCCGCAGCCGTAGCCGCGCCCGACGCCGGCATCCTGCCCGAGGCCGCGGCCGTTGTCTTTGATGAGGCGCACGAACTCGAAGAGGTGGCATCGAATTACTTTGGCCGCTCGCTTTCGAACGTGCGCTTCGAGGACTTCGCCCGCGATGCCGATGTGCTTTTGCGCGGCAAGCAGGACTCCTCGCAGGTGCACATTCTCACGCAGCAGTTGCGCGAGCGTGCGCGGCTCTTCTTCGCGGCGCTGCCGCAGGGGGGCGACGGCCGTCATCCTTTCGCCAATCGCGAGGAGTTCCTCGAGTCCTCCGGCGATCTGTATCTCGGCGTCAACACCACGCTCAAGCTCCTTGAAGCGGAACTCGACCACCTCGGCGAAATCGACGAAGCCTCCGGTCTCGAGGCCCGCGCGGCCGCCCTCCGTGCAGACCTCTCCTTCCTGCTCGAAGCCAAAGCGGACAACATGGTCTTCTGGCTGGAGCGACGCGCAGCGCCAACGAATCCAGACCGAAGAACGGCCACGCGCGGTGGCATGAGAACCACATTCCTTCAAGCCACACCCATCGATGTCTCCACCATCCTGAACGAACTCGTTTGGGACCAGACACCCACAGTGGTGCTCACCTCGGCCACGCTTACCGTGCAGGGCGGTTTTGAGCACTTGCGCCGCAGGCTCGGTCTCATGGATACGCGTGAGCTTGTCGTCCCCTCACACTTCCGTTACGATCGCCAGGCGCTGCTCTACCTGCCTCCGCAGATGCCCGACCCGCGCGCTGCTGAATTCCCCGAGGCTGCCGCCAAAACCATCGAGCGCATCCTCGGCATCACCTGCGGCCGCGCCTTCTGCCTCTTCACCAGCTACAGCCAGATGCGGGCGCTTTACGAGCGGCTGCTGCCTGTACTCGACTACCCCATCCTCCTTCACGGCACGGCTCCGCGCAAAGCCCTCCTCGAAGAGTTCCGCTCCACGCCCAACGCAGTCCTCTTCGGCACGTCCAGCTTCTGGCAAGGCGTCGATGTGCAGGGTGAGGCGCTCAGTTGCGTCATCATCGACCGTCTGCCCTTCGCCGTGCCCTCCGATCCCGTCGTCCAGGCGCGGATGAAAGCCATCGAGGAATCCGGCGGCCGTCCCTTCTTCGACTACCAGGTTCCCGAGGCTGTGCTCACCCTCAAGCAGGGCTTCGGCCGCCTCATCCGCTCGCTCGAAGATCGCGGCCTGTTGGTGCTGCTCGACCCGCGCGTTCGCACCCAGCGCTATGGCCAGATCTTCCTCCAGTCCCTCCCGCCCTACCGCATGACGCAGAACATCGTGGATGTCGAGACGTTCTTCAGCGACGAACGGGGACCAGGAAATCACCCGTAACAATCGCTTTTGCGCCCTCACCGGAATCCCCAACGCGCCGCGCATGACACCGCCAACCTGCCAACTCGCGATGTCGCGCAGGCGACGCCAGCTTGCTGTCTTTTCTTTTTTCCCCGCCCTTTCAACCGCCAGCAAGCCTGCCCCTGTCCACCTGTTGCTGCGTGTTTCCCCCATCACCGGCCACTGACAACTCTCCACTGACAACTGAAATCCCGCTGACGGCGCGCCGAAACGCTCCTATACTGGGGGAACCGGCCGCTTGCACTCGGCCAGAGGAGATCAATATGTCAAACGGAGCAAAATGCCCGTTTACGGGCGGCATGTTGGAGCACACAAGGTCAGGAGCCAAAAGTACCGGCGACTGGTGGCCCAATCAGCTCAACCTCGCCATCCTGCATCAACAATCTTCCCTGTCCAACCCCATGGACAAAGCCTACAACTACGCCAAAGAGTTCAAGACCCTCGACCTCGATGCCGTCCTCAAGGATCTGCGCTCCCTCATGGCCGATTCACAGGAGTGGTGGCCGGCGGACTTTGGCCACTACGGGCCGTTGTTCATCCGCATGGCATGGCACTCGGCCGGTACCTACCGCATTGCCGACGGCCGCGGCGGCGCGGGCCACGGCGCGCAGCGTTTCGCGCCCATCAATAGCTGGCCCGACAACGTCAACCTCGACAAGGCGCGCCGTCTGCTCTGGCCCATCAAGCAGAAGTACGGGCGCAAGCTCTCCTGGGCCGATCTGATCGTCCTCGCCGGCAACGTGGCCCTCGAGTCAATGGGTTTCAAGACCTTCGGCTTCGGCGGCGGACGCGAAGACATCTGGGAGCCGCAGATCGATACCGCTTGGGGGCCTGAGGCCACCTGGCTCGGCGACGAGCGTTACAGCGGCGATCGCGAGCTGGCCAATCCTCTCGCCGCCGTGCAGATGGGCCTGATCTACGTGAACCCCGAAGGCCCCAACGGCAACCCCGACCCCGTCGCCGCCGCGCGCGATATCCGCGAAACCTTCGCCCGCATGGCCATGAACGACGAAGAGACCGTAGCCCTGATCGCTGGCGGTCACACCTTCGGCAAAACCCACGGAGCCGGCCCTGCGAGCCACGTCGGACCTGAGCCCGAGGCCGCGCCTGTTGAAGAGATGGGCCTCGGCTGGAAGAGCAACTTTGGCACGGGCAAAGGCGGCGATGCCATCGGCTCGGGGCTTGAAGTCATCTGGACCCAAACCCCAACCAGGTGGAGCAACTACTTCTTTGAGAATCTCTTCGGCTTCGAGTGGGAACTGACCAAGAGCCCCGCGGGCTGCCACCAGTGGAAGCCCAAGAATAAGGCGGGCGCAGGTTTGATTCCCGATGCGCACAACCCAAACAAGAGTCACACGCCCACGATGCTCACCACCGACCTCTCGCTGCGTTTCGATCCCGTTTACGAGAAGATCTCGCGGCGTTTTCTTGAGAAGCCAAAGGAGTTCGAGAAGGCTTTTGCGCGCGCCTGGTTCAAGCTCACGCATCGCGACATGGGTCCGCGCTCGCGCTACCTGGGCAAGCTGGTGCCAAAGGAAGAGCTGATCTGGCAGGATCCGATTCCGGCGGTGGATCATAAATTGGTCAGCGAGAAGGACATTGAAACGCTAAAGGCCAGGGTGCTTGCTTCGGGGCTGTCGATTGGCCAGCTTGTCACCACGGCCTGGGCGTCGGCGGCCAGCTTCCGCGGCAGCGATAAGCGAGGCGGCGCCAATGGCGCCCGCATTCGCCTCGCTCCGCAGAAGAACTGGGAGGTGAATCAGCCGGCGGAACTCAAAAAGGCGCTCGCGAAGCTCGAAGCCATCCAGAAGCAGTTCAATGCCTCCCAAGCCAAAGGCGATCGAAAGTCGCCGGGCGGCAAGCGAATCTCGCTCGCCGACCTGATCGTGCTCGCCGGAACGGCCGCCGTCGAAGCCGCAGCCAAAAAGGCCGGCCACAGCGTGAAGGTTGGCTTCGCGCCGGGCCGCATGGACGCTTCGCAGAGGCAAACCGACGTGCAGTCGTTCGCGGTGCTCGAGCCCAAAGCCGATGGCTTCCGCAACTACGTCTGCACGGGAATGGAAAGCTGCCAGGCAGAGATGCTGCTCGACAAGGCGCAGTTGCTCTCGCTCACCGCGCCGGAGATGACCGCGCTCGTCGGCGGCCTGCGCATGTTAGGCGCAAACTTCGGCGGCTCGAAGAACGGCGTCTTCACCGAGCGCCCTGGAACGCTCACCAACGACTTCTTCGTGAACCTGCTCGACATGGGCACGGAGTGGCAGAGATCGTCAACCGAGGGCGTCCTCGAAGGCCGCGACCGCAAGACCGGCCAGCTCAGGTGGACTGCGACGGTCGTCGATCTCGTCTTTGGCTCCAACTCGCAGCTCCGCGCGGTTGCCGAGGTCTACGCAGCAAAGGACGGCGAGCGGAAGTTCGTCAAAGACTTTACATCCGCGTGGACGAAGGTGATGAACCTGGATCGCTTTGATCTGGCGAGTTAGAAAGTCGGCAAGTGAGCGAGCCGGCGAAGTCCATTTGAAGGGGGCAGGGAATCGGATATAGAACTGAATTGCTTTTGCCGGAAAGGCAAATTGTCACGAAGGCGGATTTCCTGCGCTCTGATTTTTTGTCTCTCAGATGTATTCCTTGAACAGCTCCGGCGCGGGGGCGGCTATCACGCCTCTGCCCACTAACATGCCGTCTTCGGCGGCGGCCTTTGAGCCGGCAGCGACAGCGGCCTGCACGCTGGCCACGTCGCCGGCCATCACCACGAAGCCCTTGCCACCCAGCGCCATGGCCAGGTGTACCTTCATCAGTGTTACGGCTGCGGACTTCACGGCGGCGTCGGCCACTTCAATGATGCTGGCCGCCGAGAAAGTCTCAATCACGCCGATGGACTTCAGATGACTGGGCGGAATGTCGACGCTCTGCGAGATGGCCTGGAGTACCTGCGGATGCACGCGCGCGATCTGGCGACGCTCGATCAGCGAGGCTCCCGCGGCTGCAGCCCCGGCGAGGAGCGCCGATTGCACGCTGGTGACGTCGCCCGAGACGACGATGAGGAATTTGCCCGAACAAATGCTGCGCGCCAGCAGCAGTTCGACCGAGCCGGCCTTCAGCATCTGGTCTTCGACGACGAATCCGGTTGCCACGCTTGAAAGCTCGATCAGTCCGATGGAGTTAATTTCTGTCGCCACGTTTGGCTCCTTTGAACAGGTTTCAGGTTTCAGAAACTGCGCGGGATGAAGCCAGTTCACCGGTCACTGAAACCTGACACCTGCCTTTTACGCTTCAATCACCACGGCATCCTTGCCCACCGTGACGCGGCCGTCGATGCTTGCATGAATGCGCGCGCCCAGCTTGCCCGCTTCCGGCGCGGCAATCAACTCGCCTGCCCGCACCCAGTCGCCGCATTTCACCTGCGGCACGGCGGGCGCGCCTGCATGTTGTTTGAGCGGAATCGTGACCTTGCGCGGGGCAAACTTGTATTCGGTGAGCGGGCCTTCATTCACAAACTCGCCCAGACCGAGTTTGGCGATGAGCCTGCGCATGGGCACGCGGCGGAACTCGGCCATCGGATGCGGCTGGATCGAATCCGGTGTGCCTTTCCACGTCAGTCCGCGCTCGCGCGCAATCGGCTTGCCCTGCACGCAAACGTTTTTTGGGTCCAGATCTTCGGGGCACGCGAACATGGTGCACAGGTTGCACTCGCAGCAATAGAGTGTGGCCACGGTAAGATCGCCCGGCTGCGAGAATCCCAGCGAGCGCATCGCCATGTGCGGCTCGATGGGATGGCCGAGCAGATAGCGTGGGCAGAACTCGGTGCAGAAGCGGCATTGATCGCATGCCGACCGGCCAATCTTGGCGATGTGCATCCACGGCGCGTTGTGCCGGCGGATGAGCGCGTGCTCGGCGGGCAACACGATGATGCCGCCAGTAGTCTTCGTGACGGGCACGTCAAGATTCGCGGCGGGTCTGGCCATCATCACGCCGCCCAGAAGAACGCCGAAGTCGGGAACGGCCGCGCCGCCCGCGGCCTCAATCACTTCGCCAATCGTAATGCCTACGGGTACGCGCAGCGTCACGGGATGGGCAACCGCGCCCGCGACGGTTAGATACTTGTGCGTCACCGGCCGGTCCAGCCCAATGTTCATCAGCGTTTCCACGTTGGAGACGGTTGCGCCGACGTCTTTCGGCAGGCCGCCAGGCGGAATCACTCGACCCGTGACCATGTGCACCAGAATGAACTCGTCGCCGGCGGGGTAGCAGTCGGGCAGCGGCTCGACGCGAATGTTCGCTGGAACCTTCGCATCGAGCGCGGCAATGATCTCCTGGTACTTTTCCTTGATGCCGATGACGCCCTCACGCGCGCCCACCAGTTGCATCGCCATCGTCATGCCGCGCAGGAATGGCTCGGCATAGTGGTGGAGCAGTTCCTTGTCTTTGTGCAGCAGTGGCTCGCACTCGGCGGCGTTAGCAATGAAAAGAGGAACCTGGGCCTTGAACTTGACTGCCGTGGGAAAGCCGCCGCCGCCGGCGCCGATAATTCCCAACTCCTCGATTCGGTCGAGCGAGGGGGTTGGCCCGGCAGAAGTTGGTCCGGAAATGCCCATTTGTGGAGTCATAACTCGGATTATCCCTCAAAAACCGCCAAATTTAGCGATTGACTCTGACGACTAATGTATCGTATCATTCATTTTCAATCAAGAACAGTCAAAAATGAAGATCTTGATTCCAAATATCGGCAGCACCTCGTTCAAGTACCGGTTGCTTGAACTTTCGGAAATCGACACGCCGGGTGCGTCGGTTCCGAGAGAGACCGTGCTGGCTCAGGGCCGCGTAGAGCGCATCGGCCAGCCGGGCGGAGAGTCCGCCGATTACCCCGCCGCGATCAGGAAATGCCTGAGTGAGATTGCCGGACCGGGCAAGCCGCTCAAGAGCCTTGGCGAAATTGGGGCCGTCGGCTTCAAGGCTGTGCACGCGGGACCTCTCAATACACCGCAGATCGTCGATGACAGGTTTCTTGCTGCCATGGAGGAGTTCGTCTTCCTGGCTCCGGCGCACAATCCGCCGTACATCGCCGCCATGAAGGGTTTTCGGCAGGAGTTGCCGGGCGTGCCGCTGGTCGCGGTGATGGAGCCGTTTCCCTACCGGTTTATGGACGAAGCGTCGACGACCTATGCCGTTCCCTACGAGTGGCGGACGGAGCATGGAATCCGGCGCTATGGATTTCACGGCGCCAGTCACCGCTCAGCCAGCGAACGCACGCAGGCGTTTCTCTCGCGTAAAGATTTGCGCCACGTCTCTTGCCATCTGGGCGGCAGTTCGAGTGTTGCCGCCTTCCGCAACAGTGTCGCGGTCGACGTAAGCATGGGCGCCTCGCCGCAGTCGGGCTTGCCGCAGAACAACCGTGTGGGCGATATCGATGTATTCGCCGTGCTGCACATGATGAAAAAGCTCGGCATGGGGCCGGACGCGATGGCCAAGCTGCTCGGGAGCCAGTCGGGTCTGGCCGGGATCAGCGGCACCAGTGGCGATCTGCGCGACCTCGAAGAGGCAGCGGCCAGGGGAAGCGCCCGGGCACAGCTCGCGCTCGATGTTTTTGCGCATTCCATCCGACACTACCTGGGCGCATTCATGCTGGAACTGGGCGGCCTGGACGTGATCACCTTTTCGGGTGGCATTGGCGAAAACAGCGCCGCGATTCGCGCTGGAGTGCTCAAAGGGACAGCAGCCTTCGGCATCGAGCTCGACGAGAAGGCCAACCAAAGCATCAGGGGCGAGGGCGCGATTTCGGCATCGAGTTCGACAGTGAAGGTTCTCGTTATCCCCGCCAACGAAGAGTCGATTGTGGCGCGGGAGACGGTGGCAGTGGTGAAAAGGCAGGGACTAAGGGACTAAGGGACTAAGGGACTGAGGGACTGAGGGGCCGGGGGAATTGTACGGCAGTAACTAGCCCGGCTAACTCTGCTAAGGACTGATGATGGCAAGCACAGGAAATCCGGTGATCGACAGGGCGACGGTGGAACGTATTGTGCGCCAGGTGGCGCTCGAGTATCTGGGCCGCGACAGCAAAGGCAAAGCGCCGGAACTAGTGGTGCAGGCCTCGTCGCGCCACATGCATGTGTGCCGTGAAGATATGGACGTGCTGTTTGGCCCCGGCTCGGAGCTGACCTTCGACCGTCCGCTTTTTCAGGAAGGAAACTTTGCGGCAAAGGAAATGGTGACAATCGTCGGGCCACGCAGCCGCATCATTTCGAATCTGCGCATCCTCGGACCGATGCGCAAGCAGTCGCAGGTGGAACTGGCCTTTACTGACGCCATTATGCTGGGCTTCAACGACCTCCCTGTCCGGCTCTCGGGCGACATCAAGGGCACGCCGGGCGCGGTGATCGTCGGGCCTAAGGGTGTGGTGGAACTGAAAGAGGGCGTGATCCGCGCCGCCATCCACGTGCACATGAATCCGCAGGAGGCCGCCTACTTCGGTGTCAAGAAGGGCGACAGGATGAAGCTGCGTGTGGGCGGGCCTTCGGGCGTGACATTCAACAACGTGCATGTGCGCATCGACCCTGTGTCGCGGCTCAACGTGCACATGGATACTGACGAGGCCAACGCCTGCGGTCTGCATCTGGCGAAGGATATGGAACTTTTCAAGTAAGTCGCAACAGGGAAGTAACGCCAAGTAACAAGAGAGGGAGCGATGAAACAAGCGCTGGGAATGGTTGAGACAAAGGGATTGGTTGCGCTGTTTGAAGCGACCGACGCCATGCTCAAATCGGCGAACGTATCGTTCGCCGGCTGGCAGACCGTAGGTTCGGGTCTGGTGACCGCCTTCGTCGAAGGCGACGTGGCGGCCGTTAAAGCTGCTACCGATGCGGGCGCGGAAGCGGCATCGAGAATCGGCGAGGTGGTGAGCGTGCAAGTGATCTCACGGCCTCACGACGAGCTGCCGTCTTTCGTTCAGCAGGGCAAGGTGGCGGCGAAAAAGGCGTAAAAGCAAGCTTTCCGCTGATGGCTGAAAGCTGTTTTTCAAGGAGACGAAATGAGTCAGGCAATCGGATTGATTGAAACCAGAGGCATGGTGGGAATCGTGGAAGCGAGCGATGCCATGGTGAAGGCTGCCAGCGTGGAGCTGGTGAAGACGGTGCCGATCGGCGGCGGCTATGTGACCGTGATCGTGCGCGGTGACGTGGGCAGTGTGCGCGCGGCGGTGGACGCAGGCGCAACCGCGGCCAAGGTGGTCGGCGAGCTGGTGTCGTCGCATGTAATCCCGCGGCCCCACGATGCGCTGGTCGAAAGCTTGTTGAAGTAGGGATCGCACAAGGGAGATCGCAATGGCGAGTGAAGCAATCGGAATGATCGAAACCAAGGGCCTGGTGGCCCTGGTGCAGGCGACGGACGCCATGCTGAAGGCGGCGAGCGTGAAGTTTCTAGGCTGGAACAAGGCAGGCAGCGGCCTCTGTTCTGTGTATGTCACGGGCGACGTGGGTTCGGTGCGCGCAGCAGTCGATGCGGGCGCGGCGGCGGCTCGTGCGGCCGGCGAGGTGCAGAGCGTGCATGTGATCGCGCGTCCGCATGATTCGCTGGGAACCATCCTGCCGAAGTAGCGAAGCGGGATTCCGCCTCGCCGGTTGGTGTTTCAGGCGAGGCGTTGTGAAACGGCACGGCAGGCGCGGATTTCCACGGCCTGCGGCGGTCGTCGGCTTTGAAAGGGCGCAGCCTTGGCCGTGCCGCAAGAGTCGGCCCAACACGAATGGGGGCTTTAGCCCCTGAGCGCGCGCGGCCCTTTGAAGAGGTTCGCAATGTTCATCGCGAAAGTCATCGGCAACGTGGTCTCCACGCAGAAGATCGCGAAGTTTCGCGGCATGAAGCTGCTGCTGATTCAGCCTTACATCAACAAGGAAGGCAAGCTGCAGATCTCGGGCAGCTCCGTTGTCGCGGTGGACGGCGTGGGCGCTGGCGTCGGTGAGTGCGTGCTGTTTACGCAGGGCAGTTCGGCGCGTTTGACGCCCGCGACCAAGGACGCGCCTGTCGATGCTGTGATTGTGGGCATTGTGGACACGATCGAGGTGAACGGCGTGGCCGTCGCGAAACCGTAGACCGGCGGCAGCCGAGCCGTAGATGCAGCTTCGAGGAGTTTTCGATGCAGACCGAACAGCAAGTTTCGTCGCAGGTGATTCAAGAGATCGCAAAGGAAGTGGTTGCGCGGCTGCGCATGCAGATGCAGGCGGCGCCGGCAGCGCCCGTTCCCGCGCCAAAAACGCCGGCGCGCGATGGCATCTTTGCCACCGTGGACGAGGCCGTGAGCGCGGCATGCGAGGCGCAGAAGAAAGTAGCGGCGATGCCGCTCGAAGACCGTATGCGCATCGTGGACATCGTGCGCGGCATCTGCAACGACCGGCGCGAAGAGCTAGGCCGCATGGAGCTGGAAGAGACCAAGGTCGGCCGGCTCGACCACAAGATTCTGAAGCTTCAGAACATGCGTTTTGTGCTTGGGGTGGAAGCGTTGCACACCGAGGCGCGCAGCACCACCACTGGCGTCTGCATCATTGAGCACGCGCCCTGGGGCGTTGTCGGCATGATGCTGCCGGTGACGCATTCGGTGCCCACCATGGCCTCGAACGCCATCAATGTTGTTGCCGCGGGGAATACGGCGGTCTTCGGACCGCATCCCTCGGGCAAGCGCGTGGCGCAGTATGCGTTGCAGTTGTGGAATCGTCAGATCGAGCGCGAGCTGGGCGTAGCCAACGTGTTTACGACCACCGTGGAGCCAACGATTGAAGCCGCCGAGCAGATCTTCCATCATCCCAAGGTGGCGCTGCTCTGCTGCACGGGCGGCGCGGCGGTGGCCAAGGCCGCGGCCATGTCGGGCAAGCGCGTCATCGCAGGCGGGCCGGGAAATCCTCCGGTGGTGGTGGACGAGACCGCGGATCTTGATCGCGCGGCGCGCTGCATCATCGATGGCGCGGCCTTCGACAACAATCTGCTGTGCATCGGCGAGAAAGAAGTTTTCGTGGTGGCATCGGTGGCCGATGCCTTCATTGCGGCCATGAAGCGCGCCGGCGCCTATCAACTGGATGCGGCGGCGATCGACCGGCTTACCAAGGCTGCGTTTACGTTTGAAGGCGACGGCGGCGGCTGCGCCCGCGCGCATGTGAAAAAGGATCTGGTGGGCAAGGACGTGGCCGTGCTGGCGAAGGCCGCAGGCGTGCAGGCGCCAGCCGGAACTGATCTGCTCTTCGGCGAGACCGTCGAGGAGCATGCCTTCGTTCAGGAAGAACAGATGATGCCGTTCGTGCCCGTCGTGCGGGTGAAGAACGTGGATGAGGCGATTGCCGCCGCGGTCCGTGCGGAACACGGCTACGGGCACACCGCCATCATCCACACCAACAATCTGGAGACGGCGACGCGCATGGCGAAGGCGGTGAACACCACGCTGTTCATTCACAATGCTGCCTCACCGGCATCGCTGGGTGTGGGCGGCCCCGGCTACTTCAGCCATACCATCGCCACGCCGACGGGCGAAGGAATCACGACACCGCTCACATTCACACGCGAGCGGCAGATTGTGGTCGGGAATGCACTGAGGATTATCTAGCGATGTTTCTGGCGCGGATTGAAGGCACTGTCGTGGCAACGGCAAAGCATCCCTCATTGAACGGATGCAGGTTTCTTGTTGCGCAGCGGCTGGAGGCCGATGGAACCGCGGCGGAAGAACCAATCGTCGTCGTGGATTGGATGGGCGCTGCTCAGGGAGAGACAGTCATGGTTTCGACCGACGGCGATATTTCGCGCCAGAGGCTGGGCAACAACACGCCGGCACGCCTGGTGGTCGCGGGCCTCGTAGACGCGGTGCAACAGCCCTTCGCAGGAGGCGCCGCATGAGGCTCGGCATCGTTCGCGGTCAAGTGACCCTCACGCCAGCCGTTGAGTCGTTTCACGGGCGCACGCTCAAGATCGTGGAGCCGGTGACGATGGAGAACCTGCGCGCAAAGAACGGGCAGGGCGGCGGCAAGGCGCTGATTGCGGTCGACGAACTGGGTGCGGCAGCGGGCCAGATGGTGGCGTTTACAGAAGGCCGCGAGGCTGCAAATCCTTTTTGGCCCGCACAGGTGCCGGTAGATGCATACCTGGCGCTGATTGTGGACGCGGTAAACGTGAGGCAATAGAGATTTTGTTCGAGGTGGAGAAGTGAAAAACGGAGAAAAGAGCATCGATCTTGGCGGGCGCAAACTGATTGCGATGCGCGATGTGCAGGACGCATTGTCAGCGGGAGCCGGCAGCATCGTGGTTGCGGCAAACAGCATCGTCACGCCCTCGGCGCGCGACTTTCTGCAGCAGCACGGCATCGAGCTTGTGATGGAAGGCGCGGCAGCGGTCTCTGCGCCGGCTGTGCAGCCCGCGGCGGCTTCGGCAATTTCGGCGCCCGCCCCTTCCGCCGTCAATCGCCGTCTTTTCACTTCGCCTGAAGCTGAG
>JAJYFA010000228.1 GCA_021790995.1 Acidobacteriota bacterium
TCGCGTCATCCAGCGCAAGGCCTACGGCTTCCGCGATGAAAAGTACCTGGCCATGAAGATCATTACGCATTTTTTGCCGCCGCTCCCGGATCATGCAAAAATCACCCACACGAATCCGCGTTGAGCCGCTTTTTTTTAAACGCAGCCCTAAAGCAGCGACAATGGCCTAGTCGAAGGAAAGGCGAACCAAAAATGGGGGGTTTTATGAAGCTTTATCTCACGTCACCGCGGAATGCGGACAAGGCCTTGGAAAAAGTCTACAAAACTGCGTTTAAGGACGCCCAAGAGCTCTACTTGGTCTCGGCCTATCTCACTGCATGGCAGAACATGCCGAAACTTAACAAGTGCAAGACTTTCACTTTTATCATCGGGAAGGATTTTGGCATTACGCGGAAGGCTGCATGCAATGAAGTATTGAAGTGGTTGCCGGAGGAATTGCGGTCGAATTTCATGGTTGCTGACAATATATCTGGATTTCATCCGAAGGCGCTGTTCTGGCGGGACAGTAATGACCGGTGTCACATGCTTGTGGGTTCGTCGAACATGACGGAAGCAGCGATGTCGAGTAACGTGGAGGCGAACGTGTCCCAAGACATCACGCTGAAGCAGTTTCGCCAAGCGTGCCAATGGGTCGGGGAGCTGGCGGAAAACTCAGTGCCGGTTTCTGGTGGGTGGCTGGACAAATACGTCGAAGCGAAGAGATTATCTCTTGGTGGAGGCAAAGGAAAGAAAAAGCCAGGCGAAAAGGTTAACACGCCTGTCATGCCGCTCGCGTTACCGGACCCAACAAAGGGCAATAAGTACATCAAAGAGCGAAGAAAGCAAATAAAGGAGTTCGAAAGAAACAAGCGGCCGTTGCTCAAAGTTTTCCGTCAGTGTGTCCAGGGTAAATTGCAAAACGACGAGGTGTACGCCGAATTGGTAAGGCTATGGAAGTCTTTCCAGAGCGGTCCCTGGCAAATTACGGCCAAAGGGAGCAACTGGAGAGCCTTTTCGCAGGCCTTTGTGACCATCTGTGATGCTACTGAGAGCGAAAGGGATGGCGTGGTTCGGGAGCAATTGGACCGGCTGGAGACACAAAAAGTGGAGACACGCAGCGCCGTGTTTACGGAATTGCTGTGCCGCTACTTTCCCCAAAAGTACCCCCTGTTAAATAGGCCCATCAAGAACTGGGCAGGGCGTTCTGGTTACAAAGCGCCGCGCGGGGCATCGGAAGGATCGAGATATATCCTTTTGGCTAAAACGCTTCGCGCGGCCCTTGCGCAAAAACCCAAAAGCTATCCAGCCAAAGATTTGACAGAGCTAGATGTTTTTCTTTGGGCTGAGGACAAATAGGTGTATTGCGGCAGAAAGGACAGGCTGTGGTTTCCCGGTTTCGCAATGGGCAATGTGCTGCTTATGCAGGCCGAGAGATGTAGGCGGGTGCGGACAAAAACTTGGGCTACCGCCAAGTAGCCCAAGTTTTTGTCTGCACCCGCCTGGGTCAGAAATGGATGCAACTCAACGCGCATTTCCATCATCCGTTACGCCGCCGTTTTCTTTAACATCGATTGCGCGCCGACGGTCTCGGTCAAGCACCGAGGCGGCAGCTGCTCGCAGTCCTCAAGCGTTTTGGCCGGTGGCAACTTCGTGAACAAATCGTTGAGATACCGGTACGGTTCGATATGGCTGGCCTTGGCCGTTTCAAATCGGCTGGGGCGTAGGACTGGCCCTTGCTTTTACCGCTTTCCTTTATTTGTGTGCACGGCCGGGTCAACTATCGCCAATTAACCCCTGACGTATGCGACTCCGTTCCGATTCAGCTGCGACATAATCTGTCGCATTTCTGGTGCATCCTCTGTGGCGGGAAAGAGTAGTCCGCCGAACATCAGCATCGCGCAGTAATCGCCACGACGTCGAAATGCGGCTGTATCGAGCGCTGCAGGCAGGGTACACCACCTTCTGCTGCTGTCGATGACAAGAATAAGGAAAGGGGCCGGCCATGACGCAACGTTTGAAACGCCCGAAGGTCAAGGGCAAAGAGAGAGAAGAATTCACGAGCTTCCAGAAGGCAGCGAGCGCCCGTGGTCAGCGTTGGCTCCTGCGGGGATTGCTCGCCACGGCAGGTTGGGAGCGGCTCGTGCTGCGGCTGCCGGAAGCCGCAGAAGAGATCGACATACTCGAACATCTCAATACGATCGGGACGGGGGTCTGCGCATTCCTTGAGATCGACTCCAAGTCACTTCAGGGCCGTGCTCTGGCACAGGCCAGGCGTAATCTGATTCGGCACTACCAGAAACTCGCCCGGTCGGAACTCCCGGATCTTCCGCATGCGCAACTCCTGATGCAGGAGATCGGACTGACGCCGCTGGAGGTGGATCTTATGGCATTTGCGCTGCTTGCCAATCACCAGCCGGACTTTCAGACTGGCTTTGGTTTTCTCGGGAACCTCGTTTCTCCGGCGGCGCTCTTTGAAAAGATCGCCGTCTGCCTCGGGGTCGAGGTGGCTCAGGTCAGCCAGGCATTTGCCCGGCAAGGGACGCTTGCGGCCTCGGGACTGGTAACCGTGAGTCCCAACTGCCGCGGGAACTGCGATCTCAATGACTGGCTCGACGTGCTTCCGAAACTCAGCAGCCAGCTCGATGAGCCGTATCTCTCGACTGCAAGTCTGCTTTCATCCTATCTCAAACTGCCAGCCGAGCCGCCAAGAGTGCTCGCCGACTTCGCGCACCTCACGTCCGTGATCAGTGTCCTCAAACCCCTGCTTCGCGGCGCGATCGCGGAGGGGGTGTGCGGCGTCAACATTCTGCTCTACGGTCCGACGGGTACCGGGAAAACAGCACTCGTGAACGCGCTTGCTTGCGATCTCGGCCTGCAACTTCTCGAGGTATCGGTCGCCGATGAGGACGGCGATGCCCTGGAGCGCCAGGGGCGGGTGAAGGCGCTGCGGCTCGTGGGCCGCCTGGGCGCGAGCCGCGGAGATGCCCTGATTCTATTCGATGAGGTAGAGGATTACTTTCGTAGCGGCTTCCGGCAAGACAGCTGGGAGAGTCTCCATCCGGATGGCGGTCCCGGGAAAGGCTACACGGTCGATTTGCTGCAATCCGCGCCGGCCCCCACATTCTGGGTCACGAACGATCTCGAGAGCATCGATCCCGCCTACCGGAGAAGGTTCAATTTCGTGCTCGAGGTTGGCCCGCCCCCGCCGGCGGTGCGGGCGAATATCGCCGCGCAATATCTTGCACCGCTTGGCATCGACGAGACAGGTCTTCGCCAGCGCGTGGCGGCGCATGAGCATCTGCCACCCGGCCTCATTGCCCAGGCGGCGGAGACGACACGCCTTGCGCAAGAAGCGGACAACGCCAATCGTGCACGGATTTTCGAAGCCACGCTGAACCAGCATCTGGCGGCGCTCGACATGACGCCGTTACCCCAGGTTCCGCGGGTAAGTCTGCCCTATGGTCTTCAGTATCTTGCGCTTAAGACCGACCCCGCCGCGTTGCTCGAGGGACTGCGGTCCCGCGCCGAGGGCCGGTTGCTCTTCTACGGCGTACCGGGCAGCGGCAAGACGGCGCTTGCGCGCCACCTGGCGGAGAGCCTGGGGCTCACTTATCTTAGGCAACGTGCTTCGGATCTCCTGGGGCCCTACGTCGGGGAGACGGAACGCGCGATCGCGGCCATGTTCCAGCGGGCCCGGGCACAGGGGGCGCTGCTCGTGCTGGACGAGTGCGATTCGTTTCTTTCAAGCCGCACCCGCGCGCACCAGAGCTGGGAAGTCAGTCTGGTGAACGAGGTCCTGACGCAGATGGAGGACTACCCTGGAATCTTTGTAGCGACAACCAATTTCCTCGACGCCTTGGATGAGGCCTCACTGCGGCGCTTTGACGTGAAGCTTGAGTTCCTCTCGCTCACGCCTGACAAGGCCGCCGCGCTTTTTGCCGCGGTGCTCGGGCGCGATGGGATCGCGCTCTCCGATGCCGAGCAAAACGAGTGGCGCGAGCAACTCCGATGCCTCCATGGGCTTACGCCCGGAGACTATCTCTCGGCACTGCGCGGGTTGTCGCTGCGCAATGCCAGTACGGACGCCAGAACGCTTTTCGATGCGCTTGCTGCGGAGTGCTTGCTCAAAGCGCCTGAAAAGAGCAAGCAGCCGATGGGGTTTACGGGGACGCCGATGCGTGGTTCTGCAAGGATCTGTTAACAGCATGGTCGTCTCCTCCCCACTTTTTTAGGCATCAAAGTACAAAATGGATTTGCAACGTTCTTTTTGGCTGATGAGCGCCCGCCGGTCGCAGAATGATCCTTCGCCGCCGCAGCGCGTGTTTGCATCGAGCACAGCTTTGACAGCAGTTTTTCTGCGACACATTCTGTCGCATCAGACCACTAAAGTTTGCTTGTGAATCGCAATCCGTCCTGTGGTCAAAAAGTCGACCCGATGTGTCCGCGACAGGACACTGCCACCGATCACCCAGCCCTGCTGACCGGAGAGAGCCATGACCTGTGAAGTCGCCGTGATGAACAAGCGCGGGATAGCACTCGCTGCCGACAGCGCCGTGACGCTGAGCGTTGGCAACGGAGAAAAAAAGAAAATCTACTATACCGCCGAGAAACTCTTTCCG